>CALAVG010000043.1 GCA_937892275.1 uncultured Methanomicrobiales archaeon | reverse complement strand
TCATCGTCGCACTGAGACTCAACAGGAACTGATAAGATCATCGGGGAAAGTGTGAAAAGGTAACACCAACGACCACAAGATAAACGACTTAGCCCTCTCTCCTGAGGGGGCGACCCTTATGATCTTGTCTTTCTGAATTCTAGGGCGAAAAGCGATAGAATGGAGAAGCGGGAATGTGCAGACGATTCTTCCCGGATACGATGACGACCATCTCGATGCCCATAGCGGAAATTCGGACGATTCTGGAGACCATCACCTATTACCAAGGATCTCCGTGACCCCATCCGCCAGGTAGAACTTCCTCCTCTTCCTTCCGGACACCTCCCTCACAACACCGTCCCCTTCCAGGTCCGAAAGAACCTTGGCGGCGGTCGTGGCCGATACTTCGCACCTTTCCGCCACATCGGCTATGGTTATGTACGGGTTCTCGAAGAGCAGTCCCACCGCCTTTACGGTTACCAAGGACCTACGAGCTTAGTGACTAGCGTGTTGGTGACTAATTACAAAGATAACAACCAGCTGTTATTATACAATGTATTATATTCACAATCATGGATTCGATCAGTTCGGTAAGGATAGAGGAATCAATCCGGGATTTGTTACTCTCATGCGGTCCAGAGGACCGCATATCCATGATCGAGACCATCAGATCCATCATAGATTCCGAGATGGTCAAGACTCAGATTGAACCTCCGGAAATGAGATGCCCGGTATGCAATGGATTCAGACTCATTCGTCATGGAAGGACCAATGCCGGGACCCAGCACTACCAATGCAAGGATCGCGGCAAGGTACATCGTCAAACGGATGTCGGATCCATACTGGGAAACACGAAGCTGCCTTATGATCAGTGGATGAAATATGCCGAATGCTTCGTTGATCATCTGTTCGGTTCCAGAGTATGTGAGAAGGTAGGCGTTTGTCCTAAGACCAGCTGGTCCATGAGAGTTCGTGTCCTCGAGGTGCTGTATGGCTATCCCCCTTTATTCCAGGCGATGTCGGGGACCGACGTCGAACTGGACGAGATATACTTCAGGGAATCCTTCAAGGGCACCAGGTTCGAGGATCTGGGAGGTAGTGCCTCGGGAACCGAGGCACGATAAGGTCGTCTCCAAATCAGGAATCAGTGACGACCAGATCTGTGTGATCACTGCCTTCGATGATAAGAAGGACTTCTTCTACGATGTGGTGTGCAGAGGCGCCCTCACTATCGATCTGGCCCTGGATTCACTCAAGAACAGGATATGCTCGGGCGCTATCGTCAATACCGATAAGCATAAGGCCTACCCCAAGGTCATGAAGACCTTGGAGGTGGCTGCCCATAACGCTATCCTGTCCAGAGATGCAGATAATCTGTCCGAGATCAACAAAATCCATCAGGACATCCGTACATTCATGGCCCCTTTCAAAGGAGTGTCCACCAAGTGGCTGCCATATTATCTCGCATGGTACAAATGGATCAGGACCTTCTCCCATAACGCACAGGTCGCCATAAAGCAGATCGTTTCCGGCAGCTACATACACAAATGGCGTGAGATCCCTGGGATTCCGATACCTCTCCGCGATTCTGCCATGCAGCCTACCAAGTGCTGATAATTCTCTGATATGACGGCCGATAAGCCGTCTGAATGTATCCCAACCTATTTTCCCGGGCGTCGCATAACTATGTCTTTTGAGACCCGGGTCCAAACCAGCTAATTCTGTGATCTGGCCTAGATCAGGGACAACAGGACGTTTCAACCGCGATAGGGGTTGTTTATAACCGAAACATAGTTATACTAATAATTTATACATAACTATGATGAGAGCTAACGGATCCTCAATAGCTTCTGCCCTTGCGAAGGGATACACAATGGCCGACCTCCGTGAGATGGATTGGGAGCAGTTCCTGGAAGTGACCGGTTCAGAACCCAGGACTATCAAAGTCACAATCAGAGGCATGCAGTATGCATGCCTGGATGTGGCATACTGGGATCCGGAGAAGAAGAAACCCACCCACCGCAGGAAGACGATAGGTTACTATGATGATTCAGGTAAGATTATCCTAACAGGGAGTGAAGATGACATAAGGAAGAGAACATCACCGAAACCGGAAGTATACGCGATCATCAAAGAGATAGGCAGAGACCTGCTCTTCGACAGCATCGCTGAACGTACTGGACTCACGAAGATCGTCAAGGATGTCTTCAACGAGGATGCTGAGGCCATACTGACTTGCGCCTACTATCTTGCTGGGCATAGCGGTGCGCTATGCCACTGCGAACAATGGAGTAAAGGCAGCGATACACCGATCGATCGCACGCTTGCAGATCAGAGGATATCCGAACTGCTGAGAAGGATAACATTCGACCTCAAGAGCAGATTCTTCAAGGAATGGGTCGGAAAGCTGGGAGACAAGGACAATTACGCTCTCGACATAACGTCGATCTCATCATATTCGGAAATGGCTGCTATCATCAGATCGGGCTACAACAGGGACAAAGAAGACCTCGAACAGATCAATCTAGCACTGATGATAGGTTCTGATAGCCGTTTGCCTGCCTACTATTCCATCATACCGGGGAACATCAACGATAAGACCTCACTCAAAAGATTCCTTCATACTGTCAAAGCCTTTGGCTTTGAGAGATTCAGTGTTGTCATGGACAAGGGTTTCTTTACCATTGAGAATACGGATGAGATGTACAGTCTGAGGCAGCGGTTCCTCATCAGCGTAGAGAACAGACTGTCATTCGCCAAGGAACACATAGATGCCGTCAGGGGAGAGATCCAAAGGTTCGACAACTTCTATGACGATGGTGCTTCCCGCATATACTGCACCACCAAAACTGTCAGCTGGGCATCTAACGATGGCTCCAGCCATCGTTGCTACGTCCATGTATTCTTCAATCCTCAGAAGAAGGAAGATGATGTCAGATACTTCACAGACAAGTTGGAGATTGTCAGGAAAGGAATATTGGAAGGGGATTATGCATATTCGGACTCGCCCATGGCCAAGAAGTATTTCACAGTGAGCGGATCCAAAGGAAGGGTAAAGGTCACGGCCGACCAAGAGATGATCGATAAGAAGACCGCATACAGCGGATTCATTGTCATGATATCCAATCATATCAAGGATGCAAAGCGTGCTTTGCAGATATATCGTGATAAAGAGACTGCAGAGTCGGCTTTCGATGATATGAAGAATGGTTCCGATTTCTACAGGCTCCGCGTTCACGGGGAGCCTGCAACAGAGGCAAAGTCATTCCTCGTTTTCCTTTCTCTCATCCTAAGGCTGGAAATGTCCAACGTTATGCTGAAGGACCCTGTACTCCGTAGCAAGTCGCGTGAGGAGATACTTCAGGAAATGGCGATCCTGAGAAGGTCTGAGATCGGGAACAATATCATCTATTCGGAGAGGACCAAGCTACAGAAGCAGGTCATCAAGGCCTTTGGGATTAACGCCCCTTTCAAGGACGTCCTGGAATGATCGATTCTTGAACATAGTTATGCGACGCCCGGGAAAATAGGTCTGAAGAAGAACGGAAAGACACACAACGAGGCACTCATCGTCTGTTCCCGCAAGATGCTGACCGTATTACGCTCCGTCCTGATCAATGACAGGC
>CALAVG010000042.1 GCA_937892275.1 uncultured Methanomicrobiales archaeon | reverse complement strand
CGCTCTTCCGATCTGTTGTATACTGCCATGTGACCTGGATTCCCGACCAGAGTATTATAGGTTTATATCGCAGGTGGATTCTCTGAGTATCATGGGGTATTCGGAATCGGAAATCAAGGCGGTGCAGCTAGCCTGTTACATTTCCGCTTTCATCACTCCGCTTCTCAGTACGATGATGAATCTTTCTCTCGTCAACATCGGAGAGGAATTCGGTACGGGATCACATGACTTAGCGTACATCAATACATCTTTCCTACTTTCATCAGTGATCTTCATGGTCCCTTCGGCGAAATTGGCCGACATCATAGGGAAGAAGAGATTGTTCATCATCGATCTTCTGATCATCATAATAGGTTGTGCCATAGCCTGTCTCGCACCCAACTTCTGGGTTGTCATCATTGGAAGGGCGATCATAGGGATGGGGGCGGCCGGTCTGGCGACCGTAAGCATCTCCATGCTGACCGATATCGTTCCTAAGGGTCACAGAGGTTCGGTGATAGGTTATCAGACCATGTTCGTCTATATGGGTTTGGCCCTTGGCCCCGCCATCGGAGGTGTGGTCAACGACCTGATAGGGTGGAGGTTGCTTTTCCTTCTAGTGGTTCCCCTGGCCGTTGCTTCTTTGATCGTGATAAACGCAGGCTTCAGATCCGATATAAGGAACGATTCCGGAGGTGTATTCGATACAAGATCGGCCGTGCTGTACGGTTTCGCCATATTGTTGACGATGGGCGGTGTGATCAATCTCCCTCAGACATGGTCATACATCGCTATCCTCATCGGCGTTGTGGTCATGATACTCTTTATCAGATCCCAGATCGGGAACAGTCATTGCCTGCTCGATATGAGCCTGTTCAAGATATGGACCTTCAGCGGTTCGTGTATCGCTACGTTCATGAGCTATGCGGCATCATATTCGATATCCTTCTTCTTAGCCCTATATCTGCAGAGCATCGGTCAGCTCACGTCCTCGGAGGCCGGTCTTCTGATGATAATCCAGCCTGCCATCCAGTGCATCTGTACACCATTCTTCGGA
>CALAVG010000041.1 GCA_937892275.1 uncultured Methanomicrobiales archaeon | reverse complement strand
TGATGCTAGGTTTCAAACTCTAACTCCCGATTTTTCCGGTATATGGTATAACTGAACTCACTACTTTTGGATCGTCTGGCTATCTGAAATCAAAGGTTTAATATACTTATTCCGTAATACGGAATATATGGGAAGAGAACCGGACGGCTGGGCTAAGGAATGGCTGCAGAAGATGAGGGATTCTGGAAGCAAGGGCTTGACCGTAGAGAAGAATGGGGGGAGCCACTACGTCTATTGGGCATCCACAAAGTGGGTGCCCGGTGAGAACAGACGGAAGAAACTGACGGAATACATCGGCATCCTAGAACCTCCAGGAAACCTAGTGATCTCCTCGGAGATCGATATCGAGAAGATGAATCCCAAAGCCATAGTGGCCGCGCACATAGACGTAGAGCGCTACAAGAAGCGTCCGGAAGAGATCATGGATTACAGGATCAAAGGTGCTATGCAAGTTTTCGATCTGGCCTCCAGGGATTTCATATCTTCTCTCAGAGAATGTTTCCCGGATACGTGCGATGACCTGCTGATGCTGGCCATGGCCAGACTGGCTGGCAGAGGCAGGCTCTGCCAGGCAGGCAGATGGTTCCTGACGCAGGACAACATCATGTGCCTGCACCCCCATTGCGACCCCGATGTACTGTCGTTGGCGTTGAGGATCGTAGGCGGAGCCATTGATGCCCAGGACAGATTCTTCGAGTCTCTCAGAACTCCTGGTAAGAAGATCGCAACGGATCTGACAGTGTGCTTCAGCAAGGGTCAATCCTTCTTGGTAAAGAAAGGATACAATCGTTTCAAGTTATCATGCGGACAGTTCAACATAGCTCTGATATGTGGTCTTGACGACAAACTCCCTCAAGCTCTGAAGACGTTGGCAGGCAACGTCAAAGAGGGGGCCATTACGGACATATTGCAAGAGATGGACATCGGCTGTGAATGCGTTCTCGTCATGGACAGAGGTTACTTCTCGGAAGACATCATGCAGGAGCTGCACTCGGTCGGTTACCGTTTCATCATACCTGTGAGGAGGAATTCGCCGTTGTATGATACACTGAAGATCGTTGAACCCAGAGGGTTCAACTTCAGAGGTGACTCTGTCATGTACTCCATAGGCGAAGGTTTCGGATACAATGCTTACAGATTCGAGAATCAGAATCAGCGGAATAAAGAACTTGCAGAAATGATGTGGACCGAGAGCTCAGACGAGGAAACGGATGCGGCACCTTGCTTCATCGACGATTCTCCGTACACTTTGGACGGGGACCCGTCCAAAGCAGGAA
>CALAVG010000040.1 GCA_937892275.1 uncultured Methanomicrobiales archaeon | reverse complement strand
GCGTCAGGGCGAAAGGCTGCCAGCAGAAGAAGGAGGTATGCGGATGCACCTGTTGTCCGAAGTTCCTCTACAACCGTAAGAAGGTGGACCCGAAGCATCTGAATGACCCTACTGCGAAGAAGAGACCCAAGATCGTCAAGGAATGGACGGGCGATTGTTGCGAGGAGGAAGAGGAATGAATACAGATTGTCAGAACTGTTTCCATTACGGGAAGAGCCTGATAACATCAAAGGTCGGGTGTGTCCTGGAGGACAGGTTCGATGTGGACCCCGAAGGTCCGTGCGGATACTTCGTCGAATGGGGTGAGAAGGAATGACTTGCGACAGGGCACTCGAGGACGCGGTACACGAGATCATGTCGGACAACATGCCCCGTTCCGCCAAGTGGATCATCCGCGAGCTGAACAGAAGAGGATTCAATGGCGTGACCTCGCAGAAGGTCAGATCCGTCTGCAAGAGCGACCCGAAGATAGAGATCATCGGCATGCACTCCGGACGCGCCGAATACAAGATGGTGGGATGATGCACACGGTCATCGTGATGGGACCGCATCCGAACGGAGGATGGGACTATAGCAGCGCCTATAAGCTGGCCCTGACGGACACCCAGCGCATATACATCAAGGCGATGGGAGGGACCTTCGAGAATGACGGGATGACCACATGGATCAGAACGAACGGCCCGAGGAAGATCGAGGAATACATCGACAGACTGACGAGAGAGGGTGGGAATCATGAATTACAACAGCGAGGAAGCATACAGGAAGGCGTTCAACACGAACAGGCTGAACGCACTCAGATACAGGGTCTACGTGACCATAACGGAGAATCCCGGACTGATGGACGAGGAGATAGCGGCCAGATTGGGAACGCCTATCAACTCCATCACAGGGAGGGTCAAGGAGCTCCACGACCACGGGCTCATAACGTTCGACAATACCACGAACACGAGGAACAACACATGCAGAAGATCGTATGTGAAGGGGGAGAGCGAATGACTTGGTGTACCAACTGCGGAAAGGAGTTTCTCGACGAGGAATCCCACATCGGACACTGCCAGCTCGGATACGGAATCACAGAGGGAAGGATGAAGGAGTTATGTCCAAGATGTTCGGAAGCGGTCAGGGTGGCATTGAGGAACGTCAGGTGGCTGTCATGAAGGCCCGTATCGTTCCGGGTCCAGAGAATGTCCCGAAGAACTGCTGGACATGCTCGCATCACGAGATGGTCAACATCATGACCACATGTCCCTATATCGACGCTCCCCTTCACAGCAAGATCGGAATGGAACCATGCGAACATTACGACCTCGATGCCATCTGGCTGATGGTGGACTGGTGCTACATAGACAAGAAGGCGGAAGCATGGACGAACCGAAGCTCCTGAAGTCTGACGGTATAGGCTTCCATTGCAGCTCATGCTTCTACTTCCGGATGATCCCGACGAGGACAACGACGGTCTCGTACTGCGACAAGAGGGACAGGCAGATCGGATGGAACCCTGTCCTCTTCCTATGCACCGAATACGCTGTTAAGGACGATCCGCAATCCATCCAGACATCCCTCGATTGGAGATGGGAGTCGAGAGCATGATCGACTCCCTCAACGGATGGCAGACATGTCGCCAATGCAGACACTTCAAGGAGGAGCAGATCCGTAAGGACAGACTCTTCGGAGAGTTGAAGGAAACGGATTGGTGCGTCGTGAAGGGAGGGCACATAGACCGCATAGAAGGAGGGCAGCACTGCCTGATGTTCATCAGGAGATTGTTCACCGATAACCATAACCATAACGAAACAGATTAAGGAGGCAACGATAGAATGTACGAGATATACGTCAAGCAGATAGCGGACAGTGAAGAGGAAGAGGACATCGTAAAAGCATCGTTCACATTGAACGACCCGAAGAACGTCGGAAGGATCATCAGGAACCTGGGCGAGATGGCCCAGGAGGAACTGGACCCGAAAAACGTACAGGGAGCGCCCGCAGGATTCAGACCGGGAGTGTAAGGCGGAACCACCGTCCAATAAATAATCAGAAGCGGATTCATCATACGGGGACTGTTCCCATTGCACTCTGTAAGTCCTACCGTCTAACCTGAGAGACAACGAACAGGGCATGAACCTCTCCCCTCACCCGTCCGGGGGGCAAAAAGGACGGGAACACCATCCTCTCCGCCAGTAGAGTGCATCCTTCCTAAATTCTGCGGAGGGGGCCTTCCTATCGCATGAGACATACTTAACGCCGTTAACTTTTATAAGAACCGAGAACGATAGAGTGGACACTCGAACCCGGAGGTAAGAGGGGATGAAACCGGATACAATCATAATGATGCCCGTGGAGGACATTGAACCGTATTATAACAACCCGAGACGCCACGACAATATCTCGGAAGTGAAGGAATCCATACGCAGAGTGGGATTCAGAGGATCCATCTGGATAGACGCGAACCATGTTATCATCGCCGGACATGGGAGATACATGGCAGCGAAGGAGCTCGGTATGAAGGAGGTCCCTGTGAGCATCATGGAGGACTTGTCGGAGGCGGAGGTCAAGTATCTCAGGATAAAGGACAACCGCGCCAGCGAGCAATCCGATTGGGACTATGAAGCTTACCGGACAGAACTGGAAGAGCTCAAAGGTATGGATTACGATGTGGCGGATCTGGAGTACAACATAGACGTAGATTACGGTACAGAGGTATCCGCAGATGATGTGGTAGAGGATGACTTCGACGAGACCGCCGATACCAACGAACACAACGTGAAGACCGGGGACGCTTGGGTATTGGGAGACCATATCCTGATATGCGGAAGTGCGACCAGTGTCGAGGACGTTGACAAGATGATCGAGAGGGGGGGGGGCTTGATGGCTGATATGGTATTCACCGACCCTCCGTATAATGTCGCATTGGCATCGAAGAATCGGACGCTCAATGCGCTCAACGGGACCCGTAGCATTGAGCGTCCGATCCTCGGCGACGGTGACGGCGGACAGACGGACCAAGAGGTAGCCGAATCCTTGTGGAAACCCGCATTCACGAACCTCCGCAGAATATCGAAGGACCAATCCTCGATCTACGTCACGATGCCGCAGGGCGGTACTCACATGATGATGATGTTATCCATACAGGAATCGGGTTGGCAGGTCAAGCACGAGCTTATGTGGCTGAAGAACACCCCGACATTCTCCATGAACAGATTGGATTACGATTATCAGCACGAGCCTATCATGTACGGATGGAACAAGACGCATAAATGGGAGGGGAAGGGCAAGTACGACAAGTCCGTATGGCCCATCGACCGTGTAGCCCGCTGCGATCTGCACCCTACGATGAAACCGATAGAGCTCATAAGCAACGCTATCCTCAACAGTACACAGGAAGGGGATGTTGTCGCTGATGTATTCGGCGGTTCAGGTTCTACGCTCATTGCTTGCGAGCAAACGAAGAGAAAATGCCGTATGATGGAATTGGACCCTCACTACTGCGATGTCATCTTAAGCAGATGGGAGAAGCTCACAGGGAAGACCGCTGTAAAGGTCGCCTGACAGAGGTGCGGATATGCCGAAGGAAATGGATCCCAAGACAGTGACGAAGGTCATGGATCTGACCCGTCAGGGATACTCACAGAGCAAGATCGCCAACAAGCTCGGCATAACGAAGTCGAAGGTTCAGAGGATACAGAACAAACATGCCAAATCGAATCAGGAAGACAATCACGCGCACGCGACTGATTCGGTCGAATCGGGTGTATCGGAATCGAATCGGAACACCCCATTCTCCCTTCTCACACAAGAGAACACCGCGAAGGAACTGCTGATCTATACCCAATTCTTCAGGGACAGGACCAAGAACCTTCCGATACGCGACAAGCTGTCGGACCACGACAGGATGTGGGCAGAGGGCAACTACGGGAAGAGATGGGCCGATGGTATCAAGATGATGATAGACACCACCGGACTGTCCGCAGAGGTCCTCTTACAGGCTCTGGACGATTGCGATAAGGACTTGTCGGACGCATTGGAGCGTTTCAATTCCAGATACAGGAACGAGGAAGAAGCATGACCGCCGTGGCAGAGCGCAAGCCCATACTCTTCAAGGAGGACGACGAGGAATCGTTCGAGAAGACCTTGTCCTCCATATATAACACGGGATTCCTCAACGTGTGGGAGGGAGCGGTCAGGTCGGGTAAGACCGTCTACGCCCTCGCCGCGTTCTGCCATTATGTCAAGCATTCCGAGGAGAACGTCTTCCTCCTGTCAGGACGTACCCTCGGTACGATAGAGAAGAACTGCATCCTCGGCGATTACGGCATCCTGTCGATGATCCCCACGGCCAAATACAAGAAGGTGGAGAACTCCGCAGCCATCTCGTTCGCATCGTCCACAGGGTCCAAGATAATATTCGTCTCAGGAGCATCGGACATCAAGTCGTTCATGAATATCCGTGGTAACACATATGCCGGATGGTTCGCAGACGAGATCAACATGCACGATCCGAGGTTCGTCGAGGAGGCGTTCAAGAGGACGGTCGCATCCACGGACAGGAAGCACTTCTGCACACTGAATCCCGACAATCCGAACCATTGGTGGTACAAGGATTACACCGACAGATACGACCAGATGACCGCCGAGGAGCTGAAGGACCTCGGAGGGTACCACTGGTGGCATTACACCCCGAAGGACAACCCTGCGCTGACCTCTCAGATGGTCCGCTCGTTGGAGATGCAGTTCCCGAAGGACTCGTATCTCTATGCACGCTATGTTTTAGGTCAGAGGGTGATCGCCGAGGGATTGATCTACCCGAGGATAACGGCCACATACTTCAGGCCAGAGGAGGATATGGTCGGTACTGATATTCGCTACTGCGCCATCGACTACGGAGCCACTCACGCGACCGTTATGGTATTCGGGGGCATCTACAAGAGGAACAAGAGGGACTGGCGCATCGTGGACGGTTACTACGACGAGAACAGCGACAAGACCACCTACGATCATTACGTCGCATTCCTGGACAAATGCGAGAAGATGCACATCGACCCGAAGAACGTCACCATAGCTATCGACCCTGCTGCCAAGGTCCTCCGCCAAGAGTTCCTGAAGCACGGGCTCAGCGTCATCAAGGCGAAGAACGACGTCCTCCCCGGGATCGAGTTCACACGCAACGCTTTGTACGACGGGACGCTCATCATGTCCGAGAGGATAAAGGACAAGGCCCTTCCGCAGTTCGCATCCTATTCATGGGATCCGAAGGCAAGCGAGAGGGGAGAAGAGAGACCTATCAAGCAGAACGATGACTATGTGGATGCAATAAGGTACTATGCATTCACATTCATGAAACCCATTATCGGAGGACTTACATGAGACCAGCAGACGATATAATAGTGGATCCCGAGGTAACATCGGAGACCATCGACATAGCATACGAACAATGGAGCAACCAGAGATCAAGGCTCGAAAAGCTCAAGAGGTACTACATGGGAGACCATGATTTCTCGGACAGCCACGAGAACAAGGTCGTGGCCAATCACTGCCGTTACATCACCGACGTGCTGGTAGGATACCAGTTCGGGAACGAGCCCAGGTACACTACGGATGAGAACGATGTCTACGGACAGGAAATCATCGACATCATGAAGGCGCAGGACAAGTGGGCGGTGGACCAGCAGATCGGTGAGGACATCTCCATCTATGGCAAGGCGTTCGAGCTCGTTTATCTTCCGGAAGGGAAGAACGAGCCCACATCCATAGCCATCGACCCGTTGCACGCATTCGTGGCATACGCGGGGAACATCGAGAGAGATTCCGTCTTCGGCGCGGTCGTAAGCTCGTACATGGGCAACGATAGAAAGGAGAGGTTCATCGCATACATCTACGATACACAGTTCGTGAGCGTATGGGAGACCGATTCCGCATCATCCAACCCGAGGACATGGAAGCCGATACACACTCCCGTACCGCACGGATTCGGCAGAGTGCCGTTGATCGAGTACAAGAACAACCGTTGGATGACTTCGGACTTCGAAGGCGTGATACCTCTTCAGGATGCCTATAATGCTATGCTTTCCGACAGGGCCGACAATCAGGATTCATTCGCACAGGCGATGCTAATGCTCTCAGGAGGACAGATCATCGGAACGTCCACAGACGAGATCAACGAAGGGAGGAAAACGCTCAAGGACCACAAGGTCCTGCACCATGCTCCCAGAAATTATCACACTCTCCTGTCTCAGGATCACGATAGAATCTGGTAATACGGGATGCGTCAACACCTATCTCCTTGGTCCAAATATCAAATGCTTCCTCATCCTCTCCGTAGATTGAAGGGTATAAACGATCAGGATCAAGCTTAAGAACCTCTGTAAGAAACTCCCAAGACCAAGCAATTGCCTCATGCTTGAAGTAATCACCGAATGAGAAGTTACCTAACATCTCAAAAAAAGTAAGATGGCGAGCCGTCTTACCTACATTGTCAATATCACCTGTACGAACACACTTCTGACAGGTGGTGACGCGTCTCCTTGGTGGAATCTCCTGTCCTGTAAAATATGGCTTGAGTGG
>CALAVG010000039.1 GCA_937892275.1 uncultured Methanomicrobiales archaeon | reverse complement strand
ACTCCCTTGGGTGCACCGATGCCGAGCCTCTCGAACAGTTCGGGATGCTTAAGGGGGAGTTCGATCATCTCCCTGATCCTCTTCAGCTCGTCATCCAATCCTCCGACATCGTCGTATGTAATCTGTTTTCCGGAGGCCGTCTTGACCGTCTGCTTCTGGGCCGAATCCTTGATGGTAATCTGCGTCGTCTTGGTGACGATCACGGGGCCCTTCGGGGTCGTCGACACCACGTTGAAGGTGGACCTGTTGCCCATAAGTGCGATGTTCGGTACGATAATATCAGAACCGGCGACCAAGGGTCTTCCCTGAAGACCGTTGGAGAAGACGTCCTCGATACCGTTACTGAAACGGATCTTCTTGCCGTCAGGGATGTTAGGTGCCAGCGTGACGGAATCCGCTTCCTTGGGGAAGCATTTCCTGACTGTGACGTTCTCGTCTATGGAGACTCCCGCATTGGTCCTTGTGAGACCGTCTATGCCGATGAGTCCGTGACCTTCCTCGTCTATCGAACTTGGGAACACCTTGGCCACTACCGTCCTCTTGCCCACAATCTCGATTACATCGCCGATATCCACATTGAGTTCGCGGCGAGAAGCGCTGTCGAGCCTTGCGCGTCCGTAACCGGCTTCGGTCTGACGCTGGGGCATGGCTACTTTGAGGACTATGGAATCTGCCATCTATCGGCATTATGCTGTCTCACAAATAAAGGATGTTCTCCGTTCCTGTCCCGTCCATCCCAGCAAATACCTTTATTATCGCACGCGATAGGGATGGGTATGGCTGTATTAGAGATCAGAATCGAGCTCAAGAAAGGCGTTGCCGATCCTGAGGGAAAGAACACGAAGAAGACATTGGAATCGCTCGGGTTCAAGGGACTCGGCGAGGTCAAGACCGTCAAGCTGTTCGAGATGGAGGTCGACCTCCCCGCGGACGAGGCCAAGAAGGCCGGCGAGGAGATGTGCAGGAAGCTCCTGGCTAATCCCGTCATCCAGAATTACAAAGTAACGGTGAGATGATCCAATGGCAGATCTGATGGTCAAGCGCGATGTCCCCTTCCCGTTGTACGACGTGAAGATCCTCGACGCCACCGACGACCAGCTGAAGCAGGTCTCGGCCGATATGGCTTTGGGATTGTCCGTCGACGAGATGAAGGCGGTCCGCGATTATTTCAAGAAGGAGGGCAGGGACCCTACCGACGTGGAGCTCCAGTCCCTGGGACAGGCATGGAGCGAGCACTGCTGCTACAAGAGCAGCAAACCCATCCTCAAGGAGTTCGTCTTCGGACTTGACAGGGATGACATCCTCTCCAGGGGAGACGCCGGGGTCATGGTATTCGACGATGATTACGGATACTGTCTGAGGATTGAGAGTCACAATCACCCTTCTGCAGTGGAGCCCTACGGAGGTGCTGCCACAGGTATCGGAGGTATCCTGAGGGACGTCGTGTGCATGGGAGCACAGCCTATCGGACTGGCGGATCCCCTCTGTTTCGGTCCCATCGATTACGCAGGCGAGATCCCTCCGGGGACGAAGCATCCCAGATATCTGGTGAACGGTGTCGTGTCCGGTATCAGGGACTACGGTAACCGTTGCGGTATCCCCACCATCACAGGAGGGTTCTTCTTCGACGAGAAGTACACAGGGAACTGCCTCGTGAACGTGGCATGCCTCGGTATCGTCAAGAGGAAGGACCTTGCCAACAACTTCGCCGGAGGACCCGGCGAGGTCATGATACTCATAGGAGGACGTACCGGACGTGACGGTATCCATGGAGTCAACTTCGCATCCGCTGACCTTACAGCCACATCGGATGAGGATTCCAGGGGAGCTGTCCAGCTGGGAGACCCCATCACAAAGGAACCTGTGATCCACGCATGCTTTGAGGTCAACGCGAAGCATCTGATCACCGGAATGAAGGACCTCGGAGGAGGCGGACTGAGCTGTGTCGTCGGAGAGATGGCACTGGAAGCGGGCTGCGGAGCGGATGTGGACCTGGAGAAGGTCCCGCTGAAGGAGCCCGGTCTCGCACCCTGGGAGATCTGGGTCTCCGAGTCGCAGGAGCGTATGATGTGCACCTGCAAGCCCGAGAACGTGGAGAAGGTCCTGGAGATCTTCGACATGTGGGATGTCCTCGCCACACCCATCGCCAAGACCACGGACAAGAAGCGCACGCGCCTGTTCTGGAACGGCGAGCTCATATTCGACATGGGCCTGGAGTTTCTGACCGGAGGACCGGTCTACAACAGGCCCTATACGCTTCCCAAGGTCTACACCAAGGCCAACGAGAAGTTCCCCGATCTCCCCTCGGACAAGGAGGTCATCCTTAAGATGCTCTCGGATTTCAACGTGGCATCCAAGGAGTGGGCCATCAGGCAGTACGACCACGAGGTCCGTGCTAGCACAGCGATTCACCCGATGGTCGGAAAGCTGAACGAGACCGGTCCCGGAGATGCATCGGTCCTCCTGCCCGTACCCGGAAGCAAGAGGGGATTGGCAGCGGCCATCGGATGCAACCCGTGGTTCTGCGAGGCAGACCCGTACAAGGGCGGAATGGCGGCCATAGACGAGACATGCAGGAACATAGTCGCAGTAGGTGCGATGCCCAACGCGTTCACCGACTGTCTCAACTTTGGAAACCCCGAGATCCCAGAGAGGCTGGGAGTCTTCAGGGAGGCCGTCAGGGGACTCGGAGAGATCGCAAGGGAGCTCAACATCCCGATCCCCTCGGGTAACGTCAGTCTGTACAACGAGGCGCCCGGAGGAAAGCACATCTTGCCGACTCCAATGCTGCTCGGCTGCGGTATCATCGACGATGTCACCAAGGCAGTCACAGCGGACTTCAAGAGGGCCGGAAGCTGCATATTCATAGTCGGAAAGACAAAGGACGAGATGGGAGCATCACTACTGTTCAGGAAGTTCGGCGGAGTTGAGGGAGAGGTCCCCGGAGTGGACATCCCTGCGCTCAAGAGGAACATGGCGAACCTCCTGAAGGCCATGGACAAGAGGCTCGTGCTGAGCTGCCACGACTGTTCAGACGGAGGTTTGGCCATAGCCGTGGCGGAGATGTGCATCTCCGGTCAGATAGGTGCGGAGCTGGACCTTTCTGGAATGGACGGAGACCTCAGGAGGAACCTGTACTCCGAGAGCAACAGCCGCTGGATCGTAGAGGTCGACGGGAAGGATGTGACCGAGTTCACAGAGATCATGGGCGACGACGCACAGATCATCGGTATCACCAAGGGAGACTCCCTGAAGATCAAGGACAACGGCACCGAGATACCCGTGGCGGAGATGAGGAAGGCATGGAACGATCCCATCTGGAACATCATGGGAGGTGGTTCGCAATGAAGCCAGAGGATGTAAGGGTATGCGTCATCCGTATCGAGGGAACGAACTGCGAGGATGAGATGGCGAACGCATGGAACATGGTCGGCGCCAAGGCCGAGAAGGTCCATCTCAAACAGCTCATAGGACAGGCCCCCGACGACATGAGGCGCAGCCTGGAGGATTACGATGTGCTTGCATTCCCCGGAGGATTCTCCGCCGGAGACTATGTCCGCGCAGGAGCGATCTTCGCGGCAAGGATCAAGGCCGCCATCGGAAGCGATGTCAAGAAGTTCGTGGAAGCAGACAAGCCTGTAATTGGAGTGTGCAACGGATTCCAGATCCTGGTGGAGATGGGACTCCTTCCTGCTTTCGACGAGACCATGAGGGCAGAACCCAACGCGGCACTGTACAACAACGTGTCCGGAAGGTTTGAGTGCCGTCCCACCATACTGAGGAACGACAACAGGGGCAAGTGTGCATTCACCAAATGCATTCCCGAGAAGAAGATGCTCATGATCCCCTCCGCTCACGGAGAGGGAAACCTGATGAGCATGGACCCCGACTTTGTGCAGAAGCTCGAGGACAACGACCAGATCGTGTTCAGGTACGTCTGTCCCGACGGAGCGGATGCGGAGTATCCGTGGAATCCCAATGGTTCCCCATCGGACATTGCGGGAATATGCAACCCTGCAGGTAATGTCATGGGCATGATGCCCCACCCGGAGCGTGTCATGACCAGATTCACCCACCCGGACTGGACCAGGGGATACGACACTGAGGAAGGGGACGGAAGATGTGTCTTCGAATCAGTGATGAAGCATCTCGAGAAATTCTGAAAATAATTTAGGCGGGGGAGACCCCGCCTCAAAGACTTACTTTCACGTCGACCCTGTCGCCGTCGCTGAGGCTCAATGTCCTTCTCATGCTGCACGCAGCGATTATCTCCAGGATATCGACATAATGGGACCTTTCTGGCACTATGATGGCGCAGTCAATGTTGTGGATCTTCGCCTTGTAAGCGATCACGTTCCCGAAGCTCCTTCCTTCGGATGTGAATCCGTTGATCAGGATGCCTGCCGTGCTCCTTACGATGTCCAGCTTCCCGATCTCCTCGGGATAGATGCGGACGTTGAACGTACCTTGGAACGGAGCGAATCCCAATTTGGACTGGAACTGCGAGAGATATCCATCCTGGCAGATGTAGTATCCTCCCTCTCCCATTCCGCTGGAGACCTCTCCGCGGATGTTGATGTGATCGGTGCGCTCGAATATCCTGCGGTATTCGGTGTACTCCTTCTTCATCTCCTCCACGCCCTTCGGCGTGATCTTGATGCGCTGCTTCCTGGTACCCAGATCCCTGGTGATGTATTGCTGATCGATGAGCTCGAGGATCCTTTTGGAAGCGGACTGTTGGCTCATATCGAGGGCTTCTCCCAACTCCCTTGAGGAAATCGAGACATAATCATCCAAAGCTCCCAGTAGAGCCAGTTTGCGTAAAGCAAACGCATACTTCTCATCCATGGTGGTTCGGTATTTTCTACTACCAATAAAAAAGTTAATGTATTAATTCTAACAAAATTAGATGTAGGGTCCTTTCGGACCCTGAGTAGTTTCAGACGACCCTGCTGTTGTCGACGTATTCTCTCGTGCTCTGCATGCTTGCAATGACGACACATACGATTCCGAGAACGGCGCAGATCAAAGTGAAGAGAACTCCCATTGCACCGAAAATCCCGGCGATGATAGGGACTGCTGTGGCGAGTGCGGAGAGCACTACGACAGTCTTACCCTTCACCGGACTGTATGTGGAGAAGCTGCCGGCCACCGCGAAGAACATCATCGCTGCGGCCATGTCGACACCAACAAGAGCTGCGGAATCGACGGTTCCGTTCCAGGCGGCTGCCATGGAAGCGAACGCGACTATCGCACCGAGGAAGGCACAACCCATCCCCAATTTCATCGTGTTGGGCATATCGCTCATCTTATTACCATCCTGTTATCGGATTCCGTATTATAATGCTTGCTGAATGC
>CALAVG010000038.1 GCA_937892275.1 uncultured Methanomicrobiales archaeon | reverse complement strand
TTCGAGTTCCGTCTGCAACGCCGTGATATCGTCGGTATTGGACCATTTCGACATACAGTGGGATCCTCTGGACGTGATCAAGCTCGGAGTGGAATGTGCCAAGGAATGCGGGGTGACCATCACCGGTGCATTCGACGATGCCTGCGGATGCCACCTCGGAGGGCTCGTCGTCACGGATAATTCGAAGAATAGTCTCCTCCTCAGGAAGGATATCCCGAGGTACGATGTGGTCATCTGCGTACCGGACAGGAACATCCCCAAAAACAAGGTCCCTGTGGAGAAGTACAGGGAGCTCCGGAACGAATACGAATCAATGGTCATGGACATCAGAGAGGATTACCTCAAGGTCCTGGACAGGAACGGTGCATTGGTCGGGGACATCATCGGTATAAACGATATCGCATCCAAGGCCATGTCCCTCGGTGCACTTGCCGCTGGCGTCACAGGTACGGGACCTGCGGTGGCGGTCGTCTGCAAGGAGAACGACGGGCGCCGCATAGCCGATCAGCTGGACGGCAATACGATAGTCACATCCACTAGGTCGGACATCACATTCAACGGCGGAAGGGTATCCGGAAGCGTCAAGGTGCCTCCTTCCAAGAGCTACACCCACAGGGCGATCCTGATGGCCGCTCTATCCGGAGGCAGATGCGTCATATCCAATCCGCTCATCTCGTTCGACACCCTCGCCACGGCCGATGCCGTCAGGGCGATGGGCGCCAAGGTCACCCAGGAGAACGGGGACCTCATAGTGGAATCATCGGGACTCCACGCTCCGGACAAGGTCATCGACGTGCTCAACTCCGGTACCACCATGAGGCTCATGACCGGTATCGCGGCCCTGTTCTCCGAGGAGGTCACCATAACAGGCGACGAATCCATACAGAAGAGGCCCATGGGACCTCTCCTCGATGCACTGAAAGGGTGCGGGGTGGGATGCAGTTCCGTGGACGGAAGGGCACCCATAACGATCAAAGGACCCGTCAAAGGTGACACGATAAGGATAGACGGGGGCATGAGCTCTCAGTTCGTCTCCTCCATGCTGATGATGGCCCCTCTCGTCGGCAGACCCATCGACATCATGCTCGAAGGGAAGCTCGTGTCGAAACCGTACATCGAGATCACCCTGTCCATGATGAAGGACTTCGGGATCACGGTCGGTATAACATACGAGGGATTCCATATCGAACCCCAATCCTATGTCCCCCGCGACTACAGGGTACCTTCAGACTTCTCATCGTCGGCATTCCCGTTGGTCGCAGGAGGCCTATGCGGGAACGTTTCCGTGGACGGGTTGGACATCAGCGATCCCCAGGGGGACAAGAAGATCATCGATATCCTCAGGCAATCGGGCTGTTTGGTCACCGAGAGGGACGGTACGATCTCATGCTCGGGCGAAGGAAGGCCGTTTGCGTGCGATGTGGACCTCTCCGACATACCTGATCTGTTCCCCATCGTGGCGGTCCTCCTGAGCACAGCGGAGGGCACCAGCCATCTGTACGGTGCGCCTCAGCTAAAGTTCAAGGAGAGCGACAGGATCGCTTCCGTGGTGAACATGCTGAGCACCCTGGGTGCCGACATAGAAGGGACCGATCAGGGATGCATCATACACGGCGTCCCCCGCCTGAAGGGCGGAAGGATAGAGCATCTCGGCGATCACAGACTGTTCATGGCCGCCGCCGTAGCATCGTTGATATCCGACGGGCCCATTACTATGGACAACGACGGCTGTTGGAACGTCTCCTATCCCGGTTTCGTGGAACAGATGCGCTCCATCGGCATGAGATGATAACATGTACTCCCTTGGGAACAGATTGAGGATCAGCCTCTTCGGCAAGAGCCATAACGACTGCATAGGATGCATAGTGGAGGGCCTCCCGATAGGCATGGAGATCGATTTCGACAGGGTCCAGGAGGAGCTTGCTCTGAGGAAACCATCGGACGGGATCGGGACCCCGAGGAAGGAACCGGATGCGGTCGTCTTCGAAGAGGGGGTCACCGACGGCAAGGTATCCTCAAGGTACGTGATGCTGAAGATAATGAACACCAACAGGAACTCCTCATCCTATTCCGGATTCAACGTCACTCCGAGGCCCGGACATGCGGATTATCCTGCTCTAATGAAGTTCAAGGACTTCGATGTCGCAGGCGGAGCACAGTTCTCCGGCAGGATGACCGCCCCATTGGTGGCGGTCGGTGCCATTTGCAAGCAGATACTGGAATCCAAGGGCATCGGAATCGCAGCTTACTCCAAGCAGATCCACATAGTGAAGGATGATGCGGAACATAGTTTCGGTGCAATCTACGGTTCGAGGAACTACAGGACCCGTGCCATCGATGATACTTTCGACCGCCTGATGTTCGATGCCATCACGGCAGCTGCGGAGGAGGGCAACAGTGTCGGAGGCGTGGTGGGATGCATGATAACCGGACTCCCCGCGGGATTCGGGGGGATATGGTTCGATGCTCTGGATGTCTCGCTCTCAAGGGCGATGTTCTCCATACCCGCTGTGAAAGGGGTGCAGTTCGGAAAGGGCTTCGAGATCGCATACATGAAGGGATCCGAGAGCAATGACCAGTACTGCATGAAGGACGGTACGATATCGGCATGCTCCAACAACATGGGCGGGATCTGCGGAGGGATGTGCAACGGCATGCCTGTTACGTTCGATGTCGCATTCAAACCGACGCCTTCGATAGCGAAGGAACAGAGGACCGTCAACCTGGAGAAGATGTGCGACGATACCGTGAAGATCAACGGAAGGCACGACCCGTGCATCGTACCGCGTGCTGTAGCTGTTGTAGAAGCGATGGCAGCGATCACGCTGATGGATCAGCTGCTTACATTCCGAT
This sequence comes from uncultured Methanomicrobiales archaeon, assembly GCA_937892275.1. GTDB lineage: Archaea > Thermoplasmatota > Thermoplasmata > Methanomassiliicoccales > Methanomethylophilaceae > Methanoprimaticola. The sequence continues at coordinate 10,970 of CALAVG010000038.1, read as the reverse complement.
GATCACTGGGGGACCCGTCGTTATCGGGGATATCGAATACGACACGGTTCTGGAAGACGTTCTCGGCGCCCCATTGGACCAGGGCCTCCAATGCGGGTCCGATGGACATTCGATGTCGCAGAGATCTTGGACGAGAGCGCCAGCCCCACAGCAGGAACCAAGTGCTGCTGATTTCAAAATACAGCCCCTTCGGGGGCACCCCTTTTATCATCATGTTGGAAGCGGACCTTGCGGTCCGCCGTTGCGGTTTTACTGGATGTTCAGGATCACTCTGTCAGCCATAGGCTCGGATATCCCTTTGATGCCAAAGTTCTCAACGAGCACATCAGCCACTCCGGGACTGAGGAATACGGGAAGCCTGGGGCCGAGCATGATGTTCTTGATACCGAGATTGAGAAGGACCAGTAGGACGAGAACGGCCTTCTGCTCATACCATGCAATGTTGAACGACAGAGGCAGCCCGTTGATGTCAGTACCGAATGCATCCGCAAGTGCGTTAGCGATGACCACGAGCGAATAACAATCGTTGCACTGCCCGGCATCTATGACCCTTGGAATCCCGCCGATGTCCCCTAGGTCCAGCTTGTTGTACTTGTACTTGGCGCATCCTGCCGTGAGGATGACGGTATCCTTGGGGAGGGTCTCTGCGAACCTCGTGTAATATTCCCTTCCCTTCTCCCTTCCGTCGCAGCCTGCCATGACCACGAATCTCTTTATCGCTCCAGCCTTCACAGCCTCGATGATCTTGTCTGCGAGCGCCAATGTCTGATCGTGGGCGAACCCGATGGTCAGGACCTTGTCGTCTATGGGCGCAGGTGCGGGACAGTTCTTGGCCATCTCGATGACCTCGGAGAAATCCTTCCTTCCATCCTTGGCCTCGATGTTCTTAACTCCCTGTATACCCGCGGTACCGGTGGTGAAGAGCCTGTCCTTATAGCTGTCCTTGGGGATGAGCACGCAGTTGGTCGTTGCGACTATCGGCCCGTTGAACTTCTCGAACTCGTCCTTCTGGAGATACCAGGCGTTCCCGTAGTTGCCGACGAGGTTATCGTACTTCTTGAAAGCGGGATAAGCGTGCGCGGGGAGCATCTCGCCGTGGGTGTAGATGTCGACCCCCGACCCTTTGCTCTGCTCCAAGAGCTGCTCCAGATCCCTGAGGTCATGTCCGGTGATGAGGATGCCGGGCCTGGTGCCTACGGATGTCCTAACCTGTGTGATCTCTGGTTTGCCGTACTTCCTCACATTGTACTCGTCGAGCAGGGCCATCGCCTTGGCCCCGACCTCTCCGCATTCCATGTTCAATGCTATGAGCTCCTCTGCGGACAGCGTCTTCATGAGCGATGACAGTGCCTTCCTCATGAATGCTGTTATCGTCGCATCCTCGGCTTCGAGGACGTAGGCGTGATGGTAGTATGCTGCCAGCCCCTTGAGTCCGAACAGGAGGAGCTGCTTCAGCGATCTCAGATCCTCATCGGAATCATAGGTGTCGACACCGTAGGTCCCGGAGAACAGCGAATACCTCTTTCCTACCCTCTGCATGAGCGAATCACTCACCGCTTCCGCATCCTTGATCCTCTGCATATCGAAGTTCGTGTTCGACAGAGTCATGAAGAGGGAATCCACGATGTGCGAATCCAATTCCCTGATAAAATCAGTGTTCCTGCATTCGATGGTCGCTGATGACAGCTCTATGAGCGTTGCTATGAGCTTATCCATCTCATCTGCCAATTCAGCGGATTTACCGCATACGCCTTTCTTGATACAGCCGGTTCCGGCCAGACTCTCTTCGCATTGCATGCACTTCATTCGATTACCTCGATATCTAATTGATAGCAGATATCTATAAGATACTAGACTATAAATAGCTCCGAGTTTCTAATCGGAAAGCATGCACGAGACCTGCACAGTCTATCGGACCATGGATTATCTGTCGAAGAAATGGGCAATGATCATACTCTTCGAAATGAGAAGAGGGAATGATTGGATGAGATTCTCGGAGATCCATACGAGACTGGGCAACGTCACACCGAAGGTCCTGACGGAAAGACTGAAGGACCTTGAGAACGAGGGATTGATAGAGCACCGTGTGAACACCTCGGAGATGCCGATCAGGAGCGAATACAGACTGACGCAGGCAGGGTTCGAGATGACGGAGATAATCCATCAGATCAAGATGTGGGCCCTCAAGTGGAAGATAGATAACAAACCCTGCGAGAGACTGGACTGCTGCAAATGCAAGCTGTGATCAATCCAGTTTGACCAGTGAGAACCTCGTCATGTTGTCCTTGTTGTCCTCGACGTTCTCATCGGCTAGATAAAGTCCGTAATGCTCTCCCGCATCCCTTCTGCAAACGGCTGCGGAACCTTCCGGAAGCTCACCTTTGGCGAGCATCTCAGCCGCGTATGCGGTATCCTCGCATTCCACGAACTCCGCGTCGGGATACAGCCTTCTGAGATTATTCTGCGACTGCAGAAGGGCTTGGATGTGGGAGACCAACGACGTCACCTTGTCATCCCTGTTCCTCTTGAACACACAGTGATGGATCGGGGACCACATGAGATCGAGCTCCTTCAGGTTGCGGACTCCCATCTTCGCTATCCTCGATTCCTCGACGATGCCTGCGAATCTGTTCTCCACCGCAAGCACCCCGTAGTCGATCCTCCTGGCGACGAGCTCATCCATCACGTTCTTGGCGGACATCAGCGGTACCAGCTCGACATCCCTGAGGTCGAACTTCTTCGAGAAGACCATGGCCATCTCCTCGCTGTTCGAGAATGGGATACCCATATAGCCGACACGGATGACATGTACCATGATGTTCGGACATCTCGGAGTCCTGCTTAAAAAGGTGCTGACCTACAACCAAATTTGGGTATCCTCCGAATATCGTATCGGAGGCTCGACATGTTTATCACAGAGGGCATCATCCAGTTGTCCATAGGTCGGATAATCATGGAAGTAGAGAACGAATTCAAATTCACCACGGACAGGAAACTGGAGCCTGCGGATGTCATAAACAGTTTGGAATCGTTCCTAAAGGATCATTCGATACCGTACGAGAAGAAGGTCAGGCAGTCCCAGGACAGGTACTACGATTCCAACACTCTGGAACTATACCGCAAAGGATGCTCCCTGAGGCAGAAGAACACCTTCAAGGGGAAGGTGAAGCTCACCGCAAAGAAACCCCTCTCCAACGAAGGGGAGATGATGTCCAGGGAGGAGATCGAGATGCCCGCGGACGGCAGGTTCATGACGCTGAAGGCCTTCGGCAAGGGATGCTTTCCCGACATCACTATAGAGAAGGATCCCGTCCTGCAGATGCGCACCGAGCGCACCGCATTCTACTACACCGACGGTGCCGACGTCATGCTCACATTCGACACCTGCAGGTACATATCCGGTAAGAGGCACAAGGATTTCCTCGAAGTCGAGATAGAATCCATGGGCAAGAGCACAGAAAGAGGATTCGACCACATCGGCATGAGGGACTTCGTGAAGGAACTGTCGTTCTATCCCGTGACCAAGAGCAAATATCAGAGAGGGATCGAGTGGATCCAATCTCTGAACGTACAAATATGAGCACGCTATAAAGCCGTATGGTGCAAAGATGGTTACATTCCTTCCATTCGCCGGATACAGACCCAACCTCAGCAAAGGGGAGAAAGAGGCAGACCGCATCTCGCCCCCCTACGACGTCATCAGCGACGATTATCTCAAAGAACTCCAGTCGCACCCCCACAATGTCACGAACCTCACCCTCAAGCAGGATGCAGACAAAAGATACCATTCCGCAAGGAAGGAGCTCGACTCCTGGATCGAGAACGGTGAGCTGAAGCACGACGAGGATTCGTTCTACATCTACGAGCAGACATTCGATGACAACGGGACCACACGCATCCGCACAGGTATCGTCGGCATCCTGAAGACGGAGAGGTACGAGGAAGGTAACATCATCCCCCACGAGGAGACATTTTCCAAAGTGAAGGCGGACCGTCTGAACCTCCTCAGGGACATGGAAGCACACCTGGAGTCCATCTTCGGTATCTACGAGGGACTCACACCCGAGCTCAACAAGAAGATCAATGACAACGCCAGGCTGATCTACATGCACAATGACGATTCCGACGTGGAGCACAAGTACTACAAGCTCTCCGACCCCAAGATCTGCAAGGAGATCACGGAGCAGCTGAAGGATCAGAAGATGCTCATCGCCGACGGTCACCACAGATACGAGACAGCATTGAACTACTCCCTGGAGAACGCCGGGAACGAGAAGAAATCCTTCGTACTCGCCACTCTCGTATCATCGGACAACGAAGGATTGGTCATCTAGCCCACGCACAGGATCATCGACACCGAGAACATCTCCGAGAAGAACGCCGTCAAGGGAATAACATCGGCACTGAAGACCGTCGAGGTCACCAGAGAAGAGATGGAGGCTCAGCTGAAGGATCACATGATGGGGATTATGTTCAGGTCCGGAAAGTGCCTTCTGGCGGATTACGACGGCGGTGACGATCCCATGTGGACCCTGGACACCTATGTCGCACAGGAGAAGATCCTCAAAGGCGTCTACAAATCCGATGAGGGCAAGGCCACCATCTCCTACGATGCGGAGTACGATTCCGTGAAGAAGCAGATGGAGGATAGGAAGCACGATGCTGCAATCATCCTGAACGATCCCAAACTCCAGACGATATGGGATCTCTCCATGATCGGAAAGAGGATGCCCAAGAAGACCACGTTCTTCTTCCCGAAGATCTGGTCCGGTTTCGTATTCTACTTAATGAGATGAAAGCTCGGGGGACATCCCCCGTCTATCACACTTAATAATTCTCAAAGATTGATCTTCGTCAGCAGTTCATTATAGACCTGCTGGGTCTTCCCATCGTCGGCCTGGTTGAAGGCATAGTAATTGTCCTCGTAGAGGAAGAAGATGCACGGCTTCACCTTGGTGTAGGAAGCCAACGTGTAAGAACCGAATTGGGCGTTGCTGAATGTTCCGCTGCATATGGTCGGGGTACCGTATCCTGCGATGCGAGAACCCTTATCGAAATCCGGATCGATCTCGAGATTCTGTATCTTGTCATAATCGAACTTCTTGTCGACCATAGGTGCTTTGACGTGAAGCTGATCCTCTCCGAACTCCACTATGACAATCTCTGCAGTGAACTCCGAGAGCCCTATAGCTACCGTTGGAACGATGGCAATAACCGACACAGCGATGAATATCCCTACCTTCTTCGCAGTCGACCTCTCGATGAAACGGAAACTCCTCATGCTGTCTTTCTTCAGGATGGGTAGGATCATGAGCACGACGCTGATGACCATCAGCACGATACCGATTGTGAAACTGGATATCGTCAGCACGATGGCCCATCCAAGCAGGATGCATCCGATGGTCATGTAGATTCCGATGTATGAGACGGCGTTGATGCGCTCCTGCTCGGTCATCGATGTCCAATCCGGACCGTTGATCCACCTGTAACTCCTCCCTTCGAGGAAAAGGTATAATCCAAGCATGATGCAGGGATACATGACAGCCACGGCTATGATCACCAGAAGGTGCTCCATGAGCGAATCAGCCGTGAACATCAATGTAACTACAGTGATGATCGTCACTGCAACTACGGCCAACAGATAGTTCCTGGAATAGGGAGTCGTAATCATGTCAGCACAGTAGAGGTAGATAAAGAAGAGCCGTTGGAGGGAATCGGACCCTCGACCTACGCCTTACCAAGGCGTCGCTATACCCCTTAGCCACAACGGCATGTGTATTCGTGGTTAAGCACAACTACATTAAATAGCTAATGGATGCGAACTCCTGGTTCCTGTCACTCATCCGACCCTGCCAGAACAAAAGGAATGGATCATACCATCTCGAGATCCTGGCAGCAATCATGGAGCTTTACCTCCTTCCTGAGGTTATTGTACTCCTTGCGTGCAAGGTACGTCATGCAGAACGCACCGAAAATATGGATGCCGACCATGCTGTAGATTATTCCCTCGTATGGGTCGATACCGAACAGGCCGTATGCGGCCATAGCATAGAGGCCCAGTTTCAGGAATCCCCAGAACATAAAGAAGTACATCGGAATCTTGGCCTTATTCATGGATTGCAACATCGATGATGCCACTCCCATCAGTGCGGAGAACGGTATCAGGAGAACGGATACGCGGAGCGTCCATACCAACATATCCAGGACATCGTGCATCGATTCCTCCTGCGTCATGACCGACATGAATGGTTCCGCGAAGATGTACAACACTGTGGCGAAGACTATACCGCAGACGATGACCAGCTTGGCAGAGTACATGAAACCCGTCCTGAGCCTTTCCAGATCCCTAACGCCGTAAGCGGCGGAACATACAGGCAACATCGCCATATCCACCGCCCTGCCGGGAAGACCGACCAGGCCGATGTATCTCCAGGTGTAGTTGTACAGCATCACCGCGGTTGTCCCTCCGGCTATGATCAGGAATATTCTCTGAAGGAAATCCGTCAGATTGGAGATGACCATCTGGACCGATTTCGGGCCTCCGACGCCGAGGACCTCCATCATCGCATCCTTATCGACATGGAAGGTGGATCTGTTCATCGAGATGATCGTCCTTCCTCTCACGTACCAATAGATTCCGATTCCGATTGCAATAAGCGAAGAGAGGACCGTAGACAAACCGGCACCGAACACTCCCATCCCCATACCGTAGATGAGTATGGGGTCGATGACCATGTTCAGGATGGCTGAGGCCGATTGTATGATGGTTGATTTGGTCGCCGCACCCTCTGCTCTGAGGGTACCTCCGAGAATGGCGATTATCGTCACTGTCGGTGACATGACGATGTAAGGTATCATGTACTGGATGGCTTCCTCGCGGACATCCCCCGCACCCATCACGTCTATCACGGGATTGAGGAAGATCGCTACCAGGATCGATGAGATGACTGCAAAGATCAATCCCAGGATTACCGAATTGGATACCAGCCTGCCTGCGGCCTCATATTCACCGCGGGCGAGACGTGCAGCTCCCGTAGCAGTGACACCTGCTGCGATACCGATGCCTGCACAGGTCATCAGACCATAGACCGGAACTATCGTGGATACTGCTGCAGCCGAATCCACCCCGAGACCCGAGACCCAATAGGTATCGACGAACTGGTTGACCTCCACCACCGCCAATGCGATGAAGAATGGGAGGATTATGGCCCTGATGGCCGCCTTGGGTTCACCAAGCATCCTCTGGAGGTCGCTTTCTTTGCTCATCGTAGTCCCTATCCTGGCCGAGTATATAAATTAACACTTTTTTTAAAAAAGTAATACTGATAAAATCCCCGGATTCCTCCGGGAAATGGTTTCACTTTCTGCTGTACCTGAGGGCACGTGCGGAATTCAGCACCGCTGCGATCATCACACCCACGTCGGCTATGATGGCCAACCACATGCTGACTATACCAACAGCGGACAATCCGAGGAAGATGAACTTGATCAGCAGGGTGAACACGATGTTCTCGTGAATGATCAGCATGGTCTTGCGGGAGATACCCATGACCGTTGCGACCTTGGTGGGATCGTCGTCCATGATGACCACATCCGATGCTTCTATAGCGGCATCCGAACCGATCGCACCCATGGTAATACCTATATCTGCCCTTACGAGCGACGGTGCATCGTTGATACCGTCCCCGACGAACGCGACCTTCGCATCCGTATCCTTGATGATCTTCTCCAGCTGCAGTAACTTGTCACCGGGCAGGAGCTGACTGTGAACCTCGTCCATACCGATCTCCTTGGCGACCTTCTGCGCTACCGCATCTTGATCCCCGGTGAGCATGACGGTCTTCTTGATGCCTGCGGCCTTCAGATCCAACATTGCCTGCTTGGATTCAGATTTCACGATATCAGAGATGGTGATGAATCCGGCGTACTTTCCGTCGATGGCCACATGGACAACGGTACCGTGCTGAGGGACGTCCTCGGACTCCAGGTTCAGCGTCTCCATGAGCCTGACGTTACCGACTGCGACGGAGATACTGTCGACCTTGGCGATGACTCCCTTTCCGGCGATATCCTCGATATCGGTGACCCTTGAACGGTCGATATCCGCTCCGTGGGCACGGACGAGACTGGCGGCGATCGGGTGAGGAGATGATGATTCTGCTGCCGCGGCGTACTCTATGAGCCTCTCGCGGGGCATGTCAACGGACTTGACCTCGGTGACCTCGAACACACCCTGGGTGAGGGTACCGGTCTTGTCGAAGACGACGGTCTCCACATCGGAGAGCATCTCCAGGTAGTTGGAACCCTTGACGAGGATACCTTCCCTGCTAGCTCCTCCCAATCCGGCGAAGAATCCCAGAGGGATGCTGATCACGAGAGCACATGGACAGCTGATGACCAGGAAGGTCAGTGCACGGTAGATCCATTCCTCCACCGCAGTGTCCAACAGTTCTATATCCGCAAGGAAGAACAGCAGCATGGGCACAAGTGCCAGCAGTAACGCCGATACGACGACGAAGGGAGTGTACACCTTGGCGAACCTCGTTATGAATGCCTCGGACTCCGACTTCCTGCTGCTAGCATTCTCGACCATGTCGAGGATCTTGGATACGGTGGATTCTCCGAACTCCTTGGTGGTCTCGATCTTCAGTACTCCGGACAGGTTGATGGATCCGCTGAGGACCTCGTCCCCGACCATCACATCGCGGGGTATACTCTCCCCGGTGAGTGCGGATGTGTTGAGAGATGACGAACCGTCCACGATGTTACCGTCTATCGGGACCCTCTCTCCAGGCCTGACCACTATGACGGTACCTATCTGCACCTCTTCGGGATCCACTTCGACAAGCTCCCCGTCCTCCTCTATAAAGGCGGAATCTGGACGGATCTCCATCAGCTTCTGGATGCTCTGCCTGCTGGAATCGACCGCGATCGCCTGGAACAGCTCCCCGATCTGATAGAATATCATGACGGCGACAGCTTCATCGTAGTCGCCGGTATAGGTGACTCCCAAGATCATCGCTCCGATAGTGGCTATGGACATCAGGAAGTTCTCGTCCATGGCCTGACCATGTGAGATTCCTTTGAAGGCCTTGATCACTATGTCATATCCGATGATGATGTAGGGCACCAGGTAGCATACGAAATAGAACAGCTTCTCCATGTCCGGGTCGTCGAATTTGAACAACCCCACCGCGGACGATACAGCGAAGAAGATCGTCAGTATGGATGCTATGATGATTCTCGTGAGCATCTTCTTCTGCTTCTTCCTTAATTTGATCAAGATTACTCGCCTTCCGGCTTAAAGGATCAAAGCTCAATCTCGCAGTCGCTCTCGACCTTCTTACAGTTCTTGAGCACCTGCTTCATGACTGCATCGACGTCTGCTCCGTCCTCGAACTCGACGGACATCTTCTGCATCACGAAGTTGACGGATGCGTTCTTGACACCGTCGGTCTTCTTGGTAGCGTCTTCCATCTTGGCAGCACAGTTCGCACAGTCGACTTCGATCTTGTAGGTCTTCTTCATTATTTTCACCCTTTCAATTAAGTATCTGTTTAATCATTATACCTATCGTTATATAAATAACAGGCAGGTTAACAGTGTTTCTATTAAAAGAATCCTTAATTATAACCTTCAAGATGTATAGACCATAACCTGGAAACGATAACATGTCAGGACACACATTACCTCACGATCACGGAGACATCAAAGATATGGAGGAGTTCAGCAAGCTCCTCGAGCAGACTAAGGGTTTCGACACGGTCTGTCGTGCGCTCGCACAGATGTCCGACGGGACCAGGATGCGTATCTTCTGGCTTCTATGCCATTACGAAGGCTGCGTCACCAACATCTCCGCCATCATGGGTATGTCCAGCCCCGCTGTATCTCACCATCTCCGTTCATTGAGGGAGAGCGGGCTCATCGAAAGCAGACGTGTAGGAAAGGAGGTCTATTACAAGGCCGTCGATTCCACAGAGGTCAGGTACCTGCACCACATGATCGAGGATCTCATGGAGCTCACCTGCCCCAAGGCCTGAATCGGTTCTTCTAATTCAGTGCCAGCAATCCTTGCACTCGGCCCTTACCACGGTAACGGGGCATGCCGAGTTCAGGATGACGCTCTGGGTGACACCGTCGTGAAGGACGTTACCCTCACACTTGCTCATGGTACCCATTATGACGAGGTCGTACATTCCGGACTGAGCGACTATCGCCTCGGCGGGATTGCCCTCGCCGATCTTGGTGCTGACATCTGTCCCCAGCTCCCTGCACTTGGCAGCGACCTTTTCAAGGAGAGGGTATTCATCGATGCCCTCTGCCCTGACGACGAAAATTGTGAGCTTGCATCCGATCTTCTTGACGGTCTCCGTCGCGACCTTGATGGCCGCCTCGTTGACATTCGCCACTGGGAACAGTATCTCCTCGATTCCCCTGGTACCGGATTTGATGGTCAAGACAGGGCAGTAACTGTTCTCGAGTACATTCTTGACCGTCTCCCCTATGCGTCCTCCGATACCTCCCTTACCTGTGACTCCCAGGATAATGTGGTCGAAACTCTTGGACAGGTTGACTATGACCTCCCCGGGGATACCCTGGACGATCTTAGCCTCGAATTTGATGCCTGCGGCCTTCGCCTTCTCGGTGACCCTATCGGTGGCCTTCTGTCCCTCGACCTGCAGGTCAAGGATCTCGTCCACATTCTCGATGCGTCCGTAGGTGCTGTTAGATGAGAAATCCACCACATTGAGGAAGGTCAGTTCTGAACCGAACCTGGTTGCGAATTTGATTGCGACTTCTGTGGCAACATCTGAGAGCGGACTGCCGTCGACGGGGACTAGAACTTTTGCGAAAGCCATGGGAGATACCTCTGTCGGATACTGATAACGAATCCAATATAGTAACCGACGGGCTCCGATTTAATTGTGATGGGAGTGACCCCTGGGGGGGGTAAGTTCCGGGACGGATTC
>CALAVG010000037.1 GCA_937892275.1 uncultured Methanomicrobiales archaeon | reverse complement strand
CCTTAAATACCCTGCACGGAGAGAAGGAACATATGGATGCGCATCTGGAAGAGGAAGTTTACCAAGGAATAGAGTTCGGACCAGCTCTTGTCATGGCGATGAGCGAATAGCTTGGGATACGCAGATTGATCGATGCCGAGGCCGGCAAGATAGACAAGAGGATCTTGAATCTAAGCCATGGCATGGCTGCCAAGGCATTCATCGGGTCTATGTCATCCAATACAGGGCGCAGTCCTGTGTACCGGGTCGACGCTTCCTTCTCCACCGCACCGAAGAGCAGGGTCTTCGGACCCTCCGTGGGCGTCAAAGGGCTGAACGAGAGTGTGCTGCGTGACCGTATCTCGGTCATATCCAGAATGGATATGCCCGTCATACACTGGAACGCGTACAGGATGGTCACTCAAAGATGCGGATATCTGAGCAACACATATCGTCTCGATGCTTCCGACGTGGACGTCTGGGGCAAGAAGTATGAATCATGGATCGAAGGCAGTCAGCCAAAACATAATAAGCACTCGAAATCCAAGAGGAACGATCTTCTTCAGAAGGAATTCCACAGCATCTGTGATGGCAACGGGATCGTTGCCATGACCAAATGCTACGATGGGAACACCACGGACATCGAGATGAACCGCGATGCGATCCAATTCCTGAAGGAGCGCATAGATGTCACCGATTCCATCATCGTGGCGGATTGCAAACTGGCGGTCACCGATATCATATCGGATATGATCGGCATGGATTTGGGATTCGTGACGAAAGTTCCTGTGAACTTCAATGACAAGGTAAAGGACAGCATCGTATACTCTGCGGTCAATGGGACGATGGATGAATCGGAGAAGTACAAGGGAAGATTCCTCTACGATACGGATGCTGACATGGTGCTCGATGACGGTTCCATTGTCAAGTTGCGTTTTGTAGCATTCAAGCTGCCAGGAGGCAAGGAGCAGGCATCCGATTATCTTCGCACCCAAGGCCTCTCGACCTTCACCCGCAGGGTGAAGTCCTTGGGGAAGTTCTATTGCGAGAAGGATGCGGCAGAGGCATTTAGGAAGGCATCAGATTCCGCATACGGCGGCGTGTTCGCCTCCGAAGCGGATATCTACGAGGACAAGAGGCTGGTCAAGAAAGATCCGGAAGGCCCCCATTGGAGGGTAAGGCCCAAGAACATCCGGATGGTAGAATCCGCTTTGGACGCGGCCGCTGAAGCCTTTTCCGTCCGCGTATTGGCTACGAACCTTCCGCGCCCTCCCAACGACACTCCGAATCTCAGGTCAGGAGCCACAGCGGATCAGGTTGTCGACCTTTACCTGGGGCAGTATCGCATCGAATTCGCCTTCCGTATGATGAAATCGGGGATGGGTGTCGGCCATCTGTACGTCCATTCTCCTTCCCGCCAGGATGCGATCATATTCCTGTCATCCTTAGCGACGATGATCCATGGGATCATCGACAACGCTCTGGCCCGTACCGATACTGAAGGCGATCCTAATGTCAATCCTTATGTTGACGGACAGGTCGGAGGTGTGCTTACTATGAAGCACATCTCCGACTTCATGTCCAACGTCTACGTGAAGTACAATGAGGAAACTGGAAACATTACGATCTCCGGATATCCTGGTGCCGCGGCCGAGGTCCAAGATATACTAGAGAGGTTACAGCTCGATCCGAAACTGCTGCTCGGGTACTGAGCTCGCTCTCATGATGTGATAGCGTGAGCTTTCTCGATCGACATCGATCTCAGGCCAGAAACGAATTCACGTTTAACAGTGTTAAGATAACTTTATCTTTTGACCTCCCAGCTACCCGATTTCCTGGATCCGTTCCTTTGTACGATACCGGATTTC
>CALAVG010000036.1 GCA_937892275.1 uncultured Methanomicrobiales archaeon | reverse complement strand
GTTCAACATCGTATTCCCGATAAATCCAGTCATAGCCTTCCGAATCTATCTTTTCATACAGTTCAGGTCCACCGTTAAGAACAATGCGTCCGTCCACCAGGATATGTGTGTATTCCGGTTTGATGTATTCCAGGAATCTTTCATAGTGGGAAACGATGATCAGAGACATGTTTCTTTCTTTACGGATCCTGTTGATGGCATCTGCGACCACCTTGATCGCATCAACATCCAGACCGCTGTCGATCTCATCCAACATGGCCAGAGACGGTTTCAGCATCTCCATCTGAATGATTTCGTTCCGTTTCTTTTCTCCGCCGGAAAATCCTTCATTGAGAAAACGGTGTGCCAGATCTTCCGACAGCTGCATATCATCAATGGCCTTGTCCATCGTCTTGACTGCGTCATCCAAGTCCGCATACAGTTGAGCATCATCCGCCTTAATCCTGTCCCCGTATGTATCCCAAATGGATTTGAGCATTCCATAGACTTCATCGACCTTCTTCCTGTCCATCTTGGAATACGCATAGTATATTGCGAAACCAAGGATTCCTGCAAGAATCACTGCGATTATATAGAATATATCGAATTCCATATTGATTCCTCCGATTATCCGTTATGACTTCCACGATATAATCATTGTCCTATCATGACAATCGTGACATCTTTGAGTCTGTCCATAATCTCTTCACCGTTGCGATACAGCAGAATCTTCTTAGTCTTCCTGTTGTAATATGCGTCGCATCCGCCCTCTGCCATACATCCTATGATGCACATGGGGTTGAAATCACGAACGGGCAGGTCGAATCCTCCTGCCGTGTATTCTACGGTATCGTTGTGGATTACCACCCTCTTCAAGGACATGAATCCCATACCTGCCACTCCGCCCTCGGGGTAGGTCCACTCGGTTTCCTTCTTCACGATTATCTCGCCAGATTCGTCAATCTCGAACTCGTATCCAGGCTTGATGAAATCGGTGACGGTCGCAATATCAGTGACCTTCCAAGTTCCCCCGATGACGTAGTTGTAGGCTGTATCCGCTTTCTCGGGTGCATACTGCGGTGTGAGGTCACGGATACCCTTTCCCCCGATGAACGTACCGCCTGTGACATCCAGCTTACCCT
>CALAVG010000035.1 GCA_937892275.1 uncultured Methanomicrobiales archaeon | reverse complement strand
CCGGATACACTGTGAACGGACAGGCAGTGACACCTTCCACTAAGATCACCGCGAATACCGTGTTCGAGGCGAATTTCACAAGGGCAGTCAAGACCTACGACGTATCATTCGTATCCAGTAACACATCGTATGGAACCCTCACGGGAACCGCATCATTCAGCGACGTCCCCTACGGAACACAGGTCACGATCGCATCCACAAGCGATACCGTCAAGACCATTACCCTCGTAGGATTCGGAACGGTCACTATGACCATTCAGTCGGACTCCGCACAGTGGGACTACACCTTCTACGGATGGACCGACGGCAACGGAACGGAAGTGACCACCGGCTACACCATCGGAGATGATACTGTCATCACCGGAACCGTGGACAGGGAGATCGTCAGGTACACCGTGACCGTCAACGCCGGTTCCAACGGAACCGTCAAACTCGATAACGGAACGGCGGGATCCTCCGTGCAGCTTACCGATGTCCCCTACGGAACCGCCTATCAGGTAGGTACAGGTGACGACAGCGACAAGCTGACCCTCATCTACAACGATGCCAACAGCAATCAGGTCACTCATGTCGTGCAGGGAATACCTGACGCACAGACTGCGCAGTACACCTACACATTCGGTTCATGGTCCAAGACCTCACAGGACACCGTTTCAAACAACGAGACCGTCACAGCGGAGTTCACACCCACTCTCAGGACGTACACCGTGACCGTCGACGTCACATACAACGACGCCGAGAGCATCTACTACGGTAAGCTCTCCGACGGAACCGTCACCGGCCAGAGGCAGATCGTCGTGGAGAACGTCCCCTACGGAGCAAGGACCTATATCGAGAACAACGTACTGACCATATCCACCGCGACCACCACATACGCGACGATAACCGCCGCTGCAGAGGATTCCACCGCGAAATACGACTTCGCATTCGCATCCTGGTCTGCCACCGATTCGGCACAGGTGCGTGGGGACACCGACATCACCGCCAACTTCACGGCGACCGTCAGGAACTACACCGTGACCGTGACCCTCGGAGAGGACACCACAAGGGGAACCCTGAACAACGGAACCGCAGACGTCGTCATCACCGACGTACCCTACGGGACATCCATATCCACCGCATCCACCAGCGATACCGTCAAGACCGTCACAGTCGGTTCTCAGACAGTCACCGCGCGTGTGAACGCGATAATCGATGAATACAGCTATTCATGGGATTCATGGACAATTTCGCAGACGAGCGAGAATACCGCAGAGGTACAAGGCAACGTGCTCATCACAGCGAACATAGACGCGCAGAAGAGGTCGTACACGATCACTTTCGTCAACTACGACGGAACCACCGTCCTCGACGAGCAGACCATCGAGTACGGACAGACGCCCGTGTACGCGGGACAGACACCCGTCAAGCCTGCGGACTACGAGTACACCTACGCATTCGACACATGGATGCCCGCAATCGCATCCGTAACAGGAACCCAGACCTACACCGCACAGTTCAGCAACACTGTCAACACCTACAACGTGGGAGCAACGCTCACACCTGCAGGATACGGAACCCTCAACGGTTCATCCTCCGCCACCCTCACGGCCGTACCTTACGGATCCGAGATTTCCATCGACGGAACCACCAAGGTACTGACCATTACGAGCAGGACGGACGGAATCACCGTTTGGACCGTCACACCTGTCGTAGCGACTGACAGCACCGGACAGTACACCTACGAGCTCGGTTCATGGAACGTCACCGACGGAACCACCACCGACAACGAGACCGCATTGGTGTTCACATTCACAAGGTACACCAACGACTACGACCTCGATGTGGTCGTCGCAGACGGTCAGACAGGATGGGGAACTTTATCCGCATCCGAGTTCCAGAACATCGAGTACGGAACAGAGTACACCGTCAGCGGAAACCAGATAACCATCGGAACCGTCACAGTGACCGCGACCCCCACCACAACGCAATCCACCGACCAGTACACCTACACCTTCAACCAGTGGACAGTTACCGGCCTTGTGGACGGAAAAACCACCGGAACCACCAAGTTCATCGCAGAGTTCACCCAGACCCCCAACACATACACCGTCACTTGGAACAACTACGACGGAACCACCCTTGAGACCGATCAGAACGTCGCATGGCACACCGTACCCTCCTACGACGGACAGACCCCCGTAAAGCCCTCCGACGACCAGTTCAGCTACACATTCGCAGGATGGGACCCCGTACCCTCGCAGATCGATGCCGACACCACTTATGTCGCACAGTTCACACCCGTGACCAGAGCATACGACCTCAGCGTCGTCATCGCAGACGGTCAGACAGGATGGGGAACTGTATCCGCATCCGAGTTCCAGGACATCGAGTACGGAACAGAGTACACCGTCAGTGGAAACGAGATCACCATCGGAACCGTCACAGTGACCGCGACCCCTACCACAACGCAATCCACCGACCAGTACACCTACGCATTCGTCAACTGGACAGTCACCAACGGAGGAACAGGGAACACCACGACTCACAACACCGTGTTCACCGCCAACTTCAGCCAGACTCCCAACACCTACACCGTCACATGGCTGGACTACAACGGAACCGAACTCGAAGTCCAGAGCAACGTGGCATGGGGAAGCCCCCCCGCATACCCGGGAGCATCCGAACCCACCAGAGCAGCGACCGAGCAGTACACCTACACCTTCAACGGATGGAATCCTGAGTTCACCGCAGTCAACAGCGACAGGACTTACACCGCAGTCTACACCGAGACCGTCAACCAGTACACCGTGGGAGCATCCGTCACGACAGGCGACGAGAACTACGGTAAGATCAGGCTCGGAACCACAGGAAGCGAAGTGACCTCGCTCACCACCGAGGCTGTACCCTACGGAACCCCCATGATCATCAGCGGGGCATACGACGAGGTATTGACCATCGGAACACAGGTCATCTACGCCATACACACCCAGAACAACACCGTGAACTCCTACGTCTTCGACAGATGGAACATCTCAGGAGCGGAATACGACTCCGAGCACCAGTACTACACCACGAAGATGGGAACCACAGTGACCGCATCATTCAGCGAGACTGCCTCCGAATACACCATCGTGGTCGGAGTCGACACAGCAACCCAGAACGGATACGGAACCATCACCGTGGACGGAACCACAGGTCAGACCACCACAAGCATTCCCTCAGTAGGATACGGAAGCACCATAACCATATCCGGTACCGACGGAATCACCATCACCATCAAGGGAGTCGTCATCACCGCCGTACCCACAGTGGACGGTGTCAACTACGACTACACCTTCGACGGATGGTACAGCGGCCAGACCAAGCTCTCCGACGGAGATACGACTACCGACAACATGACGATCTACGCCAACTTCATCCGTACCGCCCACCCCTACAGCGTAACGGTCGGAGTAGCATCCGCATCCACAGGATTCGGAACCGTCACCAACGCCGGAACGGAACAGATCGGATACGGTACCGAGATAACCACCGACGGCGACGACCTCGTCATCGGAACACACAGGTACACACCCGAACCCACTCAGGACACTGACGAATACACCTATGAGTTCGTGGCATGGTCCGTCACATCAGGAACCATCCAGGGAACCACAGAGATTACCGCAACGTTCTCCCAGACGAGGAACGCATACGATGTGACATCCGAAGTATCCCCCGATGCGGCCTACGGACAGATAACCGTCAGCAGCGGTTCCCTCGAAGACATCCTCTACGGATCCACCGTGAGCGTCAACGGAGCCACCCTGACCATCACCGGCCATGGAACCCAGACCGCAGTCGCGGTCCTTGAGGCATCCGCCAAGACCGATGCGACCAACAGGTACACCTATGCATTCGACCATTGGGAGTTCAACGGAACAACCATCACATCCGATGTGACCACAGTCAGGAACACCACCATCACGGCGGTGTTCACATCCAGCGAGAACCACTTCACAGTGACCCTCGACAGGAACAACGACAGCTACGGAACCCTCGACTCATACAGCGAGAGCAACATCGTATGGGGAACCCAGATATCCGTCAACGCCAACGATCAGTTGGTAATCGGAACCGGGGCATCCGCAATCACAGTGACCGCTACACCCACGCCCTTGGAGTCCACCGACAAGAGGTACCTGTACGAGATCGACCATTGGGAGTTCAACGGAACAACCATAACCGATGCAGTCACCCTCACGGATGACGCAACGGTCACAGTCGTATTCTCTCAGACCGAGCAGTCCTACACCTTGACCGTACAGGTCGACGCAGAGGGCTATCAGGGAACCATCGCACCCCTGACCGTCACGGCCATCTGGGGATCCCAGATAACCTACGGTGCCAACACCATTACGGTCGGAACGGGTTCATCCGCACAGACCATCACCGCGACCTTGCCCGTCGACACCGACGAGTTCACATACACCTTCGCATGGTCCTCAACCTCCGTATCGGAACTGAAGGACGACATGACCATCAAGGGAACCTTCACGCAGACCCGCGAGTCCTACGCCGTAACGACACAGGTATCGCCTGACACCGACCACGGAGAGATAACCGTCACAAGCGGTTCGCTCGCAGCAGTCCCCTACGGATCCACCTACGCCCTCAGCGGAAACGACGCCAGCACCCTGACCATCACAGGTCCCGACAGCACCGTCATCGCAGTTCTGCAGGCAACGGCCAAGGTCGACCCCGTCGGACAGTACACCTACTCGTTCGTCAACTGGACCGCAGCAGGTCTCAACAACGGAAAGGTAGCCACCAACACCGTGTTCACCGCGAACTTCACGGAATCCGTCATTCCCTATGCGGTCAACATCACCAACAACAACAACGTCTACGGAGACAACGACTACTCGCAGGCATCCTTCGACTACGGAACACAAATCGCCGTCAACGCCAACGGACAGTTGGTCATCGGAACCGGAGCATCCGCAGTCACTGTCACAGCGACCCCCTCGCAGGACACCGCTGACGGACAGTACACCTACGCATTCGTCAACTGGACGATCGGAGGGACACCCATCACCGAGACCGTCACGGTCACGGGAATCACCGACATCGTCGCCAACTTCTCGCAGACCGTAAGGGCCTACACCGTGACCTTCACAGCGGACGACTTCACCGCAGGTAAGCTGAACAACGGAACCGAGAGCATCGTCGTCGACAACGTCCTCTGGGGAACCGCATTCACCGTTTCCGGCGGACAGATATCCATCACCGACAAGGACGGACAGACCACCACCGTCAACGCGGCCGCCAACGCCACCGACGGAGGATTCACATACGCCTTCAACGGATGGGACGTCACCAACGGACAGACCGTGAGCGGAACGACCACCGCCACCGCAGACTTCGACAAGACCCCCAGATACTACACCGTGACAATCACGACCAACAACCTCGCATACGGGGGTGTCGGAACCGCCACGGATGAGAGTCTGAGGACCGTCACCATCAGCAACATCCCCTACATGGGACAGATAACCACCGGAACCGAGAACGGATCCAAGTACCTCAGCATCACCGACAAGGACGGTGCGGAGCACACGGTCTACGCGGTACCCGAATACGACGGAATCGCATACGACTACTTCCTGGATATCTGGGAGTACGACGGAAGCGAGCTTTCCAGCGGAACCCCCGTGGAACAGGACATGAGCGTTACCGCAGTGTTCGACAGGGAGATCGTCATGTACACCGTGACCTTGATGCCAAGCAACTCCGACTACGGAACCATCAGTGGGACCGAGCCTGGACAGACCGCAAGGACCAGATCGGAAGAGCACACGTCTGAACTCCAGTCACGGCTA
>CALAVG010000034.1 GCA_937892275.1 uncultured Methanomicrobiales archaeon | reverse complement strand
GGGGCATTACCTATGGGAAGCCCCGGTTGTCTAACATAATTGGGGGGCAACTCAGGCACCTCATCGGCGGGCACCTCAGGCACATCAACAGCCGGCATTGCTTCTGCGGTATCAGCACTAGTTTCAGGCGCAATTTCTGCATTTGCCATTCGCTTGAGCATCTCGTTCAATTCTGACACTTTTGTGATTTTCACCCAGTCGTCAAGACCGCTATGCCACACGTAGGCAGTATTGTCAACTCCCATGCTCTCAATTTGCTCAATCGAGAGGGGACCCATTTGCTTTCCTTTAAAATTTATCCAGTAACGCCTCATTTTATCTCTGCTTTTAAAAATCTATTGCAAAGATAAGCAATAGATTTAAAATATTAATGTATTTTTTGTTTTTTTCTTGTAAAATTGAGTTTCAAGCTATCAAGCTGACGAAGCAATGGTATATATACACCTGAAAATGATAACGAAATAATATCTATTGTCTTGTTTGCTTGTTAGCTCGTGACTACTTGTCAGCTCGTTAATTACTCTTTCTCCAAATAGGTGTAGCCGTAAAGCCCTGAGCGGTAGTTGCGCACGAACTCGTTGCCTTCTTCGGCTGTGATTTTCTTTGTACGGATGGAGTCGGCAACCCATGCCTCGACGTTACGCACCAGCTCTTTGGGACTGAACTGCACGTAGTCGAGCACCTCGGCAACTGTCTCACCGTCAATCACCTGATCTATCTCGTAATGGTCTTTATACACGTCGATGTGAACGGCGTTGGTGTCGCCAAAGAGGTTGTGCAGGTCACCAAGTATTTCCTGATAGGCACCCACGAGGAAAACTCCCAAGTAGTAATGCTCGTCATCTTTGAGCTGATGCACAGGAAGGTAGTGCGAGAAGCCCTGGTTGGAGATGAAGTTGCCTATCTTGCCGTCGCTGTCGCAGGTGATGTCCTGGATGGTGGCGAAACGGTCGGGACGCTCGTTGAGACGGCCCAGCGGCACCACGGGGAACACCTGGTCGATGGCCCACGAGTCGGGCAGCGACTGGAAGAGCGAGAAGTTGCAGAAGTATTTGTCAGCCATCTGCTTGTCCAGTGCTCGCAGCTCGTCGGGTACGTGTTTCTGGTGGTGGGCGAGCTCGGCCACCTCGTGGCTGATAGCCCAGTAGATGGACTCTATCTGTGCGCGCGTCTTCAGGTCGATGATGCCGTGGCGGAAGAGGTCGAGGGCCTCCTCGCGTATGTCCTCAGCATCGTGCCAGTCTTCGAGCAGCGAGCGGTTGGAGAGCTTGTCCCATATCTCGGTGAGGTCGTGGACGAGCTTGTGGTCGGTCTCGCCAGGCTGGAAGTCTTCGGGCATCTGCGGAGCGCATACGCTCTCCATGACATCGACGATGAGCACGCTGTGGTGGGCGGTGAGCGAGCGCCCGCCCTCAGTGATGATATTGGGGTGGGGGATGCCGTTCTTGTTGGCAGCTTCCACGAGGTTGTAGACGCAGTCGTTGACGTACTCTTGTATGGAGTAGTTGACCGAGCTCTCGGAGTTGCTGGAGCGTGTGCCGTCGTAGTCGACGCCGAGCCCGCCGCCGCAGTCGATGAACTCCTGGAAGATCTTGGGAGTACCACCCTTCATCTCCTTCAGAAGTCCGTCCATATCGTTCAAGAGACGCACCTGTTCTCCGAACGATCCGAAACAGTCCTTGACCACCATGGGGAACCCTATCTTCTCGGCGATCCCCTCGGCGGCGTCCTCATAGGGCCTTCCGAATGTCATCGGGCTCGCAATCGTCCTTATCGACGGTATCCCGTAATCCGCGAGGATCAGATGCGTCAGCGATTTGTCATCGCAGATCCTGATTGCCTCCGAGCAGTTGATCACAGAATAACCGCAGACCTCTAGGTTCTTGGCCAGCCTGACGTCCTTGTCCCAGAAGAGGATGAAGTCCTGTTCCCCCAGCTTCTCAGACAGCGAATCGGTGTCCTCTATGGGTGCGATCAGATCCGAATTCGTGAACACATCTATCGGTATGTCCTGTCTGGCCCCTGCTGCTATGAGCATGTCCGCAGGTTCTTTGAAAGATATCCCGTCAAGGTAACCGTTGATGACTACCGCTCCTTTCATCGGCTGAATATGTCCATCAATCATTAAAAACGAAACTGGATACAGGTCATCATGTTCGATGAAGGGAGGAAGTGGCTGGAAGGTCTCTCGGTACGCGGGATCAGACCTGGTTTGGACAATATCCGTAACCTCCTGGATGCCCTGGGCAAGCCTCATAGATCGGGAAGATTCATACACGTTGCAGGAAGCGACGGGAAAGGATCCGTCTGCTGCATGATCGAATCCGTTCTGAAAGCAGCAGGTTACAAGGTCGGCATGTTCACCTCCCCGCACATACTATCCGTCACGGAATGCATAAGGATAGACGGTAAGAACGTCACCGAAGCGCTCCTGGAGAGATATCTTCTGCAGGTGAGATTCGCAGCGGATGCGATCGGATGCGAGTGTACCAACTTCGAAGCATTGACTGCATGCGCTCTCTTGGCCTTCCGCAACGAGGGCACGGACATCAACATAGTCGAGGTGGGGATGGGCGGAAGGCTCGACTCCACCAATGTGCTGGAACCAGATGTGACCGTGATCAACAACATCGGAATGGAGCACACCCAGTACCTCGGACCGGACATAGAGTCGATAGCGTCCGAGAAGGCAGGCATCATGAAACCCGGGGTGCCCTGCATCACTATCAACACAGGGAAGGCGCTGGAGGTCATCAGAAGACATGCCAATGAGCTCGGATGCCCCCTGACAATCATCGATCCGGAGGATGCGGATGTCACCGGCTGCTATCCCGACCACACGATGGTCCGCTATGACTGCGGCACGTTCAGGATAGGTCTCCCGGGATCGTTCCAAGGAAGGAACGCCGCCCAGGCGATAGAGGCCGTACTGGCGCTTAAGGACGCACAGTCGATCAGGCATTTCATCCCCATCGGATTGGATGCGGCGAAATGGCCTGCAAGGATGGAGAAGCTGGATGACCTCCCTCTCATCCTGGATGTCACACATACAGCCAAAGGGGCCGAATTCCTCGGGAAGGATATCGGTTCGATCTATGGAAAGGTGATACTGGTCACGGCCATGCTGAACGACAAGGACCTTAAAGGTATGGCTGAATTGCTGTCACCTATCGCCACGAAGGTATTGGTATCCGCCCCGGATTCGCCGAGGGCGGCCCCGGCCGAGGAACTGGCGGCCCACTACAGGAAATACCACGATGACGTGACCGTCTATGATACGGTCGGAGATGCCGTCGATGCGGCTCTTAAGATGGGCGGGACCGTCCTGGTCACCGGTTCATTCAGGACAGCGGAGGATTGTCTGAGATGGTTAGCAAGAAGAAGATGAGCGAGATCCTGGACATACTGTCACAGGAGTATAACAAGGGCGCATATCCCGGAAGGAATTCCGAAGGGCTGAATCCCGAATGGCCAGCGGACCCGTTCCACGTTCTTATCGCCACTATACTCTCCCAGCGCACCAAGGATGATAACACGAGGAAGGCCTCCGACAACCTTTTCCACAAGTATCCGACGATCGAGGCGATAGCTGAAGCCGATATCGATGATGTCACCGAACTGGTCCGTCCTGCCGGATTCCCGAAACAGAAAGGGAAGGCGATTGTGGAATGCTGCAGGATCCTCAGGGACGAATATGACGGCATCGTACCTTCCGACACAGAAGAGATGATGAAGCTCCCTATGGTCGGGAGGAAGACGGCGGCATGTGTGAGATCATATGCAATGGACATCCCCTCAGTATGCGTTGACACCCATGTCCACAGAATCTCCAATCTGATGGGCCTCGTCGATACGAAGACCCCCGAAGAAACGGAATTCGAACTCATGGACATGACCTACGAGGACCGTTGGTCCGACATCAACAGATACCTCGTGAGGCACGGACAGGTCGTCTGCCAGCCCAATCATCCCCATTGCGAGAGATGCAGTATCGCTGGATATTGCCAATATTACAAGAAAACGGTCAAGACCAAGAAGAAATGAGACATGCCGTTAATGAAAGTAATATTGATTTTATAACATCAAACGGATTCTTGGAAGGATGAGCGTTTCTTTGGATCCCCGCGACATAGCCAAAATGGTGGAGGAGACCATCCCTGCCAATCTGAAGGATATCGTCAGGAAAATCCCTGTTGTGATGCAGTTCGATTCGTCGGATTGCGGAGTCGCATGTGCGAGCAGCATATGCTCGTACTACGGGAAGAACATCGGTCTTTCCAGGATAAGGGCGCTCATGGGGACCGATGCCTACGGGACATCCGTCAAAGGATTGATGAACGGTCTCGAAGGTATTGGTTTCGAGACATTGGCCGTCGATGTGCCAAAGGAATCCATCGCAGGTGGCGATTATACCATGCCTGCCATCGTCAGGGTGATCCTCCCGGAGGGACTGGCGCACTATGTGGCCCTCTACTCCGTCTCCGAGAAACATGTGACACTGATGGACCCTTCAGAACCGCGTCCGGTCAAGAAGCCCCTGAAGGAATTCCTCGAAGAGTTCGACGGGACCATGGTCCTTCTCGCACCTACGGAGAAGTTCAATGAACTGGAAAGCGACAAGCGCAATGAAAAACTAAAGATCTTCAGGATAGTCAAACCCAATTGGAAGCTCTTCGCTGTCGCGTTGGGCATCTCGGTCATGATATCGCTCTTCGGTATCATTATGACCGATTTCAACCGCACACTGATAGATGAGCTGATACCCGATAACAGCAAGGAAGCGCTCATAAGTGCCGGTCTGACGCTGTTGGTGGTCACCTTAGTGTATCTTGCCTTCAATGCGGTCAGGACGCATATAATCATAATCATCTCGCAGCGCATAGAGAAATCCATCTCGTTCGGTTATTTCAGACACATCTTCAAACTGCCGACGCTCTTCTTCTCCACCAGAAAGACCGGTGACGTCATCACCAGGTTCCAGGACTCCAGCGTGGTCAAGAACATATTAACCGCGACCACACTATCCGTGGGGATCGACATATCGATGGCCGTGATCGTCGGAGCGTATATGTTCACGGTTTCCAGCCAGCTGTTCCTGATACCCATCACCGTGGTGGTCGCGAATGCCATACTGATCTACCTGTTCAAGGAACCCTACCGCAAGATCAACCACAGATCGATGGAACAGAACTCTCGCCTTAATTCGAAACTCATCGATTACCTTTCGGGGATTGAGACCGTGAAGGCCACCGCCAGCGAATCGATGATAATGGACACGGTAGAGGATGAATACGTCAAGACCCTGAAGAACGAACTGACCGAAGGCATCCTCTCCAATGCCCAGACCACACTGTCGCAGGCCGTTGTCCTGATAGGCAATCTGGCCACTCTGATCATCGGAGGGCTCCTGGCCATGGACGGTGAGATCAGCATCGGTACATTGGTGGCGTTCATAGCCCTGACCACATACTTCATCAATCCCGTCCAGAGGATAGTCCAGCTGCAGCTGGATCTGCAGGAGGTCAGGATCTCCATCCTCAGGCTGTCTGAGGTATACAATGCAAAGGAGGAGGACGACGGAGGGATACCCGACGACCCGTATTCTGGTGACATCACTGATGTGAGCATCGAGAACATCAAATTCGGATACGGTATGAGGGACCCGGTGCTCAGGGATGTGAGCATCAGTCTGTCAAAGGGCGAGAAGATAGCACTCGTGGGCAGATCCGGATCCGGGAAAACCACTCTGACCAAGATCCTAATGAAGATGTACGAACCCCTGGGCGGAAGGGTACTGTACAACGGCATCGATCTTGCCAAGATAAATGCGAGCAACATCCGGAAGCACATAGGTTATGTACCGCAGACGGTCCATACCTTCAGCGGTAGCATCAAGGAGAACATAACTATAGGTACCGAGAACGTGTCCCAAGAGGATCTTGACCATATTTGCGAGATCACGGGATGCGATTCATTCATCAAGAGGCTCCCGGCGGGATACGATTCGTATCTGGACGATCGCGGCGGAGGGCTCTCCGGCGGAGAGAAGCAGCGTCTTGCCATAGCGAGGGCACTGGTAAGGAAACCGTCATTCCTGATATTCGACGAAGCGACATCCAACATGGATTACCTGACGGAGAAGCTGACCTATGACCTTATGTTCGAAAAGCTCGAGGGCATCCCGATGCTGATCGTCGCTCACAGGCTGAGCACCATCCGCAAATGCGACAGGATCTACGTACTCTCGGACGGAGAGGTGTCGGAACAAGGTACGCATGAGGAACTGATCGTAGCGGGCGGCCTCTATGCCGAGATGTGGGAAAAACAGGTAGGCCAGGAATGAGAAACCCATTACTTTGGACATCTTCTTACTTTTCTCAAGAATCCTTTATATAGTGGCAATAAAAATAGAGTAATTGTGGTTCAAATGACAGACCTGAAGAAACCAAAGGATTCGAAAGAACTCAAGAATGTTGAAGGCAGAGCAGGAAACCCATACAACTCAGAGAGTGAGAGAAAAGTCTACCGCTCTACAGAGAAAGACTCCATGAGGAAGAAGGACGGTCAGAAAAAGGAACCGGTCGAGAAACTTATCCACCGATGAACACACTTTTAGCACTACATCCCTAAACTCCTTATTTTTGCGTACAAATCATTGAATTCAGGACCGTCCCTCTGCACCCGGACGTGCGCGAAATCCTCACTCTGTACCTGATCCTCAGGAAAAAGTGGGTTGCGGACAATGACGTCAACTCAC
>CALAVG010000033.1 GCA_937892275.1 uncultured Methanomicrobiales archaeon | reverse complement strand
TGGAGCTCCGTCGGAGGGGACGCGGGCGAATACCGCGAACATCCGCGTTGCCGAGTGAAGCGAGGCAACGGGGATGGAGAGCATACGACCCGAGCGAGCGCAGCGAGCGAAGGGGAGGATGCGTAGACTTGATGAAGATGACCAAAGTTAAAACCGCCAATTAACCTCAGAATACAAAGTCATTAGGTGCGATATAACCTCCATTTCATCTTCGAATGGTTCTTTCCGATAAAGTGATTCAACTGCTTTATCCAATGCTTTATGAGCCTTGGCTAGATCCGAAGGCATTGTTGCACTACCATATAATGTTGCTAAATTCTCTGTGTAGTGCGATCTTATTTCAAGTATGTTGTTTGCCTTATCTACAATATCTGCTTTTTGTTCTTCTGTAGCTTTTGGCCATGGGAACGTGTTGTATACAACACTTCCAGAGTAACGATAATCACTTTTAAGTCTACCGCCTACAACTCTTACCCACGCCATGTGTGCTCTTGAAGTTAATACACCAAATATGAACAGATCATTACTATGAACAATGGTTACCCCATCGCTTGCAATCACATCGGGATGCATAATTCCCATAGGTATGTATTCCCTATCTCCTGATGATACACGGGGAATTACAATAAAGTCTGTGTCTGGCTGAGTAATAGAGAAAAATAAATGAGGCGTTTGTGCTTTATCTCTTGTTGGTTTTGCTGAGCTTTTAATCCTGAATTCTTTTACTTTCTCTACACGATCTGTAATTGCTTTACATCCAGTCCACTCACGATCGCTATCATTTAACCAAAGACAGTAACGATCGCCCCCGTTGATAAATTCTACAGAACCAACATAAGGGCGTATGTAACTGTGTGCTTGTGGACAAGCTTCTTCAATCTGATCTTTTACTGCCTTGTCAAAAATAAGATTTTTACCATCTGAAGGCTGGTTCCCTTTAGTAGCGCGTGGCGCCCATTTAACTAATGGTGATGATCTACTTTCTACAACAACACTTGGGGCATCTATTAGATAAGGGCTAATGTTCTTTGCACTAACAATTTCTCCATTTTCTTTTACAATGAACTTTTTAGTTTCTACCGATGATAATGAAAACCCTACAATGACGCAATGAACTGCTGCTTTTCCTCTTGCTTCATTGTTCCATTTGAAGGTACGGTATGCAAAATCAATTTTGATTCCATACTTTTCAATCATCGTATTCCATAATGGCCCAACCTGTTCACCTTGACAGATACTATTCGTAGATACAAATGCGCAACGGATTTTGGTTCCCTGAATATATTTCGATGCCAGATGGTACCAAGCACCAACATAATCTATGCTGTTTGAAAGTTTTATTTTTCCAAATATTGCAACAGCTTCTTCTTTCTGTTCATCTGTCATCATAGATGAACCGACAAATGGAGGGTTACCTACAATGTATGTTAGCTCATCGGGTGCTACAATACTATCCCATGGAATTTTTAACGAATTGCCACAAACGATGTTTGCACTACTCTTCAATGGAATAATAGAATCTGTGTAACCAAACCTTTTCCTTCTATCAAGGCTCATTAAATGCTCCATTAACCACATAGCAACTTGTGCAATTTGTGCTGGAAATGACTCATATTCGATACCGTAGAAACTATCAATTGATATGCGTGACGCTCTGTTAACTGCAGTTTCCCCATATAGTGAATCGTATGCGTCCATTTCTAAATATTTCAATTCACGATAAGATATGATGAGGAAATTTCCACATCCACATGCTGGATCCATGATTTTTATTTTTGATAACTTATTAACAAACTCTTTCAACGCAGGTTTATTGTTTTTTATTGCTTCATACTCTGATCTAAGGTCATCCATAAACAGAGGATTAATCACTTTGAGTATGTTCTCTTCAGATGTGTAATGGGCACCTAATTCTCTTCTTTGAATTGGATCCATCACCCCTTGGAAAAGCGAACCGAATATTGCAGGAGAAATAAACTTCCAGTTGAGTCTGGATGCCTCAAGTAAACAATCTCTCATTTCTCTATCGAATAAAGGACTGGCAATCACTTTAGCAAATAACCCTCCATTAACATAAGGGAAATTCATCAGTTCTGAAGACATTGCTTTTTGACGCTGTTCTAGAGGGGTATTCAATACTGAAAAGATTTCAGTTAAAGCACCAGCCATACCAGATCCATCTTCTCCCGTGTGGAAAGATAAGTATGATGAAAAAATGTCCTTTTCAAAAAGATCAGAATCCTCTGCGAACATGCAAAATACCAACCTTATTAATAAAGTATCCAAATCATCTTCTGGATAATTCGATTTCTTCAACAAATCGTATAGGTTTCCCATTGCTTCAGCTGCTTTAATGTTGACGGGGTGTTGTCCTTCAATTCTCCTGTTTTTGTAACCAGCAACAAATCCAAATCTTTCTATTTCTTCAGAAAGATCTTCAAGCTTAATTGTTACATCAGTATGTTCAATAATATCAATTAGTCTGATACGCTTAAAATCTGATACAATGATGTAGCGAGGCCAAACTTTTCTATCCTCTATCCCAAGAATATAATTCATTGCCTGATCTAGTGCTGCATCCAAATCCTTTCCAGCCGATTTGTGCTCTATTATGAGTCTACCAGGCCAAAAATAATCAATCTCCCCAGCATGGTTATCATATTTTTTCACGAACTGCTCATACATGCCTACTTCAATAGCATCTATCCCAAACATTGCTAAGAATTCATTCCAAAACGTCTGCTTATACGACTCTTCTTTCTTCGCATCTTTGAAACGTATAGAAAATTTGGCTGCTGAATTTTTGATGTCTTTCCAATCAAGAGGTGCGTTAGGCATTTCATCACCCCGTCAGTTCTGATAGTTTATTGTAAGCTTCTCTAATTTTCTTAGCCATTAGAGTCCTACGTTTCTCCAAAAATTGAGAGTAATCGAGATTCTCAAATCCTTCAGGCAATGCCGATGCTGAACACATCTCCTTGTATTCTTCTTCACCCATTGATTTCCTTCTTGGAGGCACATACATACTAGGTGGATCCTGCCCAATATCAATATTGGTGTCATAATCGATAAAGAGGAAATTTGCTAACTGATTGATCTTACGGTCGTTATATTCTTTTGTCTTAAGGTACTGTTTCGGATAGATGTGGTGTTTATCATAAACAGGCTTGTCAGTTTGAACCAATGTCAGTAATTGCTGAATGGATACATTCGAAAACATTGCCTTTGCTCCCAAGACGATCTGGGATGCTACAAATGCAAACCACAATGGATGTTTATTTCCACTGGTATCTAACATATGCGGTAGCGTTGTTTCGAAATAACTGTCAGTAAATTCAGAATTGATTGCTGTATCAAAATAGTTAATGAACTCTGTTTGATTTTTAGGCAAATCCATTAGATCATTCAATTGAGATTCAACATCAGACTCGGAAGACCCAGTATAAAATGAAGTCATGGATGAGAAAAAGAACCACTTACGAATGATCACTTTTAACTCCGATTGCTTTACTTTGAATGTATATTTACCTATCAGATAAAACATATAACAATAAATGACGGCATACTTAGAAGAAATCAGATTTTTATTGACATAACCAGCACCTTCAATTGTGTTTATGTACATACTCCAATCTGTTTCATTCATTGCAATTGAAACAGCTTTAGAAAACTGTGAGAACATTCCACTACGTCTCTCGGGCGATGGTTCTCCTCCTTTTTCATTGAGATCTATTCCCAAAAGAATCTTATAAGCATAGTTTAAACGACCTCTATTAAAGGCTAAACCTGCAGCAATTCTGACAATATGAGACATGTCAAGAGCAATTAGAGGATTATATGATGTGCCTCCGGGTGTTGAAGAGTTTTTACAAAAATCATTGATGCTTACCTTTAGGTTAGGATCGTATACTGAAATGAGTGTCATGATGAAGTCATTTTCTTTGATCTTTTGTCCTGCAGAATTTACTCTTACAAAGATCTCAGCTACATCCTTTTCACTTAGTGTCCCAAATATATCTATTGTTGGAATTTTAACATCGAGAAGACCATAAAGCTCATCGAAACCTTTCTCTATTAATGCTTCCTCTTCATCTGTTATAAGATCACTCTCAATAATAGTACCGGTTTTTTCGAGATCGGCTTTGCGTTTCACCTTCAAATTCTCAATAAATTTCTTTCTCTCTGTTATTTTTGAATTAGCAACACTCAATAACTTACTGATATCAGGTACATAATTTGGATTCTTCTCAATTGCGGCAGACCACACATCAAATTTTTTATTCATAGGGTTAAAAGCTATCCTTATTGCCCTATCATTGTAGTTTTTATCCACTACATAAATACCATACATCGCAGCGTATAATGCTGTGAGTCTCTGTTGGCCATCTATTACAAGAGACTTAGCAGATTTGTACGATTTCTCATCGGTTCCAATGAATTTATCTTTGCCATATTTATCAGGTGTATCCCAAAACATGAGGTACCCGATTGGAAATCCTTTCATCAGGGAATCAAATAAATTTCTCACTTTTGCATCTGGCCAAACATAGGGGCGTTGAATATCTGGTAGACCAATTTTCCCTACTTGAATTTCTGATAACAGTAATGAAAGAGGCTGTTCCACATGAGTATATTGTTGCGAAGTCATGTTATCACCCCATCATATCTTTGAAGGCCGTTTCATAATCCCTCATCTGATCTATCTTTTCCTGAAGCTGTTCAGAAGCCATATCCTTTTCTTCCTGATCTTCCATCATATCGATCTCGCACTGCCTCTTTCTAGCCCAATCATTGAACTCGGCCATGTTTTTCTTGATCATGTTGCCCTGCTCCGGCAGCACCTTCCGGATGACGATCTCCCCATCGTTGATGAAGAACATGATGTTGTCTTCCTTCTCGACATTCAGAATCTCTGCCACCTCTTTGATGAGGGTCAGCCTCTTAGATGAATCAACTTTTACGGATCCTAGGAATATCATCTTACTCAATTTTCCCGGAAACGGTAGTAAAATATTAATATTCGTTTCCCCTAATCTCAATTATCCCGTTTACGGGAAATATTAGTTTAAGGAGGTGCAAGAATTGGTCTACATGGACGAATGGGAATACCTTCTCTGGTTAGAACTGCACAAGAACGATCTTACGGCCTTACCTGGGGACGATCAAACCGCTTCTCAGGAGGTGCCTTTAGAGGAGGAGCCCTGAATGAGCACGAAGATCTCTACTCCCGAGAGATGTATCGAGAAGTACATCAGGGAGAACAAAAAGAGCTCCAAGACGGAAACATACAATCAGTATAGGGCCGTCCTGAACAAGATGGCGAGGGATCTCGAAGCTGTCGGTTTCGACCCCTTGCCCTATTACGTAACCGAAAAGGCCGTCAGATACCTTCTGGATGAGGTCTGGAAGGATCTGGAGGTCTCGACAAGGAAGTGGCATACACACATTTTCTCCAGATATCTCCGCTTCTTCGGGAACAATGTCATTGTGAATATGGACATCCGCTGGCCTCAGGACATGCGCCCCAACGTAGATTGGCTGACAGATCCGGAGCAGCAGAAGCTTCTGAACGCACCCAAGACCATCCTCGAGGAGGCAGTGATACACTTCGAGCTCAACCTCGGGCTCCGTATCGCAGAGGTCTGCAACCTCAAGCTCGATTGCATCAACTACAGGATGAGAACAGTCGAGGTCCTCGGAAAGGGTCACGGAGAAGGCAAATGGAGATCCGTACCGTTCAGCGACGATACAGAGGATGTATTGAGAAGATGGCTGGAGGAACGCCAAAGGCTCGTTGAACGTGTGAGGACATACAATCCCTCATGGCAGGATCCGGGAAACGTGTTCATCTGGTGCCACTACAAACACAAACCCCAGGCAGGACCTTACTCTGATAGAGGTCACAGCCTCGACCGCGGAGTGATACACATTGTGCGTGAGCGCCTCGGTGTAGAGTTCACGAACCACACCCTCAGACGCACTTTTGGCCGCACAATGTATCATGCAGGAGCCCCCATAGAATCGATCTCCAAGATACTCGGTCATGAGGACATCGTGACCACCCTGAAGTACCTCTGGATCAACCTCGACGATATGCAGGCCGCCATGGATCTGCACGGAGATTATCAGAGGAAAATTCGTATGGGAATATTCCAAAAAGGGGGTGTCCAGCGTGCTTAATCCGTTCCCAATCAGGGAGTGGGGACCATCCTTGTCCAGCACTCCAAAAATTTGATGACTTAAACTTCAGCGAAAGCTCTTACGATTCTAAGCCGGAATGCCCCTCGGAAAGGCCGAAGGTCTCGTTGAAGAATGTACTTCAACGCGTCAGGAGGATCGAGCGTCGTACAGGTAATGGCGGCGCTTGGTCTCATGAGACCGATGCCCTCATAAGGGAGCTTCTCTCGAAACAACTTTCCTTGGACGATCCGGAACTACAGGCGGAACTCCTCGATTGGATCGAATCCGAGGACCGTAACAAATTTCTCAATCTCGAATCGGGGGAGACCATCTATGCATTATCAGCCAAGAGGGGTAACAAGGTCTACGCCACAAGGAAGACCAAGAAGAGGGATCGGATCAAGACTGCGTTGGATGGTAAAGAATTCGACGTACCGGTAGACGGGTTCAGGAACCGGCGGTGGACCAGGTTGCTGTTGGTCACCACCAATTTCGACAGGTCACAGTTCTCCAAGGAGGAGGCATGGGCCGCTCTGCGGTCCACTCCTACCGAAGGCATCGAATACAGGTACAACGTCATGAACAATCTGAACGCCAATATCAGCAAGATCTTCGGGAAGCACGGTACTCTGACGGCCAAGGAGGCCCAATCGTCTGGTTACCCTGCTCCGCATTGCATCTACGTCCTGGACAAGCCTGTGATGGTCAGAAACACATAGGGAAGGACGGTAAGGTCACTTGGAGGATCTGCGACCCGCGCATCCTGGCTTGGATCAGATATATCCTCATCAAGCCCAAGGATTGGAACTACGTCTATACCTTCAATTACAACGAGGAGAAGGACTGAACATATCGAATGCTTCCATCAAAGGAGTTTTCTGCCTTCCACGCGGGCGAGTTCCATCAGGTCCGCATCATCCTTCGGATTCGCACTGTCCTTGGTGCTGTGAAGTATAAGCGATGTCTCGAAGTTCCTGCGTATCAGGATCCTCTGGATGCGTTCTGCGGTAGGCCTACAGGCCTCCGTCCTTGCTCCCGCAGATACTATCACCAACGCCTTCCTGGCCGGCGGTTCGGGCTGTTCTGCGTAGAGCTTGTAGGTCCTGTCCTCGTACATGCAGTACAGTCCCGTGGCTCTTCCGAAATAGACAGGTGTGGCCACTATCAGAGCATCGCAGTCCCTGAGATCGTCGAGTACAGGGACGAGGTCGTCCTTCAATGGACATGGCCTTCCCCTCTTGCATGCGCGGCAGCCCTGACAGTCCCTGAACTCCAGTTCATTGAGGAAATGTATACGGACATCCGCATCCTCGATCGCATTGGCCGCTTCAAGGGCCAGCGTCGATGTGCTCCCTTTGCGGGAGGGACTCGCCAATATCACGCATACCATCCTCGACATCCTGAATTCACCTGTTTCTGCACATCCCTGCCTGTATGTAATGTGATCTTCCAAGTCCGGATGCACATGTTTGGATGATCACACCATCTCATCCGATATAATCATTCCTGGCCGGATCCCGATACAGCCAAGCAGTCTTGTTTGCAAATACTGGCTCATTCGACAATTACGAGCAACCATAGGGGCAACTGTAATATACCTACTAAAATAGTAGGTTTTTATGAATGGGAGAGACCTTCTGCAAAGGACCGTGACAACAATCCAGGAGATGTATCTGAAGATCGGGGACACGAACGGGATAGTCTCCCTGTATTATCCTGTAGGTGATGACGAGGAACGCATCAAGGCTGAATTCCGCGAGGCCGCCGGAAATGAATTTCCTGACATCGTACTGGAATCCCTCCCGCAGCGCGTCAGGATCATTGTAAGCGAGAAGGACTGCGAACGCATCTCCAAGATGCCCATGAAAGAGACGATGAGGGACATGACATCCCTCGTGAACAAACATGCTCCCATAGATGAATTCAGAAAGCTCATCGACGAGAAGTACCCGGGATCCATCATGGTCAAATCCCAATACATCGATTTCGACTGGTTGATCAGGTTCCAGGACGAATTAGATGAGGACATCTATTGTCTGGCAGAAGAGGTAGGCCAGGTGACCTATCACAGGTTCTCGAAGGAAGAGTACCTGGCCTTTGGGTATGAAATACCTGAATTATGATCACAGAAGATCTGTGAGCTTCACAGTATCCAGGTAATCGGATATCACAGAATCGAGCTCCCTCCACATCGGAAGAGTCTTACATGTATCCGCCCTGGAACATGTGAAACCTTCATTGAGACAGGCCACGGGGGCGATCTGATCCTCAGAGACCCTGAGGATCTCGCCCACCGTGTATTCGCTGGCCAGTTTGGTGAGTTTGTATCCTCCACCTTTCCCGGCAACGGCCGTGACCAGACCGTTCTCCTTGAGATTGGGCATTATGGATTCAAGGTACTTCAGCGAAAGGTCCTGCCTGCTTGCGATATCCTTCAAAGGTACGGCTATGCCCTCCTCCTGCTCGGCCATGTCGAGCATTATGCGCAACGCATACCTTCCCTTTGTGGATACCAGATAGCTCATGTCATTCCTCGAACAGTGCTGTGGACAGGTACCTCTCTCCTGTGTCCGCGAGTATGGCCACGATGTTCTTGCCTTCGTTGGCAGGATCCTTGGCCAACTGGATCGCGGCGGTCATCGCCGCACCTGCAGATATACCTACGAGCGTACCCTCGATCTTTCCAACAAGCCTTCCGTTCACGAAAGCGTCGTTGTCCTCCACCGCGATAATCTGGTCATAGATGGTAGTATCTAAGGTATCCGGTACGAATCCAGCTCCGATACCTTGGATCTTGTGGGGACCTGTCTTCCCTTCGGAGAGCAGAGGGGAGCCTTTGGGCTCGACTGCCACGATCTTTACATTGGGGTTCTTGGATTTCAGATACTTTCCGACTCCGGTTATGGTACCTCCGGTTCCGACTCCTGCCACGACTATGTCGACTTTACCGTTCAGATCGTTGTAGATCTCGGGACCGGTGGTCTTGAAGTGGATCTCTGGGTTGGCAGGGTTCACGAACTGTCCCGGGATCACCGAGTTGGGGATCTCCTTGGAGAGCTCATCTGCCTTGGCCACTGCACCCTTCATTCCCTTGGCTCCTTCTGTCAGCACGAGCTCCGCACCGTACGCCTTGATGAGCTTGCGGCGCTCGATGGACATTGTCTCGGGCATCACGATCTTGATTTTGTAGCCCCTCGCGGTGGCGATGGACGCGAGTGCGATTCCTGTGTTACCGGATGTAGGCTCGATCAGCACCGTGTCCTTGTTGATCTTTCCCTGCTTCTCCAGTTCGTCTATCATAGCCTTTGCGATCCTGTCCTTGACGGATCCCGCAGGATTGAAGAACTCTATCTTACCGTAGATATTAGCTTTCAGTCCGAGCTCTTCCTTTATCCTCTTGAACTCCACCAGAGGTGTGTTCCCTATCGTCTGATCTATTGATGTGTACAGCATGATCATCAGTCCTTCACTGCTTCGAAACCGTTTTTGAGGTCGTTTATGATGTCATCTATGTGCTCGATACCGATCGAAAGACGGATGGTATTGGGTTTGATTCCGCATGCCAGCAATGCCTCCTCGTCCAGCTGCGAGTGGGTTGTCGATGCAGGGTGGATGACAAGGGATTTCACATCCGCGACGTTCGCCAACAGGGAGAACAGCTTCAGGGATTCCGTGAACTTCTTAGCCTTGTCAGCATCGCCCTTGATCTCGAACGTGAATATCGATCCCGCCCCGTTGGGGAAGTACCTGTCGTAGAGCTCCTTCTTCTTACCAGTCTCCAGCGAAGGATGGTTCACCTTCTCCACCTGGGGATGGTTCTTCAGGAACTCCACCACCTTCAGCGCGTTCTCCGTATGACGCTCTGTACGGAGGGACAGGGTCTCCAATCCCAGTAACAGAAGGAAGGAATTGAACGGGGATATGGCAGCCCCCTGGTCCCTCATGAGCGTTGTGCGGATCTTCGTAACGAATGCGGCCTTGCCGACGGCATCCGTGAACACCACGCCGTGGTATGACGGGTTGGGCTTCGAGAGCGTGGGGAACTTATCGTTCTGCGCCCAGTCGAAGTTACCGCTGTCCACGATGACACCTCCCATTGCTACACCGTGTCCTCCGATGAACTTGGTAGCGGAATGCACGATGATGTCTGCGCCGTGCTCGAACGGCCTGAACACGGAAGGCGGGCTGAAGGTGCTGTCCACTATCAGCGGTATACCATTATCGTGTGCGATCTTCGAGATTGCCTCGAGGTCGGCCACGTCCGAATTGGGATTTCCGAGCACCTCGGTGTAGAGGAGCTTGGTGTTCGGCCTGATGGCCTTCCTGAAGTTCTCCGGATCGGACGGATCGACGAAGGTCGTCTCGATACCCTGTTCCCTCAATGTATTCGCGAACAGGTTAGTGGTACCCCCATAGAGGTTGGTCGACGACACTATATGGTCGCCTGCCAAGGCTATGTTCTGCACCGCGTACGTTATGGCCGCTGAGCCTGACGCGGTAGCGAGAGCTGCCACTCCTCCTTCCAAGGCTGCAATTCTCTCCTCGAAGACCGAGGAGGTGGGGTTCATGAGCCTCGTATAGATGTTCCCAGGTTCGGTGAGGGCGAAGCGTCCGGCCGCTGTCGCCGAGTCCTTGAAAACGTATGAAGTGGTCATATAGATGGGTACAGCACGGGAGTCGGTCGCAGGATCGGCCGTCTCCTGACCAGCATGTACCTGCAAAGTCTCAAGTTTGTACTCATTCGGTGTTGTCATTGATTCACCAAACTGTGTAATAATGAACCTCAATAAAAAACCTACCTATTAAATTGGTAGGAATTACTAAATACGCCGTGGAGGATGTTGTCTCTAGGTTGAAAGATGCCTATTAACATTCCAGATGGACTTCCGGCCTTCTCTGCCTTGGAGAAGGAGAACATATTCGTAATGAAAGAGACCAGGGCGACGTCTCAGGACATCAGGCCTCTGAAGATCGCCATCCTGAATCTCATGCCCACGAAGGTAGAGACGGAGATCCAGCTCATGAGATTGCTGAGCAACACACCTTTACAGATAGACATAACGCTGCTCATACCAGCGACCCACAAATCGAAGAACACGTCCCATGATTATCTTGATAAATTCTACAAGAAGTTCGATGACGTCAAGGACCAGAACATCGACGGTCTGATCATCACAGGGGCTCCTTTAGAAGATATAGAATTCGAAGAAGTGGACTATTGGCCCGAACTGTGCACCATCATGGATTGGTCCAAACAGCATGTGACGACCACAATGTACATCTGCTGGGCATCCCTCGCCGGCCTGTATCACCACTATGGGATACAGAAGCACGCACTCCCGGCGAAGAAGGCGGGCATATTCGAATACAGGAACGCCATGCCCAGCGAACCCCTCCTGAGAGGCGTGGACGATATCTTCAGAGTCCCTCAGTCCAGATATGCGACGGTACTGGCCGATGACATCCTGAAGTGTCCGAAGCTGCAGATCGCAGCGATAGACGAGAACAGGGACCCGGCCGTCATCATCTCCGACGATCAGGAGATCTTCATCACAGGCCATATGGAATATGACGTCAACACCCTGGCCAACGAATACCAGAGGGATGTCGATAAGGGCATCACCCCTGCGTTCCCATTGAACTACTATCCGAACGACGACCCCAGGTTCGACCCCGTGCTGAGCTGGAGGACGTATTCTACGATGGTATTCACCAACTGGCTGAACTACTATGTCTACCAGTTGACACCTTATGATCTGAAGAACGGAAAGATAAGAGGATGATTTGAATGGAAGAAGTATATCTGGACAATGCGGCGACATCCCGCATGAAGAAAGAA
>CALAVG010000032.1 GCA_937892275.1 uncultured Methanomicrobiales archaeon | reverse complement strand
GACTGCAGTTCAGCGATATCGATGCGACCACCATATCACCAACACGCTGGTCACTGAGCTCATATATTGATGTGTCGCTCTAGCGTCACTGATCCGATATGGCTGACGGTTCCTCCCGCACATTGTTATATCCTATGTCCCGTTCCGCCCCTTAATGTCGAACATCATCATCCTTAACGCGGCTGCAAGGAAGAACGGCAACACGGCCGCCCTGGTCAACGCATTTACCGAAGGGGCCAAGGAATCTGGACACACGGTCAAGGAATTCTATCTCCAGACGATGACCATCCGCGGATGCGTCGCATGCATGGGATGTGCTAGGAACGCCGATCCTTGCACCCAGAAGGATGAGATGATCCAGATATACAACGAATTCAAGACATGTGATGTCGTTGTGTTCTCATCACCGGTGTACTTCTTCGGTGTCGCCGGACCCCTCAAGACCTGTACGGACCGTCTCTTCGCAGTGTTCTCGAAATACGGTTACGAAGCATGTCAGAGGAAGAGCGCATTGCTCATGACCTCGGATGATCCTCAATACGAGCAGGCCGTGGATTGGTATCATAGATTCACGGACAATGTCGGTTGGGACAATCTGGGGGAGATCCTTGGATCCGGTAGGACCAAAGAAGCGTACGATCTCGGAGCATCGGTCGAGTGAAGATACCATCTTCAGGCCGAAGGACACAGCTTCAAACCTTCTGGCACAATCGGATTCATGATAGATTATCAAACCCAAATAACTTCAAAAAACCAATTTTTTAATAATTTGAAGTTTTTTGAAATTCCATGAAGAGACCTCAGAAGGCGCCTGGACTCTCGGATATGCAGCCGGATCAGTCCATGCTCACCGATAGGGATACCGTGAACCTTGCCAAGAGTTACAACTCGAAATACCTCCATTGGGATAGACTCCAGTATCACGAATGCGGGAGGTACGGACGCGAGAATCTATGGTATCTGATGAAACTTCTGAGGGAAATCTCCTGCCATAGGGTGAACATCGGGGACCTTTCGATGAGTTTCAACATCCCCGAGAGACTCCAGCAGCCGTTGCACAGCATCGATCTCACCCTGTCCAAGGAATACAATCCTGTGATGTCCTTCAACGGCAAGAAGAAGACGATGATATCGGTGAGTTCGATGATGGAGGAGTCTATCGCATCGAGCCAGATCGAGGGCGCGGCCACCACCACAAAGGATGCCAAAAGGATGCTCAGGGACAGAAGGAACCCTATGAACAGATCCGAGAGGATGATCCTCAACAACTACAACGCCATGGAATTCATACGCTCTAATCTAGACAGGGAGCTCACGCCGGATCTCATCAAGGAGCTGCATTCCGTAATATCGAACGATACCCTGGAATCCAAGGAGTACGAAGGGAAGTTCAGAACGGACAACTCCGTAGCTGTAAGGGATGTGATCACCGGTGAGACGTATCACGAACCGGTATCCCACGAGCTCATAGTCCCGATGGTGGACGAACTTTGTGATTTCGTCAACAGCGATGAAGAGTACATACATCCGATGATCAAGGGGATACTGATCCATTACATAGTGGCCTATATACACCCCTTCATGGACGGCAATGGAAGGGTGTCCAGATCACTGTTCTATTGGTACACAATGAAACATGGGTATTCGTTCATGGAGTACATCTCGAT
Organism: uncultured Methanomicrobiales archaeon; assembly: GCA_937892275.1. Lineage (GTDB taxonomy): Archaea > Thermoplasmatota > Thermoplasmata > Methanomassiliicoccales > Methanomethylophilaceae > Methanoprimaticola. The sequence continues at coordinate 19,055 of CALAVG010000032.1, read as the reverse complement.
ATCCAAGGCCATCAATGAGCACAAAGGGAGATACGAGGAGGCGTACCAGCTGTGCGAGACCGACGGCAACGATGTGACGTATTTCATCGACTACAACATCGATATGATAATGCTGTCCGTGGAGATGCTGACCAAGTATCTGAACAATAAACAAGATGAGAGGAGGGCCGTTAGGGATCTGATAGATTCTGATGACCTCAGCCAGAGGCGCATGGATATCATCAACTGCCTGATCAATTCCGATTCCGCGATGACCGTCTACGAACTGTCGTCAGAGCTGGGGGTGTCGCCCCAGACCATACGCAACGATATCGCTGTGCTCATCCAGAGGGGGTATGCGAAGGAATCGTCCAAATCCGGCCATAGGAAGAGGTTCTCGTATTCAGGGAACGCAACCAATGCTGAACATCCTGTGAGTTGTCGGACCATCCGAACTCATAAAAACAAGCGAACCATACCCTATTCAGAGGATCACGATGAGCGGTTGGACCTACGAGAAATCAGGCGTGAGCATCGATCAGAAATCGAACGCGATCAAGGCATTGGTCGACAAACTGGAATACAGAAGGGAAGGACTCGGACAGAACGTCCGCATGTCGGGACTCTTCGCGAGCCTGATCGATTTCGGAGACAAGTACATCACACTCGCGACCGACGGTGTGGGTACCAAACTCATGATCGCAGAGGCCCTGAACAAGTGGGACACCGTCGGAATAGACTGCATCGCGATGAACGTCAACGACACCATCTGCGTCAATGCGGAACCGACATCCTTCGTGGATTACATCGCCATCGACAAGCCCAACGAGGACATCACCAGGGAGATCGGAAAAGGACTCCAGAAGGGTGCAGAACTGTCCAACATGGAGATCGTCGGCGGAGAGATCGCCGTGCTCCCCGAAATCGTGAACGGCGTGGACCTCTCCGGAACATGTCTCGGATATGTCGCGAAGGACAAGATCATCACGGGAGAGACCTGCGAGGAAGGGGACCTCATCATCGCTCTGAGATCATCCGGTATCCATTCCAACGGACTCACCCTCGCAAGGAAGATCGTGGAGGCCAACAACATCTGCTGGAACGACAAGGTTTCCGGCCTTTCGAAGTCCATCGGTGAGGAGCTTCTCACCCCTACCGAGATCTATGTCAGGCAGGTCCTCGAGATAACATCCAATTTCAAGGTCCACGGACTTGTGGACATCACCGGAGGAGGACTCAGGAACATCCTCCGTATGAAGAAAGGGCTTCAGTACGTCATCAGCGACCCCGTCAAACCCGCACCTATTTTCACAAAGCTGCAGGAGATGGGCGAGGTCGAGGACAAGGAGATCTATCAGACCCTGAACATGAGCATGGGATTCACAATCATCGCTCCTGCGGATGATGCGGAGCAGATCGCCAAGAAGTACCCCAACGCAGAGATAGTCGGACGCGTCCAGAAAGGTGACGGCGTACTGCTGGAACCCGGAAACATCCTGTACGACCACTACTGAGCTCAGCTCAGTCTGGTGAGGTTGAGCCTCGTCAGATCGATAAGGGACTGCCTGTAAGCGCTCTCGGGAAGGATATCGAGGCAATCTATGGCCTCATCAACATAATCGCCGATTATGAGCTTGCAGTCATCGATGGCTTCTGTCTGAAGGATCAGTTCGCGGACCTCGTCGAGAGGTGCGCCCTTCCTGATCATACCGCGGATCCTGTTGCCGAGTTTCACATCCCTCATGGCAAGGATCGTCGGAAGCGTGATGATACCCTCGCTGAGATCCCTCATCGCGGTCTTTCCGGAGACCTTCTCCGAACCCAAAAGGTCAATGAGATCATCGGCTATCTGGAACGCCATTCCGTAGAGCTGACCGAAGCGGGCCACCTCCTCGATGACCTCCTCCGATGCCTTGGCGGCTATCGCTCCGGTCCTGGCACATTCGGAAAGGAATGCTGCAGTCTTTCCGGAGATGACCTGATAGTACTCCTGCTCCATGATGTCTAGATCGAACTTGTGGTTGTACTGGAGGAACTCGCTGTCTGCCAGTGAGGAACCCATATCAATGATGCTCTGGAGGAGCTTGGGGTTGGAATCGAAAAGGGACATGGCCTTGACCAACATCAGATCGCCTGTGGTCAATGCCTTCCTGACACCGTACTCCCTGTAGGTGGCAGGCTTTCCGCGGCGGCTGTCGCTCTCATCATTGATATCATCGTGGATGAGCGTGGCCATGTGAGTGAGTTCCGCTGCCGCTGCGTATTTCAGGGTGTTCACCTCGGTGGGCTTGCCGCAGGCATTGCACACGAGGATGACCATAGAGGGGCGGATCATCTTACCGGGTGAATCCAGGGCATAATCGAAGACATCCTGGACCTCCTTGTTGCTGTCGCGGGTGACCTCACGCATGATCTTTGAGACCTCGACAAGGTCGTCGGAGATGATGTCCTGCCAACCGCTAGCATCCGCTGCCATGTTGCCGCCGATACTTTATTAGTATAAAGAAAGTCGTGGCCACCGAACAGCGACCGACGCGTCCCGACCTCGTTCCGTCGTCATTATAATTCATTCAAATGTGTGAACGGTGGTTGGTCATATGATCTATCTGTCTACAAACTACCGAACAATTTCTCCATAAAATACCGAATGAATCGTCTATAAACTACCGAACATAATATTCATAAACTACCGAACGAATATCACAATGTGATCAGATGCCACTAAAATACATGCCGAGAATTGTCGACGATGTCTTGGATTTCAAATTGAGGAGCAAAGGTGCCGTCTGGATTAAGGGTCCAAAATGGTGTGGCAAGTCAACGACGGCAGAACAGTTCGCAAAGACCGTAATCCGTATGCAAGACGAAAACAGCAGAAAGAATAACATAATGCTCGCAAAGGTCAGTCCCTCTGATTTCTTAAAAGGCGAGACGCCTCTGCTCATCGACGAATGGCAAGTCGTACCATTCATATGGAACCAGATTAGAACAGAGATCGATTTGCGCAACGAGTTTGGACAATTCATACTGACTGGATCAAAACAACCCAATGGCATGGAGGACCCCGATAAGCATTCCGGGACAGGGCGTATTACGTCACTTACCATGAGGCCCATGTCACTATATGAGTCCGGGGATAGCGATGGATCTGTCTCATTAGAAGAACTCTTCAAGGGACAGGGCGCATTCACACGTTGCAACAGGAAACTCTCCGACTATGCGTTCTATACTGCCAGAGGAGGATGGCCCAAGGCCATCGGTCTGGATGATGATATTGCATTGGAACAGGCCGTTGACTATCTTGACGGAATAGTGAATTCAGATATGTCAGATGAGGTCAAGAGAGATCCGGAAAGGGTTAAGCTGCTCCTCAGATCATACGCTAGGAACTGTTCAACCCAGGCCAATAACTCTACCATCAAAGCAGACATGATCAAGAATGATGCGATGTCCCTGGATGAGGATACGATCGCATCTTACGTCAAAGCATTGAAGGAGCTTTATGTTGTTGAAGAATCCGAGGCTTGGAGCCCCAACATAAGGTCAAAGACCGCTATACGGACATCCAACACACGCTACTTCGTCGATCCATCCATTGCGTGTGCCGCTTTAGACATAGGTCCTGGCAACCTTATCGGTGACCTCAACCTGTTCGGTTTCCTATTCGAGAACCTCTGCATACGCGATATAAGGATCTATTCAGAGAGACTCAAAGGCGTGGTGAAACACTATAGGGATTCATCGGGACTCGAAGTGGATGCAGTCATCACGCTTAGGAACGGAGACTGGGCCGCTATAGAGGTGAAGTTGGGTGCAGAAGAATACATCGAAGAAGGTGCTGCCAATCTGAAAAAACTGGTAGAACACATGGATCAACGCTCGAAGAAACCATCGTTCATGATGGTGTTGACAACATCGGATACCGCTTACAGAAGAGATGACGGCATTTGGGTTGTTCCTCTTGGCTGCCTAGGTCCTTGAAACCGGTCCATCGAATGGCGATTCTTATAGATGAGCCGCAGTCATGATTTGGATGGGTAATCTCTTCCGGCCCTCGAATTCAGATAGGACATCAGCACAGATGTGGTGGAAGTCTTCCCGGACCTGACGGAATATTCAAGGAGTGCGGTAAGATCCCTCTCCGGGATCAGATCGGAATCCAAAGCGGCATGCAGTCCGTTGTTGTCGTTCTCCATGATCGCATGTTCGGCCATCGGGATTATGCGCGATCTCATGTATTGCATGTACATCTCGCGGTTGTCATCGGTAAGCATCACGGGATTTGAGAGCCTTTCCATAGCAATGCTCTCTGACATCCTCTGGCGAGTTATCAGGATCTCGTTGTCGAACTGCGGGAAACATAACGAGTTCCCGGCGAGGAAATTGAATGTGAATCCGTCCGCGCAGGTGACCTGACAGTCGGTGCTCGTACCCCATCCGAAGCTGTTGAATACCTCGAAAGGCCCCAGGTAGTTTATCATCCTGAGTCCGGAAAGGGATACCAGGGCCTCCTCGGATGCTTTGACGACACTTGCCGGGATCGTGAGGGTACGGCTGTTCGTCCCGTAGCAATCCCTCAGGAACTGTGGTCCGAGCGCTACCACGCTAATGCCGTTCACGACTGCTGGCACAACGATGTTTGAATCGCTGGTTATGAGTCTTGTGATCTCCAATCCGCCAGTGGTGATAGCGGTCTCCACTCTGGCCATGCTCATTGCAATCCCTCCATCATGGACCTGATCTTCTTGTTCCTTCCCTCGCTCAGGAGCTCATCGTTGTAAGAATACAGCTTCCCTCCGGGTCTGGAGAACATGACTACACTGTAGCATGAGATCAGCCCTGTGAGCAGGGACACCGTCTCCGGGCCGGTGCCGAACGTGGACTTGGCGAACTCCATGGCATTGCCCAGATGATCCTCGAAATCCCTCCTGGTCTCGGACAGTTCCGTACGTAGCTCTTCCATCGTCCTCAGTTCCGTCATGCTTCTGATCAGGAACTGCAGACCTGCCCTCTCCTCTGCAGTCAGATTGAGATCGAGCCTCTTCTTGGCATCGTTGATGGTCATGCCCTTCTCCTTGTCGAGATGACCTATCGCATATTCCATTGACAGCCCCCTTCCGGCCTCGGAATTGAGCCTTCCGATCAATATGGATACCACCGCCAGTCTTCCCTCTGCACTCATGGTGTTGGGGCCGACAAAGAACGATCCCGCCAGGATTGCGTCGGAATTGTAATCCTCGCGGTACTTCCTGTAGAATTCCCTGTACTTGTTGAACTCCGCCGCTATGTCCGGGTCCCTGACGTACTGCGTGATGACGTTGATGCTCGCCCATACGCCTTTGCTCTCATATTCATTCAATACCACGGAAAGGTCCTCCCATGCACGGGGCGTCACGAAATGTATACCGTCGACCGTGCGCTCTATCTTCAACAGATTCTGGGGCTTGACCTTCAGATAATATGTGATCGAATCGTTGATGCCGGTGCTCATCGCATATCTGAGCCAGACATCCGTATCCGGCTCCACCTCGATAATCCTGACCCTATCCAGTGTGGCGACGTCGAAGTCCCTGGCGGAATCGTTGAACTCCGGAGGATTCCCGGCTGCCACCAACACCCATCCGTCCGGGATCAGATGTGGACCGAACTTCTTGTTCTGCAGAAGATCCAGCATCGCAGGTGCCAGCGTCTCCGATACGCAGTTGATCTCGTCTATGAACAGGATGCCTTCCTTCTTCCCTTCGTTATAGATGACATCGTATACGGATGTGATGATCTCGCTCATGGTGTACCTGGTCACTGTGCACTCGTAATCTCCGTACGTCTCCTTCTCGATCATCGGAAGACCGATCGCAGACTGACGGGTGTGATGGGTGATAGTGTAAGAAACATATCCAAGGTCCAGCTCGGCCGCTATCTGCGACATGATAGCGGTCTTTCCGAGTCCGGGCGCACCCAGGACCATTATGGGCCTCTGCCTGGCACGCGGGATGAGGTAATTCCCCGCATCGTCCTTCGACATGTAGGCCTCTATGGCATCCTTGATATTGTCCTTGGCATCCTGTATGTTCATCATAGGCGAGAAGAGCAATCGTTTTGGTATATTATAAAGAACGAGAGAAAGAGTGTCATCTCTCAGCCAAATCGCTCGTGCCGATGCACACCTTCATGGCCCAGGCGGGCACCCCTATGTCCAGATACCTGTCATCGCAGAACAGGAATGCGACAGGATAACCGGGCCTGCGCGTGGGATAGGTACCGATACCGTCGGTGAAGTAGACCAGTCCCCTGAGATTGCTGAACTCGCCCTCATCCTTGAGATGATCTACATAATCGAACACCGGTCTGAAATCCGTTCCCTTCCCGCCTTTGATCTCCATGTTGTCGATCAATCTCCTCATGTCCCCACGGTTCCTGATCACATCGTCGGAACGGACGTTGTCGTCGCATTGGATGATGTGCAGATTGGTCCTGTTGGAGATCTCGCACTGCTCCATTATCCCGTACACATCCTCTATGAAGTTCATCACCGGGCCCCTCATCGTAGAACCGGATGTGTCCACCGCTATGACGAAGTCCTCTATCATTGGGGAATTGGAATGTTCCAGCGCATCTATCAGCGGGATGTTCCCGTAGAGCTGTATTCCGTAGCTGTAGTATGCCGGATCGAACTCGTTCACATCGAGCTTGATCCTCTCCCTGGTGGTCAGGAACTTCCTCAGGAATGTGCGATAATCGGTCTGTTTCCTGTTCCTGATACGCAGCACGCGCATCAGGGCATCCGTCCTTCCGGAGAGGTTCTTGGTGAAACCCTCGATCTCCACCATCATCTGTGCGGACATCTCCTGCCATTCGGGATGCTCCAAACCGTCACGAGAGGAATGGCTGTCTATGGAGAACAGCGGAGGATAGGTGTTGATCTGCCACTCGGAGACCTTCGACAGTTCCTCGGCGATAAGGTCCACGGTGGGCGCACCGGCCTTCTTCAGGAGTCTTTCGAAGATGAATATGCGGTCATCCGCCTGAGGAAGGGAGATGTGGGGAGTCCCAAGCATATCGAGTGAATATTCGACGATCATATCCTCGGCGAGATCGCGGAAACCGTCGGTGTTCCTGTCATAATGACCGAGGACCATGTGCATCACCATGTGAGCTATGACCCTGGATATGATATTGGGATCCTCTGAGAAATCCCTGAGGACCCTGTCCATGTGGAAGTAGAGGTGCTCGCTGTCGTAATGGTAAGGACCGTCACCGACAAGTACGACGGTCTCCAGCGACAGGACCGGACGGGTCATGAATCTCAGATCCATGCAGAGATCCGTGCGACAGTTCGCCACTATCTCCTCGGCCACAGTCCTGTTGTCGCTCATGGGTACCGAGATGGAATCCTCATCCGAGGACTAAAAACCATACGGACGGCAACAATGTCATCCATCAGTAGTTGAGCTTGGCGTAGAGGGCACCGCAGACGGATCCCAAAGCTGCACAGGTCTCCAGAGAGAAACCTCCCGTCGTGATGTCCAGATTATACTTGGGGATCTTCATGACGTCCTTGGGCACCCCGTGCGGGCCTATCCCGAAGACTAAAAGGATGCTCTGACCGTGCTCGATCATATCGGTGAGCTGTCCTACGGACACCTTCTTGGACTCCTCTGCCCTGCATGTGGTCAGAACGGGCTCGCCCAACTGCGGAGGGAATCCTTTGGAAGGGTAGGGGAACTTCTGGAAGCGGCCCTTCTCTGCGAGGTCCACGAAATAATCCCCATGGTGTCCGATGCTGGTGGTACCGGCGATCCAATTGGCCACCTCGACAGGGGTCTTGGTCTCCTCCGGGATAGGGAATCCGAACAGTGCCAGATTCATATCGAAGGCCATCGCGAGATCCCCGGCACGGGCGATGATGCGCCTGTGAGGTTCCCTGAAGTTCTGGTCGTATGAATTGTAAAGTCCAATCGTTATTCTTCCCCTTCCCATGCTTCCTTCCGCCTTCAGAATGGAGTGACGATATCCTATTCAGATATATGTTCTGGTATCATCTGATGAATGATCAAAGGGGATAGATGTGGAATTATTGGATTTAAATCCATAAAATAATTGGATTGAAATCCAATCAAATCATACATTGAAATACAATTATTCGATATATCAATCATGGCCGAGGAGTACGTTGAACGTCCGTTCTACATCGATCGGATGATGGAATACTTCGATAACCGCGATATCGTCAAGGTCCTCACAGGGATCCGCGGATGCGGAAAATCCGTATTGATGATGCAGTTCAGACAGCATCTCCTCGATTCCGGGTTCACCAAGAAGGAGGTCATACTCATCAATCTCGAAAAGATGAGGTATGTCATCGATACTGAGAGGATGTTCTACGATTACATCGTCAACAATATCGATTCGGATAACCCGGTCATCCTCATCGACGAGGTGCAGCTGATCAAAGGGTGGGAAAAGGTAGTCGACAGCATCCGTCTGAAATACGGCGCCAACATCTACATCACCGGATCCAACTCGGAGACCGTATCCGAAAAACTGGGAACGCACCTGACCGGCAGATTCGTCGAGATCAACGTTTTCCCGTTCTCGTTCAAAGAATTCCTTTCCCGCTATCCGATCGATAATGACAACGGATACACCCAGAGACTTGAACAATACCTGCGCTACGGCGGTATGCCGATAATCGACCTCAGGGACAGCGAAAGGAAGAACCGGACCATACTCAGAGGAGTGTACGATTCCATCATCAACTGCGACATAAGGCCCGAGATGGATATGGACCAGGCCATCCTGGACAACATCACATCGTTCATGATTTCCAATATCGGGAACCAGACATCCAACAACGGCATAGCGGCGAACTCTTATGTCGGGGATCCGCGCACCGTCGAGAGGTACCTGGGCAAACTATGCGGGTGTTCCATCTTCTACAAAGCTAACAGGTACGATGTCATCGGTAAGAAACATATGAAGTCCCATGCCAAATTCTACCTTGCGGATACCGGGTTCAGTGACACGATACTGCTGGGATCCGAATACAATGAGGGGGCGTTGCTGGAGAACGCCGTTTTCATTGAACTGCTCCGCAGGGGATACAGAGTGTCCGTCGGGTCTTACAGGGACAAGGAGATCGATTTCACCGCGTGGTTGGACGGGGAGCCCGAATTCTATCAGGTAGCACTGAGCGTTCAGGACCCGAAGACCCTGAACAGGGAGACACGTTCGTTGAAAAAACTGGAAGGGAAAAGGTTCCTGATAACCAAGGATGCCGATGTGCCAGATATACCGGAAGGGGTCGAATTCATCAATGCCGTGGATTTCTTCCTAGGGTGAGAGGAAAGGTCACTCCTTCCTTCTCCTTCCCACTATGGCGTAAGCGTCGCCGTCCATGAAGATCTCGTATTCAGGATACTGCTTCTGCAGCTCGGCGACCTTGCTGACGACCTGCATCATGGTGAGCTTCTCCTCATGGAAGTCGATGAAAATGCGGTCTGGCTCATCCATAGGAGGGACCTCTGGAATGATAGATAGAAGAGATGGTGCCGTGAGCCGGGCTCGAACCAGCGACTTCGTGATCTTCAGTCACGCACTCTCCCAACTGAGTTACCACGGCGTAATTTCCCCCTATGGACATCCTGTTTATAAGCCTTTTTAGTGGCGTCAGGGGGCCTGAGGGGCCCCCATCATAGCTCACTGTTCGTTCTGCTCCTCGGACGGTGCCGCCTCTGCGGGTGCCTCCGTCTCCGGGACCTCCTCGGGATCATCGTCGGACATCACGGGCTCGACGGCGATGATCTTGTCCCCGTCGCGCATGTCCATGACCCTGACGCCCTTCGCGTTGCGTCCGGTCTCGCGGATGCTGTCTGCCTCCATGCGGATGATCTTTCCGCTCTTGGACTGCAGCATCAGCTCATCTCCGGTAACGACCTTCCTGACGCTGACGACCTTTCCGTTGCGCTCGTCGGTCTTGATGGTGATGACACCCTTTCCTCCGCGCCTGGTCTTACGGTAGTCATCCACGTCGGAGATCTTTCCGTAACCGTTCTCGGACACGGTCAGGAGCCTGTCGCCGGGTTTGACCACTGCCATGGAGACGACCTTGTCGCCCTCTCCCAGGGTCATTCCCTTGACTCCCATCGTATCCCTTCCCATCGGACGTGCGTCGGTCTCGTCGAACCTTACAGCCTGTCCGTCGGCGGATGCGATGATGATCTGGTCGTTTCCGTCGGTGATTCCCATGGCGATGAGCTCGTCGTCCTCCTCCAGCTTGATGGCCTTGATTCCCCTTGCCCTGACGTTCCCGTATGCGGACATCACGGTCTTCTTGAACAGACCGTTCCTCGTGCAGAACACCAGGTACTTGTCGTCGGGGAAGTCATGAGTGGTGATGGAGTTGATGATCTTCTCGTCCTCCTCAAGATCGGGTATGAGGTTGACCAGCGGCTTTCCTTTGGCCTGCCTGCTTCCCTCGGGGATCCTGTATCCCTTCAGCCACTGCATGCGTCCCTTGTTGGTGATGAACAGGATGTAGTCGTGCGACATCATGACGAACATCGCTGCCACATGGTCCTCCTCCTTGGTCTGCATCGCTGTCAGTCCGACGCCTCCGCGGGACTGCTGCCTATAGGTGTTCAGCGGGATCCTCTTGATGTAATTGTCATTGGAAACGGTGACCACTACCTTCTCATTGGGGATCAGATCCTCCTCGTCAGCGTCGATTTCGTTGGGATCTATCTCCGTACGGCGCTCGTCGCCGTATGTATCGGACATCTGTTTCAGCTCATCCTTGATGATGTCCAGGACCCTCTGCTCGTGGGCGAGAATGTCCTTCAGGTCGTTCATCAGGATGACGAGGTCGTCGTACTCCTTCTTTATGGAATCCAACTCAAGTCCGGTCAGCTTCTGGAGCCTCATATCCAGGATGGCCTTCGCCTGCTCCTGGTCGATCCCCAGCAGGTTCTGCAGTCCCAGGTTCGCGGTCTCTCCGTCCGCGGATTCGCGGATGAGGGCGATGGTCTCGTCCAGCATGTTGATGGCCTTCATCAGACCCTCCAGGATGTGGAACCTCTTCTCCGCCTGGTCCAGTTCGTACTGGGTCCTGCGTGTGACGACGGACTTCCTGTGCTTGATGTACTGGACGATCAGTTCCTTAAGACCCAGTATGGAAGGCTTGTTATCAACCAGTGCGATGTTGATGACACCGTATGTGATCTCCATGTTGGTCTTCCTCCACAGGTTCTCCAGGACGACCTGGGGTATGGCGTCCTTGTGGAGCTCGATGACAATACGCATTCCGTGCCTGTCGGATTCATCCCTTAGATCGGTGATGCCCTCGATCTCCTTGTCCTTGACGCGGTCCGCGATCTGTATGATCAGCATGGCCTTGTTGACCTGGTAGGGGATCTCGTCGACGATGATCCTCGTCTTTCCGTTGTCCATCTCCTCGAAGTGGACCTTGGATCTGACCCTGAGCTTACCCTTTCCCGTCTCGTAGGCGGACCTTATCCCGGACAGACCGTAGATGGTACCTCCGGTGGGGAAATCGGGTCCCTTGACGTACTGCATCAGGTCGGAAACGGTCGCTTCGGGGTTGTCGATGGTGTATGTGATTGCGTTGCACACCTCGGTGAGGTTGTGAGGGGGCATCTTCGTGGCCATTCCCACGGCGATACCGTCCGATCCGTTCACCAGGAGGTTCGGGAACTTGGAAGGCAGGACGGAAGGCTCCTTGAGGGAACCGTCGTAGTTGTCGATCATGTCGACAGTGTCCTTGTCGAGGTCGAGTAGCAGATCGCTCGCCATCTTGGACATTCTTGCCTCGGTGTAACGCATCGCAGCGGCGGAATCCCCGTCGACCGATCCGAAGTTACCCTGTCCGTCGACCAGCGGGTACCTGAGCGAGAAAGGCTGCGCGAGCCTGACCATCGCCTCGTACGCCGCGGAATCTCCGTGGGGATGGTACTTACCCAGAACCTCTCCGACAACGGTAGCGGACTTCTTGTGCGGCCTGTTATATGTGAGACTGAGCTGGTCCATTGCGTACAGGATCTTCCTGTGGACCGGTTTCAATCCGTCACGGACGTCCGGAAGGGCACGTCCGACTATGACGCTCATGGAGTAATCGATGTAGGAGCGCTGCATCTCCGTCTCGATCGTCTGGTTTATGACCCTCTTGACTGGCTGTTCCTCATCCATGATATCACACATCCAGGTTGATCACTTCGTGAGCGTGCTCGATGATGAACTCCCTCCTGGGCTCCACATCGTCGCCCATGAGGACGGAGAACAGCTGATCCGCCAGGATCGCATCCTCGACGTACACCTTCTTCATCATCCTGTTCGCCGGGTCCATGGTGGTCTCCCACAGCTGCTGCGGGTTCATCTCTCCCAGACCCTTGTATCTCGATACGTTGCATCCCTGACCGAGCTCCTCGACGGCCTTGGCCATCTCCTCCTCGGTGTAGCAGTAGATCTGCTTCTTGCCCTTGTACACCCTGTAGAGAGGGGGCATAGCGATGTACACGTTACCATTGTCGATCAGCGGCCTCATCTGCCTGTAGAACAGCGTGAGCAGAAGGGTACAGATGTGGGCACCGTCCACATCGGCATCGGTCATGATGACGATGTGGTGGTACCTGATCTTCGATATGTCGAACTCCTTTCCGATACCTCCGCCTATGGCGATGGCGAGGTTCTTGATCTCCTCGTGGTCGAGGAGCTTGTCGGGACGTGTCTTCTCGACGTTCAGGATCTTTCCCCTGATGGGCATGATGGCCTGGAACGCACGGTCCCTTCCCTGCTTAGCGGATCCTCCTGCGGAGTCTCCCTCGACTATGTACAGTTCGCACAGCGACGGGTCCTTCTCGGAACAGTCGGCGAGCTTTCCTGGCAGACTGGTGGTCTCTAGGACGCTCTTCCTCCTGGTGGCGTCCCTGGCCTTCCTCGCGGCCTCCCTTCCCTCGTAGGCCTGTATTGCCTTCTTGATGATCGATTGGGCCACAGCGGGGTTCTCGAGCATGAATTCGGCCAATTTCTCGTTCATCAGGGCGCTGACCGCGCCCTGTGCGACGCTGCTTCCCAATTTGGCCTTCGTCTGTCCCTCGAACTGGGGCTCGGACATCTTGATGCTGACGATGGCGGTCAATCCCTCGCGGATATCCGATCCCTCCAGGGTCAGGTCCTTGAGCAGATTGTTCTGCTTGCCGTAATCGTTGGCCGTCTTGGTGAGGGCCGTCCTGAATCCCGTGAGGTGTGTTCCTCCCTCGGGGGTGTAGATCGTGTTGACGAACGAATCGATCTCCTCGTTGTATCCGTCCGTCCACTGCATGGCGATATCTATGGACACGCCGTTCCTCTCACCGGAGATACGGATGGGCTGCGGGTGCAGAGGGGTCTTGGACCTGTTCAGGTACTGAACGAACTCTGATACTCCGCCTTCATAGTGGAAGGTCTCCGATTTGCCTGTGCGCTTGTCCTCGAATGTTATTGTGGCCTCGCTGTTCAGGAAGGCCTGGTTCCTGAACCTGTTCTGCAGAGTGGCGTAATCGAACTCCACCGTCTCGAACATCTCGTCGTCCGGCCAGAACTGGATGGTGGTACCGTGCCTGTCGGACTCCCCAATCTCCTCGACGGGACCGTCCGGGATACCGATCTGATAGGACTGCCTCCACCTCTTGCCCATACGGTCAACGGTGGCGATGAGCTTCTTGGAGAGGGCATTCACGACGGACACTCCCACTCCGTGGAGTCCTCCGGACACCTTGTAGGAGTTCTGGTTGAACTTACCTCCCGCATGCAGGTCCGTGAGACACATCTCCAGACCTGACTTACCCTCTTCCTGGTTTATCTCGGTGGGGATTCCCCTTCCGTCATCCACGACGGTGATGGATCCGTCCTCGTTGATGGTTACCTCGACTTTGGTGGCGAAACCCGCCATCACCTCATCGATTCCGTTGTCGACGACCTCATAGACGCAATGATGCAATCCGCGGGTATCCGTGGATCCGATGTACATCCCGGGTCTCTTCCTGACCGCTTCGAGTCCCTTCAACGCGACGATACTGTCCGCGTTGTACTCCTCTTCGGCCTTCTGTATGTTCCCATCCATGGTCATGCATCTCCGTTAAGCCACATACATATATAATCATACGCGCGCGTATAACGAGTGCCCGCGCACGCATGTGAATATTCGCGATGTCACCGCCAACTTTGATATACCGTTACAACGGATTATCAAACGATTGAAATGTCCACCATAATGGAAGAGGCCCGCAGAGGGGTAACGCCGCTCATCAAGGAGATCGCCAAAAAGGAAGGTGTGAGCGAGGAATTCGTAAGGAACGGGATAGCGTCCGGAAGGATCTGCGTCCCATGCAACCCTGTGCACGACCCTACACCCGGTGCCATCGGGGAAGGTATGTCCGTCAAGATCAACGTGAACCTTGGAACATCCCGCGACATGGTGGATGTGGAGACGGAATCGAAGAAGCTAAAGGTGGCCCTTCAATACGGTGCCGATGCGGTCATGGACCTGAGCACCGGAGGGGACATAGATGCGATAAGAGCCAGACTCCTAAAGGAATGCCCCGTGATGATGGGTTCCGTGCCTATCTACGAGACCGGTGTCCATGCCACAAGGAAGAACGCCATAGTCGAGATGACAGAGGACGATATCTTCAACGGTATCGAGAGGCACGCCAAGGACGGGATGGACTTCATGACGGTCCACTGCGGTATCACAAAGGAGACCGTGGAATGGCTCAGGAAGAGCGACAGGATTACCGATGTGGTCTCAAGGGGAGGATCATTCCTGACCGCTTGGATCCTGCACAACGAGCAGGAGAACCCCCTGTTCAAGAACTTCGATTATCTGCTCGAGATGGCAAGGAAATACGAGTTCACACTGTCCCTCGGGGACGGTTTCAGACCCGGCTGCATAGACGATGCAAGCGACCAGGCACAGATATCGGAACTGATGACGCTGGGTCATTTGGTCAAGAGGGCCCGCGAAGCGGGAGTACAGAGCATGGTGGAGGGTCCCGGACACGTTCCCCTGGACCAGGTCCCCATGAACATGAGGTTGGAGAAGCAGATGTGCCACGGAGCACCGTTCTATGTCCTCGGACCTCTGGTCACAGACATCGCTCCCGGATACGACCATATCGTCGGCGCCATCGGAGGTGCCGTTGCGGCCCAGAACGGAGCCGATTTTCTGTGCTACATAACACCCGCGGAGCATCTCTCCCTGCCCGATGTCGATGACGTCAGGGAAGGCGTGATAGCCTCGAAGATAGCAGCACATGTCGGTGACCTTTGCAGAGGCATCGGAAGGGACAGGGACACCCGCATGGCCCATGCCAGGAAGGCCCTTGACTGGAACACGATGTTCGACACCTGCATCGACGAGGAGAAGGCCAGAAGGTACAGGAAGAGAGGCTGCACGGAGGAGAGCGAGGGCTGTTCCATGTGCGGGGATGTCTGCGCGATCAAGATCGTCAACACTTACATGAACAAGGACAAGCCCGACAAAGTTATCCTTCCCAAGGAAGATTGCTGATCCAGGGATAATATGAACTGGTATCTCTGACGACTCTTCCGATTTCGTTCTGCTGAGCGAAGCGGTGCCCGATGCCATACTTGAGATCCGCTACTATTCAACATACAATTTCGTCGGCGACAGGATCGATGGTTACGAGGAACCCGTTGCACTTCTAACAAAGAAGCCGCTACAGCGCTCCGTGAGGTCAGCGACGAGCTCGTTCAGAAAGGTTACAGGCTGAAGATCTACGATGCATACAGACCGCAGATGGCAGTAGACCATTTCGTGAAATGGGCCAAGGATCCCGATGACACCAGGATGAAAGAGTACTTCTATCCGGAACTCGAGAAGGATCAGCTGTTCCCCCAGGGATACATAGCGGAACACTCCGGCCATACAAGAGGAAGCACCGTGGACCTCACTCTCTTCGACATGGCCACGGGAAGGATGTGGACATGGGCGGACCCTTCGATTACTTCGGCGAGCTCAGCCACCCCGATTACAGGCACATCACGGATGAACAGTTCGCCAACCGCATGCTGCTCAGGGAAGCGATGTTGAACCACGGATTCAATCCGCTTGCCGAGGAATGGTGGCACTTCACACTGGATAACGAGCCTTTCCCGGATACGTACTTCACGTTCCCGGTGAACAGCGAATCGGTGAAATCAGATTGAGATCTGCCATACTGGCTATGTTCGATTTTCACGTCTTTGTGAGTTAACTGAAACACGATTAACTTAATTACGATTCAGTTATACTATAGATTAAATATCACGGAACCCATGTATGAATATGGACTTCATAGGAAGAGAGAAGGAGATGGAACTGCTGAACAGGGAATTCGGCAGGGAGAGTTCTCTCGTGATCATAAAGGGAAGACGCAGGGTCGGAAAGAGCAGACTCATAACCGAATTTCTGAAGGATAAGGATCATCTGTACCATGAAGTTGACAGCGAATCGGGACAATCCATACTTGCCTCTCTAGGCAGAACGATATCCGGGGAACTCAATATCAGATTCGAAAGATGGTCGGATGCACTCAAATACTATGTATCAAGCCATCCCGGCAAGAAGGTCATCGCCATAGACGAGTTCCAATACGCGGTAAAGGCGGATCCTGAATTGAAGATCGAGATCCAGGCCCTATGGGACACGTATCTTTCAAAGAACGATGTCATGCTCATCCTATGCGGATCCTCGCTGACATCCATGAACAATCTGGCCGGTGACATGAGGAGCCCGCTCTATGGGAGGAATACCCTGGACCTCACGATCATGCCGCTACCGTTCAGGACCACGGTCGCAGGCGACTACAGGAAATCCGTCGAGAGATATGCAGTGACCGGGGGAGTACCCTATTACATGGCACTCATGGATAACGGCGACACGATAGAGAATGTGATCAGGATGTCCATGGAGATGGGTTCCCCCCTGTTGAACGAAGGGGAGTACCTGCTCGGTTCGGAATTCAGGAACCTGTCCAGCTATAACACCTATCTCAAGGCGATGGCCAACGGACACCGTACGATGGAGAAGATCACCGGAGCGGTCCAGGCACCATCCGACGAGATACTGCCGTACCTGAAGAGACTCATCGAGATCGGGATGGTCGACAGACTTGTGCCTGTGACGGAGAAGGCACCTGAGAAGAGCCGCAACGGGCAGTATGTGATCTCCGATAACTTCATGTGCCTCTGGTTCCGCTTCATCTACCCATACAGGAACTCCATCGTCAGAATGGAGAATGATGCGGCGGTCCAGGATCTCAGGGACCATTTCATTGATGCCCATGTCGCCTTCGTCTTCGAGAATGTATGCAGGGAGGAGCTCAGGAACTATCTCCGCGGCAAAGGGATAGCTGCCGAATACGGAAAATATTGGGGCAACGGGGAGATAGACCTGATAGCCCTGGACAAGAAGGATCGTGTGGCGTACGTATGCGAATGCAAATACCATGCCAGACCGCTGGGGATGTCAGAACTGAACTCGCTCGTATCAAAAGCAGAGGCCGTGAAGGAACTGAAGGATTACAAGGTGAAGTACTGTCTCTTCTCGGTCTCGGGATACAATGACGGGATGTCCGAGAGCGGTGCCCTGCTCTTCAACAACGGTGAATTGGTCTCCGAATGAACTGCTGATCCTTCCGGATCTCAGGGCCCTAAGCATCCTATCGGAACAACAAGCACGCCCTTATCCGTCACAGAAACATACCCTGTGGATATCAGGACCATCATGAATGACGGTTCATTACCGCCGCCTTCCACCACCAGGTCTCTGAGTTTTATAAGGTTCTCCTCCGCCTCGGGGACATCACTGGCTCCCATCTTGACTTCTATGGCCCCCCATCTTCCGTCACGGAGCTCTACTATGATATCGACTTCGAGGTCGTTACTGTCATGATAGTGCCTTACTTTCCCTTTCAGTAAATCGGAATAGACCCTGAGGTCCCTGACGCAGAGGGACTCGAAAAAGAATCCGAAAGTCTTCATATCGGACATCAATCTCTCCGCGTTCATGTTGAGTGATACTGCAGCAAGGGATGGATCCACGAAATGTCTCTTGGGAGTCGTTCTGATGACCGTTTTGGATCTGACATTATGCGACCATGCTGGCACATCTTCAATTATGAATAGTCTGTTCAACGAATCCAGATAATCCTCGACCGTGGTCTGAGATACCAGTTTATCACTGGAGATCACATCTTGTATGATTGATTTCATCGATGCCATAGTGGAGAGATTCCTAGCATAGGAACGCATAAGCCTGTCAATGGCTTCGATGTTCTTCTTCTTGCCATCGACCTTGAACACATCGATCCCTATTGTCGCGTTGTAGTAGTTCATGACCACGTCCTGAGCGTACTCCCTATCGATACGGACACTTCTTGGCCAACCTCCCCTGATGGTCAGAAATGCTATGTCCGAAATCGTAAGATCTGACCTTCCTGCGATATCATGATCTCCATCGAAAAGCGCCTTGAGAGATACGGAACCATCGGAATCCCCAGATTCGAAGAGCGACATCGTGTACATCCTCATAGGGGCTATTCTATCCACGCCTGAATGACTGAATCCATCCTCCTTCGGAACCGATGACCCCGTGAGGATGAACTCACCCATCGTATCACTGAGATCCACCTCGTTCCTCACAGAATCCCATAAGGAGGGGACCTCTCCCCACTCATCCAGCATTATAGGTTTCTTCTCTTTGAACAGTTCTGATGGTTTAGTCGATGCAAGCATTCTGAGAGACACATTCTCAGGATCTTGAAGACGATATTCCGTACCGCATTGACACGCACCGGTCGTACTCTTTCCGCATCCCTTAGGTCCGGTGATTAGCACGGCACCAGTAGTATGGAGCATCCTCTCCAGTACTTTGTCGGCTATGCGAGGGATATAGCCCTTCTTCATATGCCTTCATCATAATTATCGTATTTAATTACTATTAATCATAGTAATTTTTTACTATGATTGTAATAATATCCGAATAAACGGGACCAGGATAGATCGATATATCCTACAGAATC
>CALAVG010000031.1 GCA_937892275.1 uncultured Methanomicrobiales archaeon | reverse complement strand
GGTTCCGTCGTAATTGTTCCAGGTGATGGTGTAGGGGTTGACGGTTGCGGTAAAGGTCACGGTGATGGTGACATCTCCCTGAACCTGTGTGCTCTGTCCCTGCGTCTCGGATACGGTTATGGATCCGAAAGCGTAGGTGTACTGAGCATCGGCTGTGTTGGCAACGGCATTGACTACCTTTCCGTCGGATGCGAATCCGACGGTGATGGTCTGACCGGACACGGTGATGTCGGTTCCGTAGGGAACATTGGTGTAGACTACGTCCTCGGTTCCGTTGTTGATCTTACCGTATGTCCTGTCCCCGCTGTCGATGGTCACGGTCACGGTGTAGTTCCTGAGTGCGCTGCTATACTGTGCGATGTACACTGTGGTTCCGACGATGGTTCCCTCTTCGGGTTCCCATCCAGTGAAGGTGTACTCGAACTGTGCATCTGCGGGCCTCATGGGGGTCTCTCCGTCGTAGACGGGGGATTCTCCGTAATCCACGGTGACGGTTTTGAGGACTGTTCCGTCGTAGTTCTGCCATACAACGGTGTAGGTGTTGACCGTGCTGGTGAACACTGCGGTGTAGGTCTGGGCTCCTTCTACCGTGTGAATAGAGGGGTTCCAGCCGGCGAATGTCCAGGTGTATTGGGCATCTCCCTGTTTGGTGGGGGTCTGTCCTGCGTATACGGGGGTCTGTCCGTATTCGAGGGTCTGCTGGTCGAGGACGGTGGTTCCATCCTCGTCGTAGAAGACGACATCGTAGGACCTGATGTGGTTCTCGAACACTGCGGTGTAGGTCTGGGTTCCGGTCACTGCTGTGACTTCGGGGTTCCATCCTTCGAAGGTGTAGGTGTACTGAGCATCCTCATCCTTGGCAGGGGTCTGTCCGTCGTAGGAGGGTGTGGTTCCATAGGGGACGTTCTCGTCAGTCTCAAGGACTGCTCCGTTGTAGTTGTTCCAGACAACGGTGTATGTGTTCACCGTGCTGGTGAACTGAGCGGTGTAGGTCTGGGTTCCGGTCACTGCTGCGACTTCGGGGTCCCATCCGCTGAATGTCCAAGTGTATTGGGCATCTGCGGGCCTTACGGGGGTCTCTCCGCCGTAGGAGGGTGTGGTTCCATAGGGGACGTTCTCGTCAGTCTCAAGGACTGCTCC
>CALAVG010000030.1 GCA_937892275.1 uncultured Methanomicrobiales archaeon | reverse complement strand
GATCAGCGACGACATCGCGGACATCTTGGATAAATTCTACAAGATGCGTGAGAAGAAGGTCATTCAGTGGAAGGTGACATCTCCGGCACTTTTCCCGCCTCTCATGAAGAAGGTAGGATTCCTGACTATGGAGTCCATCGACAAGCCTAAGAGGAAGGTCTCCAAGATCATCGGCGAGGACTTCGTTCTCAAGGATGCGCGTCGCGCATACGGCCAGAGGATGCTGGATAAAGGAGTCCCCATCGAAAGCGTATCCTACGCCATGGGTCACGACTCCATAGAGACGACTCAGAAGTACTATGCGAACTACCGTGAGAAAGCGGTGTTGGACAACATATACGGGGTGATTAAGGGCAAACCCGATGGTATGCCCTGATCCAAGTAAACGGCAATCATCGGGCGTTCGACAACTGTTGTTTGGGCTCAAGACCATAGAATGGGCCCGCAACATCAAGAACGTCCGTCGATTGCTCATTTTCCCACTTGAATAATCAGGCCAGCAACTCGTGTGTGGTCCCAAAAAGTATGCTATAAAGCATAAAAAAAGGTGGGCCCTACCGGGTTCGAACCAGTGACCACTCGGTTATGAGCCGAGCGCTCTACCTGACTAAGCTAAGAGCCCATCGTCCGCCCTTAAACGGATTATATTTAATAATGTATCGAACAGGCACATCAGCTGTGCGGTTCCGTATCCGAGTGCCATTTTAGACATGAGTTTGCGTGACGCTTTATACCTCCCCGACCATGCGGTACCATGGATTGGAGCTACTCCGCTGGAGAGAACAGGATCCCGACGAGGACCTTGGTGATGTACGTTTTGTTCCTTGCTTTGGACATCCTGATAATCATAAGCGAGCTTCTCATAGGGAGGGTGGACCAGCTTCTGCTGTCCGTACCCACTTCAGTGATGCTTCTGATCGCCATCATCTCCGACCGTAAGGTGGCCCACGTCCCTCCGATGCTCATCCTTCTGATGGTCTTCACGCTGCTCGTGGTCGTCGTGTCCAACGAGTTCAGGGAGGAGCACGCATACATCAGCATGTTCTCCAGTCTCCTGACCGGAGTATGTCTGATGCTGATGGGAGAGATCGTCGTCTACACCATGATGCACTCGTCCCCCGAGAGGGAGCAGGACAACAAGCGCTTCGTCTACGTCACGGGTTTCTCCGTGGCAATGACCGTGCTGCTCCTGATGTTCGTCGCACAGGTGGCGTACTATCACTTCACGAACACATCCGGATTCGAGATCTGGGTCATCACTACCTATGTCATCTACTCGATCGTAGGTGCGCTGATTACCGCAGTCCTGAGCGAGATTGGATTGGACTCATGGATCATCAACAGCGGCATCAACAAGAGCATGGAGGCCTACAGCGGAGGCGCATACTCCAACGAGCGTGCCAAGGAAGAGGCCGTGGTCATAATCGCATCCGGGGAGTCCGAGAAGCTGGAGTTTAAATCCACCATAACGACGAACATCCAGACCGGCGAGAACGACAAGAGGATGGAGAAGGCCGTACTCAAGACCATAGTCGCCTTCCTGAACACCACCGGAGGGATCCTCATGATCGGAGTGTCCGACGACGGATCCATATACGGTGTGGACGAAAACGAGTTCGATAGCAGGGACAAGATGAACCTCCATTTCACCCACATGATATCATCGAAGATCGGCGAGGAGTTCTTCCCCTACATCTCCTTCAGGGTCATAGACATGGAAGAGGGCAAGGCCATCATACGTGTGGACTGTACCAGAAGCAAGAAGCCTGTGTTCCTGAAGGACGGTAAGGCGGAGGAGTTCTATGTCCGCTCCGGACCCTCCAGCGTCATGCTCACCGGATCCAACCTGGTGAATTACGTGAAGAACAATTCATCCAAGGGCAGGCAGAGCATCATCCGCAGCGTCATCAACGAGTTCGAAGAATGATCTCGGACCGATCATCTGGCTCTTCGATCGCATGGATTGATCGATCATAGAGTATGTCAGTCGAATTGAATCGTCAAAAGAAGGAATGGCGCCGCCGCACGGATTTGAACCGAGGACCTTGTGATTAACAGTCACACGCTCTACCTACTGAGCTACAGCGGCAAGGTAGTAAGGCTTGGAATGATGGGGATGTATATTAACCTATGCGATGACCCGGACATCAGATCTGAGAAAGGAGCTCCTCTACCTTGGTGTAAAGTCCCCTAACGTACTCGGATATGTTCTTCAGGAAGTCATCGTACCTCTCGGTGACCATGGCGCCGCCGGGCGTGGCAACGATGATGTTCTCCTTCTCCAGGAGCTTTAGGGAGTACCTAATCTTGTGCTTCGGGATGCCCGTCATCTCCGACAACCTTATCAGGCCGATGGGCTGATTGAACTTCACGGTCTTCAGAATCATTATGTGCCTTTCGAGGAGTTTGAACTCTTCCGAAATGGATCCGATAGGTTCTTTGTCATCTGTCATCTGAACACCTAATTACAATTGGAATAATAGAAAATGTGGTTGAAAGGGGGGCTTGGAAGGGTACGGAATCATCTTCCGTACCAGTTCTGCTTACCCCATTTGCCGTAGTTCGTCCACCATCCCTGGATGAGCGATCCGCAGCAGTCGAGGGCCTTCTGCTCGCCCTCTGCACCCTTATAGACCTTGTAGCAGTTGAGACACTGCCATCTGAGTTCGGGTTCCTTGGTCTGCTTCATGGTGTGTGGATTAAGAAGTCGGTTAATAAGGATTTGCTTCCAGCGCGAGCGGCCCACCCTCGAATCCAGGTCTATCGTTCGGCTCTGCTGTAATCTGCAGACTGGTCTTCGAGGTATATTTATAGACAAAAATAGTAAGAAACTTCGAATCAACCCCTTATTTTATCCATGTTTAATTTATAATTCTGACGCAATATGCTGTGTCCATGAACAGAATAAAGGTCATCAACGAGCCGTCCGAGCTTGTACCCATGCTCAGGTCCGTTGACACACCTGTCAAGAGAGAGGTGTTGAAAGAGGTGACCTTGGAATGGAGAACAGCCGACGAGATCGAGGAGAAGTACGGTCGCGAAGGCAGGGACGCTATCGTCTTCTTCGAGAAGATGAAGCTGGTCGAGATGCGTTGGATCTCGACGGACGGTAACTATCCCAAGAAGTCCTACCATACATACTACACCTCATTCAACATCAATGCTCAATGGCCGGTCTATGAGATCAGCGATGTCCTCACGGCCGCCATGATGAGCGAGGAGGAATACTCCGAGATCGAGGCCAAGATCCTGGCGGAGGTCGGTAAGGACGGTAAGTTCTCGGGAGATATCGCCGAGATACTGGGCCTTTCCTCGACGATGCTCAAGAGTCTTGTCCGCAGATCTGTCAAGATGGATTACCGCGGGCACAGGATCGAGCTCATCAAAGAAGAGAAATGAACGACATCTGGATCATGAGAATAGGCCACCGTCCCGAGAGGGACAAGAGGGTGACCACCCATGTCGCATTGTCTTCGAGGGCTCTGGGGGCCAAAGGCATCTACGTCGATACCTACGACCCGGTGCTGGAGGAGAACATCCATAGCGTGGTGGACCGCTTCGGCGGGGACTATCAGATAAAGACCGGAGTGGGATGGAAGGAGGCCATCAAGGACTTCCACGGGAAGATAGTCCACCTCACCATGTACGGTCAGCAGGTCGTGGATGCCATCCCGAAGATCCCAAAGGATGAGGACATTATGATCATCGTCGGAGCCTCCAAGGTACCGTTCGAGGTCTACGAGCGTGCGGACTTCAACGTCTCCGTGGGCAATCAGCCGCATTCGGAGATCGCAGCACTGGCTATATTCCTTGACCGTTACACCGAAGGTAATGCGCTGTACGAGGACCGCCACGGCAAGATGACCGTTATACCCAACGAGAGGGGGAAGACAGTTGCCAATTCCGACTGACCGCGAATGCATAGAGTACCTCATCGACGCAGGCTGCAAGAAGAGGGTCATCATCCACTGCTGCACCGTGAGGACTGTGGCGGAGGAGATTGCTTCAAGGATCAAGCCGGCCAACATGCCAATGGTGATAGCTGGAGCGCTCCTGCATGACATCGGACGCGCGAAGGACCACAGCATCATGCACGCGTACCTCGGATCCAAAATGGTCGAGGAGTACGGTCTGCCTTCGGAGCTCGTGGATATCGTCCGCAAGCACACAGGCGCAGGTCTCGACCAGGATGATGTCGAGGAGATGGGTCTCCCTCCAGGGGATTACATGCCGAGGACCATCGAGGAGAAGATCGTCGCACATGCGGACAACCTGGTTAGCGACAACAGGGTCGTGGACCACAACCATTCCGTCTCCAAGCTCATCAACAAGGGTGCCTTCCGCGGTGCGGACAGGATCGAGCTCCTGCACATGGAGCTCTCCGACCTCTACGGGGAGGACCTAGACGTCATGCCTTCGAAGCTCGGCGAATACCCCAGGCTGAAGACGGTCGATGAATTCCAATTGGACTGATACGCACCTTAGTGCGGTACTTCCGTACCGCCGAGGTGAGTCCTTTTTATTGATGTAGGGTATGCTCATTTCCGATAAACATGGTCACCGAACTCACCGAGGCAACTTTTGACAAGTTCATAGAGGACAACAAGATCGCTCTGATCGACTGCTGGGCCCCCTGGTGCGGCCCCTGCAGGAGGATGGGCCCCATCATCGAGGAGCTTTCCACAGAGCTCGCCGGCAAGGTCGGAGTCGCCAAGCTCAACACCGACGACAACCAGGCCATCGCCGTTAGGTTCAACATCAACGCGATCCCCACTCTCCTGATATTCAAGGAAAACGTCCTCGTGGAGACTTCAGTCGGACTGAAACCCAAAGAGGCCATCCTCGATATCATTAATGGTCTGTGAGACCTTGGATACAGATGTCCTGATAATCGGATGTGGTCCTGCAGGCGTGCAGGCCGCCATCCACTCTTCCCGTGCCAAGGTCAAGACGACCGTCGTAGGGAAGACGATAAACAGTTCAGTCCACGGCACTGATATAGAGAATTATTTCGGGGTCGTGAGCGAAGGGGATAACATTCTGGCGGACGGCATAGGGCAGGCCAAGGCCTTCGGGGCCGAATTCATCAATCAGAACGTGGTGTCATCGGCAGCCCAGAACGGGGCATTCCTGTTCACGACGGACGACGGTACGGAGATCAAGGCGAAGGCGGTAATCATCGCCACCGGCATCTCCAGGAAGAAGCTCGCCGTCCCCGGAGAGAAGGAGCTCTTCGGAAAGGGTGTCAGCTATTGTGCCGTGTGTGACTGCAATTTTTACAAGGGACGCAGGGTCGTCCTGGTCGGTAATGAGTCCGAGGCCGCGGTATCTGCCAAGCTGATGACTTCGTACGCTTCGGATACATCCTGGGTCGCATGGGACCTCACCGCTGACGATTCCGTAGTGACGAAGGCGTTGGATGCCGGTGTCAGGCTGTACACGAACAGGCCTGTCTCGATCGACGGTACCGACAAGGTCGAATCGATTACATTGGTAGACGGCACCGTGATCCCCACCGACGGAGTGTTCATTGAGCTCGGTGCCAAATCGGCCGCCGACATAGCTATGGATATAGGTGTCATGCCGGAGATGGACGACACCATCAAGGTCGATGCGGACTGCAAGACTGAAGTGCCAGGTGTCTTCGCATGCGGCGATATCACCGGTAAGCCGTGGCAGGTGGCGAAGGCTGTCGGTCAGGGCTGCATCGCAGGTCTCAACGCCGCCGATTTCGTCAAAGGGAACTGAGATGACCGTCGACGACCTCATCACGGGAATGCTCAGGGAGGAGGGCGGATTCCAGATCGCCATGCGCAACATCCTCGACGAGGAGCTCAAGATGTCCCTCAACGAGTTCTGCCATGCGACCGGTCTCTCCCAGAGCACCATGTACAAGGTCATGGAAGGCGGAAGGGAACCCAATCTGAGGACTGCGCGTCAGGTGATCAAGGCATTGAAGATCCTTAACAAGTCCGAGGATTCCCGTTTCATTGCCATCATAGCGGCCTCCACTGCATTGGAGAACATCCCCAAGTCCGTCATGGTCAACGGGAACGAGATAAGCGTCCACGAATACCCCGTAGCAACTTTGGAGGATGCCATCCTCGCCGCCGTCCGTGCGGAGAGGGACGGGGCCCTCGGATTGATATGCGCACCCATCGTAGCACCCACGGTCGAGAAGATCCTCTCGATCCCCGTCTCCCGCGTGATACCCACCAGTAGCATCGGTGTCGCGATGGAGAGATTGATTCAGAATCTGTGATTTTTCATACTATTTTAACCCAGAAAATAAAGGTGTATAAGGGGCAGAATTAACGTGTTACCTTAACCATTAAAAACATCAATCGCTATAGGCCTCTCTGGTAACAGATGTTCGAACTACAGGTGGTCAGCAATACACCGATGAGTGGGGTGTCCGATGTTGACGTTGTCGCAGAGACATTACTCGTTCAGATAGGGTATCTCCCTAAGGGATACGATCCCAAGACCGGCGCAGTGACCATCAGGGAGAGCGTTCCGTACCGTCTTTTCATGGATTACCTCATGGCATATCCCGCGAAGGCCTGGACCGTCGAGGAGCTCGCCGTCCTCTTGGAGACGACCAAACCCACGATCTACAGGCACATCAACAAGCTGAAGTCGATGGATTTGCTCGAGGCCATGGATGTCGAGTTCAACAACCAGGTCCGCAAGGGTTATCGCATAAGGTTCGGTGACATCGTCAAGGCCTGGAGCTTCACCGAGGCCAATGTGAACATGGCCATGGAGAATTATCGTAAAACTGTCATCCACTTCCGTGATCTGCTTGCTCAGAAGTGATAGGCGTGGACGGGGAGTACATCGTTTCCATTGGATCCAAGTGCCGTGTCAACCACGGTGACGAGGAACTCACAACAGGTATTTTCAAGGGTTATTCTGCCGTGGGAGCAGAGACAATGATGGTCATCCAACTGGATGACGGGACCATGAGGTTCATCAATCTGGCACAGATAATCTACCTAGACCTTCTGGAGAACGCTCCCAAGAAGCAGTCCAAGAAGAAGGAACCCGGCAGCGTGTACTATGGATGAGCGCATCGTTGCCTTGTCCGAAGAGATCATCGATGCGGTCAAGACCGGGAAGGTCAGGGACCGCGATGAACTGCAGAATCTCAAACTGAAGCTGAGCAAGAAGTACGATCTCGGTCAGGTGCCCAGGAGTTCGGATATCCTGGCGAATGTCGCAGAGGAGGATCGCGAACTTCTCTTACCGTTCCTTATTAAGAAGCCCATGCGCACCATGAGCGGTGTAGCCGTGGTGGCGGTGATGTCATCGCCGTTCGACTGTCCGCACGGGAAATGTGCATACTGTCCCGGAGGGGTGGCGAACAATTCCCCCCAGTCATACACTGGAAAGGAACCTGCAGCGAGGCGTGCAGGTAGGAACGATTTCGATCCGTACAAGCAGGTATCAGACAGGATCAATCAGCTGACGGATATCGGTCATCTCACGGATAAGATAGATTTGATCATCATGGGAGGAACCTTCACATGTAGGGATCCCGAGTATCAGGAATGGTTCGTCCGCAGATGCTTCGATGCAATGAACGGAGTGGACTCCACAACATTGGGAGAGGCACAGGCTCTTAACGAGGTCTCCGCCCACAGATGCGTTGGACTTACCGTGGAGACGCGTCCCGATGTGTTCGACAACAATCAGATAGAGAGGTCCATGAGACTTGGGGCAACAAGAGTAGAGCTCGGGGTGCAGATCCTCGATGACGATATCCTCGACAAGGTCGACCGCGGGCACAGGACCGATGCGGTCCGCGACTGCACCAAGAGGTGCAAGGATCATGGACTGAAGATATGCTATCATCTCATGCCGGGATTGCCCGGCTCATCGCCCGAACATGACCTGGAATGCTTCAGGAAGGTATTCGACGATCCTGACTACCGTCCGGACATGCTGAAGTTCTATCCTACACTGGTGGTGGAGGGAACCAAGGTCCTGGAGTGGTGGAAGGAAGGTTCTTACAAACCTCTGGACACCGACGAGGCCGTGGATCTCCTCTGCAGGATGAAGGAGACCGTTCCCGAATACGTGAGGATACAACGCATACAGAGGGATATCCCCGTTCCCCAGATTACCGCCGGTATCATGCAGAGCAATATACGCCAGCTCGTCGGCGACGAGATGGAGAGGCGCGGGAGACCGTGCAGATGCATCCGCTGCAGAGAGGTCGGGCACAGGGGCGTAAGGCTCGAGGATCCTGAGAAGGTACATCTGAAGATCACCGAATACGACGCCAGTGGCGGTAAGGAGTACTTCGTCGCCCTCGAGTACGAGGATTCTCTTGTAGGATATGTCCGTGTGAGAATAGATCAGAATCCGGTAGCCACCATAAGGGAGCTGAAGGTCTTCGGGAAGATCGTCTCCATAGGGGATGCGGGCGAGGATTGGCAGCACAGGGGTTACGGAAAGACACTAGTAGCGGAGGCAGAGCGCATAGCCGTGGAGAACGGGAAGAACGGCATACGCGTCACCAGCGGTGTCGGTGTCAGGAAGTACTACGAATCGCTGGGATTCCGCAAGGACCTGCCGTATATGCTCAAGAGGCTCTAATCATCCGTAGAACGGTACGTTATCCCATCCGGAACGGCGCTTGTTGAGGTCCTTTCCGATCTTGTCGTAGTTCTCGAACATGTTAGAATCGACCGAAGGTGATACATTCAGAAGCGCGTTCTCGAAGTCGTCCATGGTGACGAATTCGGCATCCTTATCATTGCGGTATGCAGATAATCCTGCCTCTCTGCAGAGAAGTGCCAGATCCGCTCCTACATACCCATCGGTCCTCGATGCGACGTATTCTAGGTCGACATCCATCAGAGGCATCTTCTTTGTATGTACCTTGAGAATGTTCACACGGGCCTTCTCATTCGGTTTGCCAACTAGTATGAGCTTATCGAATCTCCCGGGTCTGAGGAGTGCCGGATCGATCATGTCCGGTCTGTTGGTGGCCGCCATGACCATCACGTTGTTGAGGCTCTCCACCCCGTCCATGGATGTGAGCATCTGCGCTACCACCTTCTCCCACGCGGAGCTGTCGCCACCGCGGATGGGCGCTATGGAATCTATCTCGTCGAAGAATATGATGCACGGGGCCATCTGCTTGGCCCTCTTGAAGATCTGACGGATCGCCCTCTCGCTCTCGCCGAACCACTTGCTCGCCATCTCCGGTCCGTTGACCGTTATGAAGTTCGCTCCGGCCTCGTTGGCCACCGCCTTGGCGATGAGGGTCTTACCTGTGCCAGGCGGTCCGTATAGCAGTATCCCTTTGGCGGGTTCGATACCAAGCCTGTCATAAAATCTGTTGCCCTCTTCAGGTACGAAGGCCTCCTCGATATCCTTGCGGACATCCTCCAAGCCTCCCACATCATCCCAGGTGACCTTGGGTATCTCGACGAGGACCTCCCTCATTCCGCTGGGCTCCACATCCGCCAGGGCATCCTTGAAATCAGCCATAGAGACCTTCATGTTCTCCAGGATCTCGTTGGGTATGGGCTTGTCGAGATCGAGATCCTTCATGTGCGACCTTACGCACTTCATGGCCGCTTCTCTGCACAATGCTGCAAGATCGGCACCCACAAACCCCTGTGTCATGCCTGCCAGGGCCTCGAGAGACACATCGTCTGTTAAGGGCATGCCCCTCATGTGGACGTTCAGGATGTCGCTGCGGGATTTGCGTCCGGGGATACCTATCTCGATCTCCCTGTCGAACCTTCCGGGCCTCCTGAGTGCGGGGTCTATGGAATCCTCCCTGTTGGTGGCCGCAACGACTATGACATTCCCTCTGTCCCCGAGCCCGTCCATGAGTGTGAGCAGCTGTGCTACGACACGTCTCTCGACCTCTCCGGATACGGAGTCCCTATTGGGTGCTATAGAATCTATCTCGTCGAGGAAGATTATGCTAGGGGTGTTCTCCGACGCCTCCTTGAAGATCTCCCTGAGCCTCTCCTCGCTCTGACCGTAGTACTGTCCGATGATCTCGGGACCGCGGACGGAGAAGAGCTTCGCTCCGGATTCGTTCGCAACGGCTTCGGCGATGAGTGTCTTACCTGTACCAGGAGGTCCGTAAAGCAGCACTCCCTTGGGTGCACCGATGCCGAGCCTCTCGAACAGTTCGGGATGCTTAAGGG
>CALAVG010000029.1 GCA_937892275.1 uncultured Methanomicrobiales archaeon | reverse complement strand
ATCACAACGCTAAAACCATAATCCGTTTGGATAAGAGGACGGAAGGTAGGCGTGCTGCCGTCATTATGAAGCACAGGAGCCTCCCCGAAGGGAGGGCTGCACTGTACCGTATAACCGAGACGGGTATCTCGGATACCTGATCAGACGTCCCTGTCTATTGCGTATCTGGCAAGGGCGATCATGAATTCCTTCTCCTCGCTCTCGGGCAGGAACTGGATCTTAGCGATGGCGTTCTCCACCTTCTGTTTGGCGAGGTTCAGATTGTAATCGATCGCTCCAACACTCTCCATGATGCTCTTGGCACGGGCGCACTGCTCGTCGGTGGCATTCATATTACCGAGGATGGATTTGAACTCCTTCAGGAGCTCGGGGTCCTTCAGGTTGGCGATGGTGTTGGTCACCATGCAAGTGCACTTACCCTTACGGATGTCGTTACCGACCGATTTTCCGGTCTTTGAGGAATCGCCTGCGATACCGAGGTAATCATCGTACATCTGGAATCCGAGACCGAGCTCGATCGCATACTCATTGATGGCCTTGACCTCTCTGGGGTTGGCCCCTCCGACGATCGCTCCTCCTGCGGCTGCAGCGGCGAAAAGGACGCTGGTCTTCAGTTTGATGGTCTCCAGATACACATCCTCGGTGACGATCTGTCCCTCGTTGTTGATGTCCATCTGCTGACCGCGGGCGAGATCCCAGACTGCCTATGCCACATACTTGAGGACGTCCCTCATGTTCTCAGCGGGAACATCGAGGTTGGCGATGATCTGGTACGCCTTGGCGAACAACGCATCTCCTGCTAGGATCGCCGTGGGTTCGCCGTATCCGACGTGGATTGTAGGCATTCCCCTGCGCTTATTGTCCCCGTCCATGATGTCGTCGTGGATTAGGGTGAAGTTGTGGATGTATTCAATGGCTACCGCCAGGGGAACGGCCTTGGAACCATCTCCTCCGACAGCTTTGCAGCATGCTACGGCCATGGCAGGGCGCATCCTCTTTCCTCCGGCGAAGGGGTACTGCTTAGCAGCGTCCATGAGGACTTTGGGCTCCTCGTCACCGATATAGCTCTTGATAGGTCCGTCCAGTTCTGCGGACATCTTCTTCAGGTACTCTTTGGCATCGATCATATCTGGTCCATCCATTCCTTTGTCTCGCCCAGCACTACGTGGCGGGCCTTTGAAAGCTGTTTGAGGTTCTGGGAACCGGTCAGGAGCATAGCCGTCCTGATCTCCTCCATTATGATTGTGAGTTTCTTTTTCACCGCATCAGCGGATTCGGTGGCCTCTTTGAGGATAACGTTGGCGATACCTGCGGCAGTGGCACCCATCGATATGGATGCCGCCACGTGTATACCGTCCAGTATTCCTCCGGATGCTATCACGGGCAATCCGGAATCCTTGCATTGGGACAGTGAGACGGGAGCCGGAATGCCCCAGTCGAAGAACGTGTCCCCGAGATTGGCCATTAGGTTGTCCTCAGTCTCGAGCGCGCGGTAGAATTCCACGGCTGAGAAGCTTGTACCGCCCATTCCGGCGATATCTATTCCCTGAATACCAATGCCCTTAAGTCTCTCGATGACCTGTCCGGATATCCCTGCACCGGTCTCCTTGACCATTACGGGGCCCTTCCTGGCCAGTTCGCGGATCGCATCGCGGCATCCGGCGAAGTTCCTGTCGCCCTCGGGCTGGATCATCTCCTGCAGAGGGTTCAGGTGGACTGCGAGTATATCGGCGCCGACGAGTTCGATGGCTTTCTCTATCATGTCCTCGTCGTACATCTTACCGCTCTTTTGAGAAACCAATTGTACGGCACCGATGTTCCCGATGACCAGAGGGACATCGTAGTCCTTGATCACGGAGTAGCTCTCCTCCGATGTTCCCATGACGCCTGCCCTTTCGCTTCCGACACCCATTCCGATGCCGAGCTCTGCGCACGCCTCTGCGATGTTCCCGTTGATCTTCTTGGCCCCTGGGAATCCTCCGGTTATGGCAGTGACTATGAGCGGGAACTCCAGCTTCTTGCCGAACAGGTCGCAGTGCATGTCGATGTCGTCGATATCCAGCTCGGGCAGTGCGTTGTGGATGAGTCTGATGTCATCCCAGTAGCAGTATCCCGGAGCGACACGTTCGCTCTTGCAAATCCTGATGTGATCAGCTTTCCTGTCCTTTATCGCCATGTTATCACGGTCTTACCTTGGTGCATGGTACGTCCTCTCCCTTCAGAAGGGCCAGCAGTCTGCCCGGGACGGTACCGTTCACGAGGATGCACTCCCCGTCGTTCCCGCAAATGTTCAGCATCTCTTCCACCTTTCCGCGGATGCCTCCTGTGACGTCCGCAACGGTGAGTTTGCTGTCGAGTTTGTCAAGCATGTCTCCGCTGACCTCAGGTATCAGTTTCGCATCGGGATCCTTCTTGGGATCCGCTGTGTACAGTCCGTCGACATCCGATACGAAGATCACCTTGTCGGGCCTGAATATCCTGGCCAGCGCCTCCATCGCCTGGTCCCCGGAACATATGCCGAATCCCTTGGAACGGTCCGCGACCACGTCTCCGAAGAGAACGGGCATGATACCTATGTGCGCCAATGCCTTGATGGTCTCCGGATCGTTGACAAGCAATCTCCCATTGTCCATCACGAAGCACGATCCCGGGGGGACCGATACCGCGGGGATACCGACCTTGATCATCTCCTCGGTGACCTGTAGGCTCAGTTCCCTGACATCATGCTGCACCTGTGCGGCCGCAGGGACCTGTCTGAAATCCTGGAGACCCTGCTGCAACTGATACTGCTTGGCAAGGACGTGTCCGTAGGATCCGGCCCCGTGGACCATTATTAGCCCCCTGCTGGATGTGGCCATCTCCGCACAGAGTCTGGCCGTCTGCTCCCTGTTGAACTTCTTGTATTCGGATTTGTCCGTTATGACGCTTCCGCCAAGCTTTATCAGAATCATCATTCGGTCATTTACTCTCTTTATAATAAGACAGTCGGTCGCAATCGTTGAATGAATCTAGACTCCCGCCCACCGGATGAATGTGAAGAAGTGGTTGACAGCGCACCAGAGTTCCCGTACGCTTGCGCAATACAGTACAGACTGGTACGCAGGAGGGCTTTACTGCCGGGTTCGGAATGGGACCGGGTGTGACTCCTCCGCTATGGCCGTCATACCGATACAAGGGATATCGGACATGTATATAATCTTAATTGTCAAGAATCTGGGTAAGGGCGGGTGAATAATCCTCCGTTCGCCTAAAGAGTCTGAGGGAAGGCAGAGAGACATCTCCCCAGTGTTTTCATCTCCATTGCTGAATTAGATAGAGGCTCAGTTCATCAGCGGTCGGGGTTGGGCATAAGCTAGAGCTTGGATCTGCCGTTAATCTTGTCGAGTCCCTTCTTCTCGAACTCGTAGATTGCATTGATTCAACAGTTGAATTCCTTTCCGAGGGTTGTGGTAGCGTCACCCGAATGCGAAGATATACATCTCTCCGAAGGACGCCGATGCGCTGGAGCTCAAGAGCGACAACATCATCCGTCTGACCTACGGCGACGGAGAGTACAAGGGATTCCCTAGGACGCAGATGATCACGGATAAGATCAGGGTCATCGAAGCGAAGGGACATACCAAGGGTAACAGTATCGTCATCGTCGAGGATACGGATCATCACTACATGCTCCACGGGGATGTGACATACTCCGATGAGGCCCTTTACGAGAACAAGCTGTCCTGCTTCTACGAGAACGTGGAGGCATCCAGGGAGACCCTGGACCGTGTACGTGCGTTCATTAGGAAGTCACGATCTACCTCTCCCACCCACACGCCCCGTGGTATGAGAATCTGGAGAACCTCAGGGTGGTAGACCTGGACAACCCGCAGGAGATCATCCCTGTCGGGGAGATAGTGTACCGTACCGCCACAGGAAAGTACATCTGCGGAGTGTGCGGTTACGTCCACGATCCGGAGAAGGGTGACCCTACACAGGGTATACCTCCCGGAACACCGTTCTCGGAACTTCCCGACGACTGGCGCTGTCCCAGATGCAAGAGGGAGAAATCAAACTTCACCCCGGTATGAATGCCGGACATAATGAAAAGGCCCTCAGCTCTTTCTTATCTCAGAGCCGGCATAGGATCCACGTTCATTTTCGCTTCTGACTCAATCTATCTAAAAACGTTGAGTGTTACACTGAAATGTTAAAATATTCAACTGCATAACGCTATTCAGGTTGACCAATCTCAGACGACTGGCTCTTAAAACTTTTTGAACTATGATGGCGGAGTTGAATCAGATGTATTATGCAGCGGTCATAAGCGATGCTAAGATCACCATCAACCTTACACAGAAGTTCCTTCAGCATTTCAACGACAGCATAAAGTCGGTCGTGGTCGGCAAGGTCGCGGAGATCAAGGGCGCCATCGATTCAGG
This sequence comes from uncultured Methanomicrobiales archaeon, assembly GCA_937892275.1. GTDB lineage: Archaea > Thermoplasmatota > Thermoplasmata > Methanomassiliicoccales > Methanomethylophilaceae > Methanoprimaticola. The sequence goes on along the minus strand of CALAVG010000029.1, from coordinate 24,158 downwards.
GGAGCTCATAGACGTCATCATAGTGGAGCAGACCGAGACCCTCAGTTTCAACAGGGTCATGAAGGAGATCAACCGTCTGAACATCGATCTCCCGATAATCCTGATGTCCGACCAGTGCAGCCCAGAACTGATGTCCTCTGCCATCAACGAGCATGTGGACAACTACCTTAGCACGGCCGGAAGGGAACCGGCGGATTATTACAAGGAGCTCGTGAATCTCATCACTTTCACGGTTGAGAGGCACCGTGTCCAGGAGCAACATATCCTGGATACGAGGAGATATTCGGCTCTCGTCGATCTGGCGAAATATGACCAGTGCGAATTTCAGGCCATTATAAACTACGCACTCGAGAAGGCCATGGAACTGACCAAGAGCAAGATAGGTTATGTGGCTTTCGTGAACATACCCGAGAACAAACTGACGATGCTTGCCTGGTCCCAATCGGCGATGAAAGAATGCCGCGTTGTGAACAAGCAGATGGATTTCAAACTGAATGAGGCCGGACTCTGGGCGGCACCGGTGCGTATGGGAAAGACGGTGTTCATCGACAATTACGAGGCCTCACATCATCCGATGAAGCACGGTATGCCCGGCGGACATGTGGAGATGAAGACGCTGATGATGACACCTATCTACATGGACGGTCAAATCATCGGTACCGTGGGTGTCGGCAACAAGGTGAGGGAGTACAATGCATCCGACGAGTACAACGTCCAGCAGCTGTTCCAGGAGGCCTTCAAGATTCAGCAGTCGGTGGTCAACAAGAATAGGTACGAGAATGAGCTTGCCATATACAGGAAGATCCTGGACGGCAGCCCGTTCGGGGTGATGTATGTCACGCGCGAGGGATACAACGCCATATGCAACAACAATGCCGCAACGATTCTCGGTCTCGAAGGTTCGGCTAACATGGTGGACCTGTCCAAATATCCTGGGGAGATTGTAAATTACATCATGGTCCGCATTGCCAACTACACGGACATAGAGGACAATAGGTTCTTCAATGTCGGGGATTCCAAATGGTCCATCACCATATCGAAGTTTAATGAAGAAGGTCTCGACGGATATTCCGTCATATTCACGAATGTGACGAATATACTGGAATTCAAGAGTAAGATCAACAGCGGAGAATCCACGCTGAGACTCATGCAGGGTCTCATCGGTAACGAGATGATGTCCGTGGTAGCGATCCTGAAGACGATCGATAATACAGACGACAGATTATCTAAAGCGAAGGAGAAGCTGGAAGAAATCTCAAGATTCCTGCAATCGATCTCAGCGATAGACTTCGGAAATCCTTCATGGGTCCCTCTCGAGAGGATGATCAAGGATGGATTCGACGAAGTCAACGATGTTCCTTTGGATGTCAGAATGTCGCTTCCGGACATCAAGGTATTCGCCAGTGCATCCTCCACGCGCATGTTCTATGAGTACAAGCGTCTGGTCTCGAACAGATGTGCGAGCATAACCTCCGTGGATGTGAGGTTCAGCATCGAGAATGGCGGATTGAAGATCATCCTTTCCGACGATGGGGTACATCCGCTCTCATATGGAAACAACCAATCCGGGATGTTCTATCTTGATCCTCTTCCCACAGTTCTGATAACGCAGATCTGCAAGGGTAACGGTATGGAAGTCAAATGGCTACCTAAGGGTCACAGTTTCGTGGCGGAGATATCGGTCCCGCCGGAAAGATATAGGATCGGGTCCTGAGACCCGATCAGAAAATGGTCATCATTGACCGTCAAGGATGATTTCGTTGTTATGGGCCTTGTTGCAAAGGTTCGGTGAGAGCAGGCCTATCTCGAGCCATGCGGCATCGAACACAGCATTCGGCACCAGGCACGGTACGGACAGTGTGGCCCTGATCTCCGGATCAACAACCTTGCTACCTGCGAAGGATGTGACGTCGTCGAGCGTGATCTCCGTCAGCTTCTTCGCATATTCTTTCACATGAGGACAATTGGACGTGATTATGACGTCAAGGTTCCCCGCATCATTCATCTTCACTTCGACAACATGATACTTGGAACAAGTATTCATGTTGACCACCACTTTCGACATTTCATTTCCTCCTTCATGATACGGCCAATCTCTTGGCCTCCGACAGAGCTTTCTCTATCCTGCTGATGTCGCATTTTCTGCAATCATGCTTTAGATTGAGCTCGTCCGCGAACTTCTGGGAGAGTTCCTCGTAGCGGCCCTCCTCTCCGATACCGGTATCCAGGAACAGTACCCTCTGATAGGAATCGAATATTATATCGAAGAAGAACTCTGGTTCGAATCCCTCCAGCATATCCAGGTGCAATTCCTTGATGAGACCTTGTCTGCCTTCCAGCGCCCAACCGGGTGTATTGAACCATGTGCCGGTACAGACCTTCTTCTCGGCCTTGTACTCTTCTGGGCCTAGAATCGCTTCTATACAATCGCATCCCTGCAGCATGACCGAAGGGAGAGGGATCTCCTCAGTTATCCTCTCAAGCGAACTGCAGACCGCATATCCCAAGAAGAGGACGTCTACCTTGCCCTCGAACTCCTTGGCCTCCTGGAGTATGACCTCCTTCATGTGCGGAGGGTCCTCGTGCAGTGCGAATTCAAGGTACTTCTTCATCACGATGTCATCGTCATCTGCGGTCAGGTACTCCAATTCAGGTTTCAGTATGTCACAGGCCAGTATTCCGATCCTCATCCTATCGCCTGAACTGTTTGGGCTTTCCTGCCGCTCTGATCGTCATGTGAATCTCAACCAGAGGGTTGTCATCCCCGTAATCCATCGAATTACCGTACTTGAACGTGCTGCGGTCTATCTCCACACTGATGGAAACGTCCTCGGCCCCGCTCCTGTCGATGGCCTCCTGGACATATTTGCGCCCTTCATTCTCGGCGTTCTCAAGGGCCTCGTCCATGGAATCGTATTTGACGCTGCCCATCTTGGAGAATACTTCTATCTTGCTCTCGGTGGCACCTATCGTTTCCGGTTTGATCAGTATCTCCAGAACCTCGGATATCGAGGATGTGATGGCACCGATGGCATTTCCGACTCCGGAATATTCGTGGATCAGGACAGGGGTGTTGAAGGCCTCGCCGACCCACCTTATGTACACTCCAGAAGGTGCACCGATACCGATGATGGGCTGATTTAGTGTTATGCTGCAGCTGTAGTCCTTGTTCCCTTCGTGGAAGACGGCCTTCTTCAGCATGTTCTCTGCTATGTCGCTGAGCTGATGCCCGCCCTCCTCATGGTACACGACCTTCATCAGTTCAAGGCACAGTTTGTACTTGATGCGCGACTTGGCCTCTTTGATGAATGAATCTTCGTTTGAACCCATCCTGCTGGCGAGATATGTCACGGCGGCGGACGATGCTTCTGTATCGAACTCCGTGTAGCTACCTTCTGCGTGCAGGATGTCCGTCGGTGTCACCCCGATCCTCTGGATGAAACCCAGGGACTCCAGCTTGTGGATGTTGAAATTCATAGGGTGGATGCCTAATGCCTCTCCGGCCTCGTTGAGACTGTATGGATGTTCCGCTAGTAATTCCAGAAGACTCATGTCGGATGGTGTGATCACATGGTTGGCATTAGGCATCCTGAGGGTGCGGAACATCTCACAGTCCAGGACGATGTTATCTTCCCCGAGCGAAGGAGGGGATGGTTTGGATATGATCGTCGATAGTCTTCTGTAGTAGTCGTGGACGAACTCCCATTCCGTGCTGGCAAGGCACACAGGCATGACCCTCAGCGATGAGAGGATCATATTGGGGCCGTTCACAAGGATACGGCTGTCACCGCCGATACCGGATGTCTCGATATCCGCTGCCATCACCCTGGTGCGTTTTCCCCCGATGATGGCTCCTTCGGGATCGAGACGCGGTCTCCCGTTACGTAGGATACCGATATCTGTGGTGGTCCCGCCCATATCCATAACTATGGCATCTTTCTGCCCAGTTAGCATCATGGCCCCGATCAGACTCGCTGCGGGGCCGGAGATGATGGTCTCCACGGGACGTTCCTTGGCGATATCCTCGCCCATCATGGAACCGTCACCGCGGACGATCATCAGAGGTGCATGGATGGAAAGCTCCTCCATCACCTTTTTCACTGATTTTATGAGGTCGTCTATAATCGGAATGAGGCGTGCATTCATGATCGATGTGGACGTCCTCTCGTTGAAACCAAGCCCGGAGGATAGTTCGTGGCCGCATATGACGGGCACATCCATTATGGACTTGGCAAGTTCCTTGATCCTGTTCTCATGATCTGGATTGCGGACGGACAGGAATCCGTTGATAGACAGGCCGTCGACCTTCCCTTTGACACTCTCGAGGAATTCTTTAGCCACCTCCATGTCCAAAGGTTTGGACTCATCGCCATGGAGGTCGTGACCTCCTGAGATGACAACGGAGAAATCGGATCTCACGGCGTTGTCATATTCGCTTCCTATGCAGATGAGCCCGACCCTGCATCCCTTTCCCTCAACAACGGAGTTGGTGGCCAATGTGGATGAAAGCGATACCACTCCAATCTTTGGGAGGTATTCCTGAGGAATCTTCATCATCACACTGCGCAATCCGATGCTCAGATCCTCTCTGGTTGTGTGAGATTTGGTGCAGTACAGGACCTTGTTGCAGTCGAGGTCTATGATGGCTGCATCAGTATATGTGCCTCCGGTGTCTAATCCCAATCCGAGTGTCATTTTCCTGACCTTCTATCGACCAATATGGGTGTAAATGGAATTAATAAGTGGTTGTAACGGGTTCCCACCTGCGATGGATGATCATCTGTTGAATGACGATATTCCGCGGTCGGTCCCACGTGTGAACATGAAGTCGCTCATGTGATCGGACAGTGTCCTCTGCTGCTCTTTGTTCTGGATATCCGTCGAGTTGAGGATGGGGAACTCATAGTCGCATTTGTTGCAGCGAACTTTATTGCATCCGCGTACGGCCTCCGAGCAGCCTTGGCATGCGAAGGCTCTCGCATACACGAGCGAGAAGTTGAATCCGCAACGGGGACATGTCAGCGTCTTGCGTACAGCGGCCGTCTCGTTGTTAGAGAAGCCGTGATCGTTCATCGCCTGATAGAACGTGCCCACTGTATCATCTCCAAATGGTCACACTGATCTGCGGTTGACAAGGGGTTGGGGGTGACCGCAGATCGGTGTGGCTCCGCCCGAAGGCGGGTTTGGAAAGTTTATCAGAACGCTCCGTACTTGTGGGTTCCGTCCATGACTCCCTGGACGACTTCCCACTTGGTCTCAAGGTCCGGAGGGACCTCACATCCGGATGCAATACATACGTGTGAGTTGAGTCCTGCCTTGCACATAGCGGTCTTGACGTCCTGACAGAGATCCTTGGTGACCTGGACGGCCTCGTCGTAGGTTCCTCTCATGAAGAGCTGGGGATCGATAGTTCCCATGATGGTACACTTCTCTCCGTAGCCTCTCTCGATGACGCTTGCCATGGTGGGGGACTCGGGGATCTGGGGATAGTATGCCATGGAGTATCCGTCCACTCCGAAGAGCTTGATCTGGGTGTCGAGGTGGGGCATATCCGCACAGTTGTGGATAGCAAGACCGATTCCGGCCTTCCTGGTCGCCTCGTTGGTCCTCTTCGCGTACTTCTCTCCCTCGAATTCCATGTACTCGGGGTCTCCGAGACAGGAGTAGTTACCCCAGAGATAATCCCAGCACATTGCCTCTACGCCGGTCTCTGCGATGGCCGTGACAGATTCACAGCAGAACTGGGTGGTGGATTCCAGCGCCTTGTGGACTGCGTCAGGGTCAGTGTACATATCCATCATGACCTGCTCCGCTCCACCGGCCTGGGTGAGAGTTAGGAGAGGTCCCTCGAGGAATGACATCAGGAATGACTTGCCCTTGAGTTGCTGTGCTACGAGCTTGTTCATCTCGATGAGGTGACCGGTACGTCCCTTGTGGTAGTCGGGGTGGGTCTCTGCGATTTTCTCGTAGTCCTCGGTGGTGTGGATGATGTGCCCATCGACGAAAGGAGTGTTCTCAGCATCCATCCTGACTTTCGCACCGTAGTCGTGTGCGGTGACGGACAGGTCCTCGAGGAGAACGGAGAACGGGAACTTGTACTGCTTGAATCCCTCGACGAATGAGTCTGCACAGACCTTGGCATCGGTTGCCCAGGTCTTGTAGGTGACAGGCTGGTTGGGGAGGAGCCTTCTCTGAAGTCCGCAGACCAGAGGGTATGCGGGAAGCTCGTCGACAGGTTCGTTCTGAAGGGTCGCGACTGCTCTCTCGTAAGGGGTCATAGGTGCTACCATTCAAATCACCCCTTCAGGAATGCGACACAGTCCTGAGCGTTGACATCACGGTGATCTGCTCCGATGGCCTCTGCGAACTGGGGAGAGGTCGGTGGTCCGCCGATGGTGATGACGCAACCGGATCTGAGGCCCGACTCCTTCATGAGATCCATGGTGGCCTTCATTCCATCCATGGTGGGGGTCATAAGGGTGGACATACAGAGAACGTCGAGTTTATCGTTCTTGACAGTGTCCACAATGATACTGGGTGCGATGTCCTTTCCCATGTCGGTGACGACGAATCCGCCTGCGGTTAACATGGTCTTGACGATGTTCTTCCCGATGTCGTGGACATCTCCTTCCACGACGACGGTTCCAGCTTTCTTGGAGTTCTCGAGAGCTCCTGCAGGGATTGCAGGGATCAGGATGTCAAGTCCTGCGTAAAGGACTTTAGATGCCACCAATACCTGGGGCAGGAACATCTTGTGCTCTGCGAATTTGTCTCCAACGATGGACATTCCTTTGACAAGACCCTCGTTGATTGCTTCGACCGGGTCGAGGCCCTCATCGAGTGCCTTCTGTGCTAACGGTGCAGCGTCCTTGATCTTCAAGTTGACTACAGCGTCAGACATTGCCTGATAGATTTCCTCCTTGCTCATTTTTCTTCCTTCTAACCTTTGTAGGTCGTACGAAAAATTCAACCATACGTATTAAAAGGTTATTATCTGAAATTGTGAATTTGCTACATTTTTGTATTTGCTACTACTTTTTTAGTAGATTAGTATTTAAAGAAAGCCATTGATGCTGTTAATTTTTACTATTTTTGGCTAATTACAGAGTTGATACAAATGCACAGAAACTATAGCCATTTTTAAGTTAATATATATAAAATAATATGAAACATATATCCAAAAGTTCTCGGGCTCGCGCTTTGCTGGTAGTAGCATCAATGGCAATCTTTCAATACGAAGCAGGTTAGGTCGATCGGCAGGTCTTATTGCAGCAATTAACAGAATATGGAAGGCCCCCTCCCGAAGGAGGTTGTGAAGGGGGCCCCTTCATCGATCCTTGCCGACCGGCAAGAGTCTATATGGCTTCGGATCGGTGAACGTGATTAATTCGTCCTTTCGGGCACAATATCAAAATATCCATGAGTTATATAAGTAATGTTAATGAGTCGTCAATATTATCCAAAAGATGTCCCGCATCGGTAACGACACGAATGATCGATTCTTAATGTGACAAAAAGAAGAAGATAGAAAGGGTGGCCCCCGAGGGGCCTTTAAATTATTGAACTCAGAGGTCGTAGTTCTTCAGGTTGTAGTTAGGAACGAGGTCCTTGAACTCTTTGTGTGCCCACTCGGTGAACTTGTCGGTCTCGTCGGGGAGAGCCGTAAGCTTCTTGTGGATGTCCTGAAGTGTCTCGAGCTGCTTGGTAGTGAGTCCGAGCTCCTTGGATTCGTATCCCTTAAGGAGAATCTCAGCTGCCTTGATTCCGGCTGCCTTGGACCTGAGGTAGAGGTCGTTACCCTGCTCAGCGATGGCCTTTCCGATCTCGTAGGCGTGGTCGTATGCAAGGATGTATCCCTCGGGTCCTCTGTACCTGTCGGTGTACATATACAGGTCCCTGAGTGTCTTCTCCTGCTTGAGCTGGATAGCGGTGTTCATCAGAGCGGCCTCGTATCCGATGGATCCGAACCAGCACTGGACGGATGTTCCTCCGAATTCGGGGTGGTACTCGACGGACTCGTTGGACCAGAGGTCACAGCACTGAGCGATCAGGTTACCCTGAAGATCGCAGTGAGCGCACTGACAGTTCTTTCCCTCCTGGGTGGTGGGCTTTCCTGCGATTGACTTGACGATGGGTCCCTCGTAACCGCAGTCCTTGTCGGGTCCGAGTGCACCGCATTCCCAAGCACACAGGGTCCTTGCTGCGGAGATTGCACGGGTGACTGCAGAGAATGTCCTCTGGACATCCTGGTCCATCATTCCTCCGGCCATGAACATGGAAACGTTCGCTCCGGAACAGTTGGTGTCTCCTCCGGGTGTGGAGTGGTTCTTCTTACAGATGTCGACCATCTGGGACCATACCCAGGTCATGTCGATGGATCCGAGGTAACCTACTCCGTAGAGGAAGGCGACGATGTCTCCGTTGGTGACTGCGTAGTCTGCGAATTCCTTTCCTCCGACTGACTCGACGGACAGGTTGTCGCATCCGTTCTCACATGCGATGTCACAGCACTCGAAGAACTTCTCGGGGTATGCGTGGGCTGCATCCATTCCGGGCCTGAGTCCGTGGTCGGCCTCACGCTGGTCGGGGATTGTCTGCCTTGTACCGCAGTTGAGTCCATATTCCTCGTGGTATTTCTCACACATCTCTTCCTGTCCTGCAACGACGGGTGCGGACAGCTTTGCCTGGTTCATCTGGGAGACCCACTCGGTCTCGAGCTGAACATTGGGGAATCCGACTGTGATCGCACGGTCGAGGATGTCCTTCGTGATGTAGTCGACGTATTCCTTTCTGAGTCTCTCGGGGTCCTTCTCTGTTCCGGGCCTGGGAGCGTAGTTGATCTCGGGCACGACATATCCTGCTCCGAGCTTGAGTCCGAATCCGTATGTCACGGGGTGCTTTGCGTGTCCCATGACCATGTCGTCTGCGGAATCGTATGCCATCTTTGTGTATCTTGTAACTGTTGCCATCTCACTGACCTCCTACGATGCTGTCCCATTCTTCTCTTATTCTCTTCCAGTCGTAACCCTCTCTGATCTTCTCAGCGATGATGGGTGTCTGGGGTGCCTTCTCGGAATAGATTCCGAGGTCGTACGAGTTCGCGTACTCCCTGTTGACTGCTCCACCGCATCCCATCAGGGGGATGTTGATTCCCTTGTCCATGAGCATCTTTGCTTCTGTGGGGAATGCGGACATGGTTGTGGTCATGAGAGCTGTTCCGCTTGCGAACAGAGGCTTGACTTCCTCGACCTTTGCGACGAAGTCGACGATAGGTACGTCACGTCCCATGTCGATGACGTCGTATCCGGAGGACCTGACCATAACGGCTGCGATGTTCTTTCCGATGTCGTGGGGGTCTCCCTCTGCTGCGTGCATGACGACAGATCCCTTGGACTCACGTCCTCCTGGGACCTGCTTCTCTGCGATGGCAATTCCGATCTCCATGGTCTTTGCGGCCATCATGATCTCAGGAAGGAAGTAGACGTGCTCTGCGTACAGCTTTGCGACACACTCCATTCCGGCGACAAGTCCGTTGTTGATGATGTCAAGGGGGTCCCTCTCTTTGAGAGCTTCCATGACGGTGGGTCCAACGGTCTTGAACTGCATGTGCAGGACCTGATCTGCTACTTTCCTGAATACAGGATCCGTAGGCAACATCTTCTCTGCCATTTCCTCGGGCGTCAGTGTCACCTGCATATCGATGTCATAGCGCTTGAGGACCTTTGTGAAATCTGCTCCTTCTTTGCTTAGCATTTTACCACCTTTTAGTTGGTTGGATGCTCGAAAGTAAGCGAAGTTTATAACCCGTTTCAAAATCCAAAAACAGATTCGCGATTATAATGTTTATAAAACTTTGTTTCTAAAAATCTGGATGAGCCATCCATCCATCAATGGTTTAGATTCATAAAACGATTTATATCTGGCTAATGAGGGCAATCTAAGATTCTAAAACCATGTGTTAACAGATATTGCCTATGTATAAACAAAAACATATATGTATAATAATTAGATTATACAATTAGAATGTCTTCGATTGTCTACCTCAGAAATTCTAAAACCAATACTATTTATGCTTATCTGAATGAATCCATTTGGGATCCCGAGAAGAAGAAGTGCATAAACAAGAGGAAGTGCATAGGACACGTCGATCCTGAGACTGGACAGATCGTCCCTAACAGGAAGGCGAGATCCAAGGAGTACCCGAAGATCAAAGGACACTTCCTCTGCGACATGTTCGATAGCGTATCCAATAACATCAAGCTATCAGAGACACTCGCATTGGCATTCCCGGACGATTGGAAGAAGATAATGTCGATAGCCTATTATCTGGCCGCCACCGGCGGGGAGCTGCAGTTCTTCAGGAAATGGGGCGAGAGCAACACGATGCCTTACAATCTGTCGCTATCCAAAGAGGCTGTCATGGATCTTCTGAACAACATATCCGATAACTCGATCTCCCTGTTCTTCACGTTATGGAGACTCCGTGTGCAGCCTGAGGAGACCTATGTGAGCTCAATCAGCTACAGCGAGACAGGCCGCAGTCTATCCGATTATTCAAGGGAACAGAACATCGACATAAGCAGTCTGAGCGACAGGATGAAGATGGACATCTATTTCTCCACCAGGAACAACATCCCCCTTTGTTATAAATTATCTAATATGGCGACCGGGCGTGAGTTCGGGGATTACGATGTGTCCACTGAGAGTTTCACCAGGCTATCATCATTCCTGGACGAGGAGGGAGGGAATGCCATCAATCCCGCACTGATAGCATATGCCAACTCCAATATCATTGTCCGTACGCGTCCGGACAACGAGTTCGTGAGCGCTATGATTGAGAGGGCCGAACCCACGATGACCAACCCGGAGAATTACAGGACACTATTCGGTATCCCTTTGTTCGTCGAGACATACATGCACCATGTGAATGGTAAGAAGTTCTATGTTCACATCTTCTTCGACCCCAACAAGGCGGTCAGCGATCTTTCATCGTTCATCACTATTATCAACATGTGCAAGTACGAGATCGAGGCCGGACGTCCTGTGGAATCTCATCAGGAGATGTATGATCGCTATCTGATAGTGACCGAGGAGGAAGGTCGGATCAAGGCGGAGCACAACAGCGAGGCAATCCTCCACCACAACAAGTACCTCGGATACTTCGCGATCATCTCGAACTTCACTAGGAACCCGTCAACTGCGATGGTCCCGTTCCTTCAGAGGAGGACGGTCATAAGCATGTTCGAGAACATGTACAACGATTACGACAACACCACCCTGAACCTCTACAACGAGACGAACCATCTGAGCAGGATCTTCATACAGTTCATCGCTCTGATCCTGAGATTGGAGACGGAGAACACCATGAGCGACAAGAAACTGAACAAGACTATGTCGTACAAGGAGATGATCGAGGAACTGACTTCTATCAAATCGGTGAAGGTCCCCGGTCTGAAGAAACCTCTCCAGACGGAGCTCAGTGACGTTCAGATACGTATTCTGAGTGCCTTCGATCTGGATTACGATATAGAATGATCAGCAGTAGGTGACCCTATCGCTGTCGAGGACCTCGTTCCAGAGCCTAAGGGTCTCCTGGGCATCCTCCTCGTCCATGATTTGGATAGCGAAGCCTGCATGGATTACGGCCCACATGCCGACCTCTGCCTCCACCATGGAGACGTTAGCCTTCCTGGTCACTCCGCCGAAATCGACATCAGCCATATCATCCTCGATCTTGATGATCTTTCCCGGAATTGCTAGACACATGATAATCACTCCGTCATGATCTTGAGGATGGCCTCTGCGGGCTGTCCGTCGGTAGCGGTCAATGCCTCGATGGCCTTCTCCCTGTCGCATCCGGTCTGACTTATGACGAGGTCCACGTCGGATGCGTCGAAATCGACTGCAGGTGCGGAATCCGCTCCGTTTCCGCCAAGAGGCCTGATGACTTCGGGTCCGGAGATCTGGTAGCTCTTGGTACCACCCATCTCGACGCACATGACATCGGCACCCTTCAGGACGATCTCGTTGGTCCTGGTCCTGATGACAACCTCGACTACATCGTCGATGCTGTTCTGTTTGATGCCCATCTGTTTCATTGCCTTCTGCATCTGGCGAGGGTTGATCTTCATTCCGCCCATGTTATCCTCATCATCGGTTCTTTATTTATATTTTAAAGGGGGACCAACGGCCGTTCCGTTCAGGCGTTAAGCGCTGCCGATACCGCATCGCCAAGGGCCTTCAGCACCTCTTCCGCCTTGGATACGTCGGGTACACCGCCCTGGGAAAAGTCAGGTTTTCCGCCGCCCCTGCCTCCGAACTGCGAGAGAACATTGCCGAGGATCTTCTTGCAGTCCACGACCTTGCTGCCGGACGCCAGCATCACCGACAGTGTCTCCGATACTGATACGAATGCGGCAACGCCTCCCTTGGACCTTATGGATTCCATGGTGTCGTTGAGCACGTTCCTGTCCCCTCCGGGAATGATCGCTGTGTACACCTCTGTTCCATTGACCACGTTGGATTTGAGGTTCTTCACGATCTGCTTGGTTGCATCCTTCAGGAGCCTGGACTTGAGATCGTTCTCCTGCTTCATGTTGGATACCGCCTTCGCGGCATCCTCGTTCTTGCAACCGATGACGTCGATGACCTCCAATGCGATGTTGGACAGTCCGATGGCGGCCTTCTTCGCAGCCTCTCCGACCTTGAAGTGTATCTCGTAGCCGTCCTTGCCTGCCTTTACCTTGCGGTCTACAACCAGCATCTCGAGTTCTGATGTCTCCAGGACATGTACCCCGCTGCATGCGGAGTAGTCTATGTCACCTATGGCCACGACGGTAATCTCCTCGTCCTCCCCAATCCTGTCCAGCTTGATCCTGACCTTCTCCAGCTCGGGATCATCCCTGTCCATGATGCTGTGGGTGATGGAAAGATTATCATGTATCGCCTTGTTGGCGAAATCCTCGGCGGCCCTGATCTGCTCCCATGAGAGATCCTGGTTCACGATGACGTACTTGGTCTCCGGGGAGATGAATATCTTGACGATGCCTAGACCTTCGCACTGCCTTTGCAGCGATCCGAAGAGGAGATGCTCACCTGTGTGTCCCTGCATCAGGTCGTAGCGCCTCTCCCAGTCCACCTGGCACCATACGATCTTGCCGACCTCCAGATTGTTCACGGGACATACGTGGACGATGTCCCCGTCCTTGTTGTAGAACACCTCGGTGACCTTGCAGTCGCGGATCATACCAGTATCGCACACCTGTCCTCCGCCTCCGGGGTAGAACGCGGTGCAGTCGAGTATGACCTCGTCGCCGTTCACGGAGACGACGTGCGCCTCGAAGTCGAATATGTATCCGTCATGTCTGAAGATCTCGTCGGTCATCGTATCTGTCCCTTGGATGCAGTACCCCGTAATAAAGTCGACAGTCCGTTCCCAGTCCTTCTCAATCCAAGCTTGTCCGAATACTCTTTTTATAGGTCATTATGATAGCGTGCGATTAGTAAGAGGCGCTCTTATGAGAAGAACAAACACCTGTGGTGAACTTAGGGTCTCCGATCTGGGGAAGAAGGTATGCCTACAGGGTTGGGTCAGGTTTTCCAGGGACCACGGCGGAGTACAATTCATCGACCTCGCCGACAGGTACGGGATTACACAGGTCGTTTTCGACCCCGAAGACCTCCCTGCAGGAACGGACGTGAAGCAGCTTGAGGGTATCATCAACACCTTCACCCGCGAATGCGTCATATCGGTCGACGGAATCGTGAGGAATAGGGTCGAGGGCACGGAAGATGCCAGGAACCCCACCGGACAGATCGAGGTTCTCATCACGGGAGCAGAACTGCTCAACACATGCGCTATCCCTCCCTTCGAGATCGGGGATCAGAAGGAAGGGGTCCTCCCCAACGAGGACACCAGGCTGAAGTACAGGTACCTGGACCTCAGGAGGACAGAGATGATCCAGGCCATGGTGTTCAGGTCCAAACTCGTGCACCTGGCAAGGCAGTATCTGGAGCAGAACGGGTTCCTCGAGATCGAGACTCCCATCCTGGGAAGGTCCACGCCCGAGGGAGCAAGGGACTACATCGTCCCCTCAAGGGTACACCCCGGAACGTTCTACGCTCTCCCGCAGTCGCCTCAGCAGTTCAAGCAAATGCTCATGGTCGCTTCCATGGACCGTTACTATCAGGTGGCAAGGTGCTTCCGTGACGAGGATTCCAGGAAGGACCGTCAACCCGAGTTCACACAGTTGGACCTCGAGATGTCCTTTGTGGACATGAAGGACATACAGGACATGATGGAAGGCCTCATGGCATACATCTGGAAGGGACTCTACAATGAGGAGCTCAAGACGCCTTTCCCCCACATCGCGTACCGTGATGCAATGGAGAGGTTCGGATCCGACAAGCCCGACATGAGGTACGGGCTGGAGTTCGTGAAGCTCACGGAGGTCGTGAAGGATGCACCCTACAAGATCTTCCAGAACATCCTGGCCAACGGCGGTATCGTCGCGGGTATCAACCTGAAGGCCGACGTCGCAGGCGACAAGGTCGGAAGGAACGATGTCGACCGTTACATCGCATACGCGAAGAAGGTCGGACTCGGAGGACTTACATGGATGAGGTGCGTCAACGGACAGCTCGAATCCAACATCGTGAAGTACTTCACGCCCGAGATCCTCGAGAACATCAAGAAGACAATGGGTGCCGAGGAGGGCGACCTGCTGTTCATCATCGCAGGACCCTGGAAGGCCACATACGAGAGTGGAGGATTCCTCAGGAAGAAAATCGCAGAGGACCTCGGACTCGTGCCCGAGAACGAATTCCAGTTCTTCTGGATGGACCAGTGCCCCATGTTCGAAATCGACCCCGTATCCGGTAAATATGATGCATTCCACCACCCGTTCGTCCTTCCGGAGAACGACCTGGACGACGATTACGTCGGAGGAGCATGCTTCGACCTCTGTCTGAACGGTAACGAGCTGGGATCCGGATCCCTGCGTATCCATAACGCCGAGAAGCAGATCGAGGTCTTCCATAAGCTCGGTCTCGACGACGAGAGGATCCAGAGGAACTTCGGATACTTCGTAGAGATGCTCAGCTACGGTGCACCTCCTCACGGAGGAATCGCGATCGGTATCGACAGGATCTGTGCAATCCTCCTGAATAAGGAATCCATCAGGGACGTCATCGCATTCCCCAAGAACAAGAGGGCTGTATCCCTCCTGGACGGTTCACCCTCCAAGGTTGACGATGACAAGCTCGAGGAGCTGCAGATCATTTCCCTCGCAGGCGAGGACCTCGATCTCTCTGAGTACGAGGACACTCCCGAGGAGTGAAGAAAACATTTCAGGGTCTTCGGACCCTTTCCATTATTCTCAATCTGTATCCTGCGGTCATCGAGAGGATCGGAAGCTCTATCAACGGTGCGATGACAAGCACCAGGAGCAGAAGCGTTGCATCGGGGAACGCCGCAACTGCAATGGCCAACGAGAGTGGAGAGTTCCTGGCCATGCTCGTGAATATCAAAGACGTGGTATCAGCGTAATCGAATCCCTGTATCCTGGCGACGGATGCCGATACGATGTAATTCACGACAAAGAACACTATCAGCGGAATCAGCAGCATCACGAATAATTCCAGATGGTCCAGGAGCTCGGTGCTCTGCGAAGCGAACATCACCACGATCGCCAGGCATAGGAAGAACAGCTGGAGGTTGTCCCCGTTACCGGTCACCGCATTCCCGAATCTTTCAGAATAGGATATCTTCGGCATCAGAGCTTTCACAATGTTCGCTGCTGCCAGCGGGATGACGAGGACGATCACCATGCTGTACAGCAGTCCCGGGATGTCCAGGGATATCTGGGTGTCGAAGAAGATCACCAGGTAAACGGGCATCAGAACTATCTGCAATATCAGGTTCAGCGGGAGCAGCGCACTGCTCAGAGGGACATTTCCTTTAGCAGCTGCGGTGAAGACCAAATACCAATCGGTACACGGGGTGACCAGCAGCATCAGCAGTCCCATCCTGATATCTATCTCCGCAAAAGCGAGACCCAAGATGATCGAGAAGATAGGCGTCCACACAAAGTTTATCAGCACTGCCGACAGCGTGAACCTCCTGTTGGAGAACGATCTGCCGATGTCGCGGATGCTCACGCACATGAACACCACGAAGAGCATCACCATCAGGAACGGTTCTATCAGTACGGATGCCTCGGAACAATCGAACAATGCGCCTGCGATAAGTCCGACTATCGCCGCAGAGAGCATGATGAGCGGATGGAGGAACGCATTGTTCATGAGAGAAAATCATTGTCTGGGTATAAAATAAAGGCCGGGCAAGGGCCCGACTTTAAGGGTTTCAAAGGAATGTTACGGTCTCGTCCAGAGGTCTCCTGGAGGGGTGCATCGGACCGGGCTTGCAATCATCCGCAGGGTATCCGAGTGGGAGAAGGTTGTACACTGTCTCGTCATCGGGGATGTTGAAGGTCTCCTTCACCTTCTCGGGGTCAAACCATCCTACCCAGCATGTTCCGAGACCGAGAGCATGTGCCTGGAGCATCATCTCGTCCGTGACGATGGCCGCATCGGTCTCACCGCGGTTGAGCTTCGAGAAGTGGCTGATCCATTCGAGCTCCTTCTTCATGGCTATGATGAGTACGATAGGCGCATCGAAATGCATGCACCATTCCTTATCGAACTTCTTCCTCATCTCCGGGGATCTCACGACGTACACGTGCTGACCCTGCATGTTCTTCGCAGTGGGAGCCAGTCTTCCCGCCTCGAGGATCTTCTGGAGCTTCTCCTCCTCCACGGGCCTGTCGCTGTATTTCCTGACGGAGTACCTCGAATTGATGACATCTTCGAATTGCATGAGGGTGTATCGTCGGCCGAGGATAAAACGTCTCTCGGCCGAACCATACACTCAGAATCTGGCCTCGATGAGTTTCTTGGCCGCTTCGACGACCTCTGCGGACGAGTACTTGCCTCCGGTCTGCCTCATGACATACCCGATGACCTGGTTCGCAGCCTTGTCGTTCTTCTGGTAGTCGGTGACGATCTTGGGGTTCTCGTCGAGGAATCCATTGATCAGGGTCTCCAATCCGGCGGAGTCCTCTTGCGCAGCGGCGGCATCCTGTCCGGTCAAGTAGGATTTGATGCCTATGGTGCACTGAGTGTCGGTGATTTTCCCTTCGGAGAACTCTCCGATGAGCTCTTTCAGTTTGCCGAGGTCCGTGACACTGCGGGACTCCATCGCACGCCAGTTGGCGCTGATCGGTCCGCCGACCCACTTGATGGCGTTCGGGGTGCCGAACTCCTTGGCGATGTCCTCGAACAGGATGGCCAGGTCCATGGACGTGTTCACCAGCTGCTTCGCCATCTTGGGATCGATCTTGTACTGAGATGTGATTCTGAGGATCATGTTCTGGGGACTCTCGGAGATCCTTATGGAATCCGCCAGGTCCTTGATGTGGCAGATACCGAGGTCGGGCTCGTCGATGTAACCGTACTGGTCCTCGAACTCCTTGACCCTCATGCTTATGGTGACATCCCTGTCGGGGTCGTATCTTCTGGTCTCCCTGACGATCTTCTTCTTGGCCTTGATCATGGCGATCTGCCTGACCATCTCGGAGTGGAGCGCCTTCTCGGCGTTCTTCAATCCGCTGACGTTCTTGATCTCGACCCTCTCCGTTCCGACGGAGATGTTGCAGTCGCATTTGACCTCCCATTCGAGGTCGTCGGGGATGTCCAGCAGGTGCCTGAGGTCCCTAACCATCTGAGTGAGGAACTCCCTGGCCTCCGCAGGGGTGGCGATATCGGGTTCCGTGACGATTTCCGCCAGGGGGATTCCTGATCTGTTGTAGTCGACTAATGAGGTAAGGTCCGCGGTCCTTTTTGTGCTTCCGGGGTCCTCCTCGATGTGGATCCTTGTGATCCTGATGGGCTTCTTGCCGTCGAGGTAGTAGACTCCCCTCTCTCCGATGGGGTTGTCGTATTGTGTGATCTGGACGCTCTTCGACATGTCAGGGTAGAAATAGGTCTTCCTTGCGAACCATGTGGTGTCGTTGACCTCGCAGTTGAGCATCTTGGCGATCATTATTCCGTAGATAAGCACCTGCTTGTTCAGAACAGGTCTGGATCCCGGCATACCGAGACATGTGGGGCACACATAGGTGTTCGGGAACTCGCAGTCCGCCGTGGGACAGGAGCAGAACATCTTCGATTTGGTGGGGAGCTGCACGTGGCATTCCAATCCAATCTTCATATGGACGCCTCCGGTCTCTTGAGTTCGAACTGTTTCTCCCAGTCCTCCGCTACGGAGAACAGGACGTCCTCGTTCCAGTGGTCCGCCACGAACTGCATTCCGACGGGCATTCCGTTTGAATCGTATCCGCAGGGGACCGACAGGTGGGGTGTTCCCGCAATGTTTGCCGGGACGGTGAGATAATCCGCCTTGTATGATTCCAGTGCGGACATCTTCGAGATGTCGTCGAACCTGGGTGCGGTGAATGGCATGGTGGGTGCGAGTACCGCATCATGAGTCTCCAGTACTCTCTTGTAATCATTGATGACGACCTGCCTGACCTCCCTGGCCTTGGCGTAGTGCCTTCCTCCGAACCCGGCCATACGGGCGTATGTTCCGAGCAGGATCCTCCTCTTGGCCTCGTCTCCGAAGTATTTCGATCTGACTTCGGTGAAATAATCGTCGAACTTCAATGAATGGTCGCCTTCCTGGTGTCCGTACCTCATTCCGACGTATCTTGCAAGGTTCGTGGAAGCTTCCGATGTCGCCAGGACGTAGTATGCGGGCATGGCGTACTTCAGCGAGGGCATATCGACGTAGTCGACATCCACGCCCATGCTCTTCAGCTGCTCGACAGCATCCTTGAAGACCGCTTCTACCTCCTTGGAGAGCCCCTCTATGCCTTCTTTGGGGATGGAGACGGACTTCATCTTCCTGTATGCCGTCCTGAACTCGGGCTGGACCATGGATGTGGGGTCCCTCTCGTCCTTGCCGGCGATGATTTCCATGTACTTCTTCAGGTCGGTGGCCTTCTGGGAGATGACTCCGATCTTGTCGAGGGAGTTACCGTAATCGATCAGTCCGTACCTGGACACGCGTCCGTAGGTGGGTGCGATGCCGTACACCCCGCAGAATGATGCGGGACAGCAGATGGATCCTCCTGTGGAAACTCCGAGGGACATGTGGTCCTCGATGACCGAAGCTGCACAGGCAGAACCTCCGGAAGATCCTCCGCAGGCCCTGTTCAGGTCGTAAGGGTTCCTGGGGATTTCGAATCCGGAGTTGGTGGAGAATGTTCCGAATCCGAACTCGTCCATGTTGGTCTTTCCGACGAGCTTCCCTCCAGCCTCCCTGAGTTTGGAAATGCATGTGGCGTCGAATACGGGATGGTATCCTTCCAGGATCCTCGATCCGGCGCAGGTCTCCATGTCCTTGGATGTGAGATTGTCCTTAGCTGAGAAAAGGAACTTGGCATCGCCAGCTGCGATGTCGTCGGACATGGCGTGGAACATCTGATACTTGGCGTTGATAGCCTTCAGGTCCTTCATGACGGAATCCATGCTCATGACAGCCTGGGCCCCCTTACGTACCTGTCGTATGTGTCCATATCCTTGAGGAGCTCATCCGCATCGAACTCCACCTTGGGCACATCGTCCCTGACGATGTCCTCCACAAGTATGGGATTGACACCGCGTTCGTTGCACTCCGGAGCCTCGTTCAGGAGCTCGAAGTAGCTGAGGATGTCCCCCAGATCCTTGCAGTATCTCTCCGCTTCCTCATCAGTGAGGGCAATATGGGCGAACTTCGCCACGTCTCTAACGGTCTTCACATCCATTTCTAGACCTTCGGCGGTCTATCGGGCTTATGATAAAAAAGGGATGCGGGCGCGCGCGTCACTGTTCCGCCGGTTTCTTGATGAATATGAATCCGTAGAGGTTGATGACGCCTTCCTGGAAGGTGAATGGTTCGCCTATACTCTCGAAATACTTGTCCAAGCCGATACCGAGGGTGGATACCGATGGCATGATCATGTCCGGGAACCTGCATGGTTCGGGATATGCGCATTTGCCGCAGTAGAGACATGGTCCGTCAAGGAATCCGTCGCAGTCTATTCCGTTGTCCCTCATCTTCAGGACGAACCTCCTGCATCCGCGCTGCATATCCTCGGTGACAGAGGACAGGAGTTCGGAGTCATGGTAATCTATCTCGAACCTGCGGGTCATGATTACGACGTAGTCGATGTCTCTGTAATACTCGTCGACATCGCGCTTAGCTCCGGGGTTGCATCCCCAGTTCGTATCGTAGGAACCGCACTTGTTCTCCTTGCATCTTTGGAAGGCGAGATCGTAGGCTGCCTGATCATATACTGGCACAGGCGCCTTTATGAATCTGTACTCTTCGAAATCCTTCAGCGTCGAGATAGATTCCCACGTATCCATGATATTTCAATCGGGTTCCAAACAATATAAAACCGTCTGTTCGGCGATCGGGATTTCGGTTATTAACGCTGTTCATTCAGTCCCAAATTGACGATTTCCCCGAAAGACCTTTATTATGAGGATTGATAGAACACATTATGGCAGCAGCAACTCCCGAGAAACAACTAGCCGCAGGAATGAAGGCTATGGAAGAAGGAGACTTCAAGAAAGCATATTCGTCGTTCAAGAAGCTCGTGGTCGAGTTCCCTGACAATGCAGAGTGTTGGTTCTACAAGGCCGAGTGCGGGAACTATGCCTCGGGTATGTTCGGAGCGAAAGCGGACGTGGACGAGATCATGGAAGCATACAAGAAGGCCATGGAGCTCGATCCCGAGCGCGCGGATTACTTCCAGTCATACGGATTGTTCTGCATTTCCGTCCAGAAGTACGACGAGGCCGAGAAGGCATACTGCGAAGCAGCGGAGATCGATGAATCTTTGTCATCTTCCTTGTACTCCGAGTTCGCCATCGAGTACTTTAACAACGTGATGGCCCAGTACGGGGAGATCATGGAGGATCCCAAGGCACGTGCACCCTATGCGAAGAAGGCACTCCAGTACATGCTCAAGGCATTGGACCTCGACGCAGAGGAAGCCAAGTCACTTCTCTGAAACTTCAAAACCGGTGCTCCGATCAATCGAGGCACCGTGATTCTATCTCAAAATTGAAAAAATGGCAGGGGGAATCCCCCATGTCTTCATTGGTTATCCGAAGGTTTCATGGCCCCCAGGACCTCGTAGAGCAAATCGTATAGGGTGTTCCACTTCTCAGGCGGAAGGTCGATGCATTTGGAGAGACTTTCAGGTACCGCCAGGGCCTCCTCGCGTAGCGCCATGCCCTTGTCGGTGACGCTGACCAGTACGTTCCTCTCGTCCTCCTTTGACCTGGTACGGCTCACGTATCCTTTGGATTCGAGGTTCTTCAGGACCGGGGACATGGTCCCCGAATCGAGATAGAGGGTCTGCCCGAGGCTCTTCACCGATATGGTCTTCCTGTCCCAGAGCACCATCATGGTGATGTACTGGGTGTACGTGATGTCCAGCTTGTCCAGGAGAGGGCGGTAGCGGTTGATTATCTCCTTCGAACACGCGTAGAGTGGGAAGCAGACCTGGTTCTCGAGCTTCAGGCAGTCGTATTTGTCGTCCGTCATTCTAACACTCAGAGCAGCTTCTTGATGTCGGCCTCAATCTTCTCGGGAGTGTCGGTGGGTGCGTAGCGCTCTACGACCTTTCCCTCGCGGTCGACAAGGAATTTGGTGAAGTTCCATTTGATCTTCTTTCCGATGAGTCCTCCCTTCTGGGATTTCAGGTAGGTGTAGAGGGGAGCCTCGTTGTCGCCGTTGACCTCGACCTTGGAGAACTGGCGGAAGGTGGTGTTGTACTTCATCTGGCAGAACTCGACGATCTCCTCATCGGATCCGGGGGCCTGGTTGCCGAACTGGTTGCAGGGAAAGTCCAGGATCTCGAAGCCGTCTTTCTGGTAGGTGTCGTAGAGCTTCTGGAGTCCCTCGTACTGAGGGGTGAATCCGCATCCGGTTGCGGTGTTGACGATCAGAAGTACCTTTCCCTTGTATTCGGAGAGGCTAACGTCCTCTCCTTTCGCATCTTTCATCGTGAAATCGTAGATTCTCATTGTGGTCACCTTTATTTGATACAATTAGATTGAACTCAATTTAATTATATAATGATTATCGATGTATGTGGGGTGATTAAGAAGGGTAAAGGGTTTAGATCGGTTGATCAGTAGTAAGGGGGTCTCTGGTAGGGGGTCTGATCCATCTGGGATCCCTTGATTCCTGTCCAGGTGAACAGGTTGCACTGGAACATGGTGACATTCTTGACGTTGGATCTGACATACTTCCCCATAACGAAGGATGCTGCGATTCCAAGGACCATGATCAGGACTGCCAGGACCATGATGATCGCGAAACCGCCGTCATCGATGGTGTGCGAGACCGCAAGGTTGTTACTAATTTTGAGGAGCGCATCGGTCATAATCACACAGACGCCGGACACGACGGTGAACATCGGGACGAGTATACTAGCGACACCGACGACGATGGCGACGATGGCGAACACCAGGATCATGATCTGTCCGTTCTTGTCAAGTCCGAACGAAATCAGGGATTTGCTGTCAATGACATTGATCGCGGCCAATGCTACAATAGTGAGCACAAATGCTGCGATCGACAGACACATTCCGACGTAACGGAGGTTCGTGTTGTTGTTGGGCGATCCCTGCAGGAAGACCATCTTACCCCTTCCGCTCTGCTGAGGGTAGGGCTGACCGTACGGAGGCCACTGCTGTTGCTGTTGATAGGGTGGCTGCGCGTACTGCTGCTGTTGGTATGATTGATCGTAAGGTTGCTGCTGTTGCTGGTACTGCTGTGCTGGCGGTTGGAACGGCTGCTGTTGATAGGGCTGACCGTACGGAGGCTGTTGCTGGTACTGCTGCTGGACCGGGGGCGCCTGATTGTAATAATTCGCATTCGGGTCATATGCCCCAATGCGCTCCACCTCATTGTTCATGGCAGGATTGTATCCCATCTGAGGTTCTTCAGGTGCTGGAGGCAACTCGGCCCCACAGTTGAAGCAGAAACGATTCTCCGCTGGATTTTCAGATCCGCAATTTCCGCAGAATGTCATCTTTAATCCTCTGCGAACTGCATGTGCGCCGAGTTATAATAAGTATTGCGCGCGCGGACTTCCCGCAACGGGACACATATGCCAGGACATCAGTGGTCCAGGTTGTTCCTGTCCGCTTCGATCGAGAGGATGACCAGCCTGTCATCGGTGAGGATGCAGTACAGGTTGTACTTCTCCACCTTATAGAGCCAGAAGTCACCAAGATCGCTGATGATCGCGCTGCCGTTGGCACGGGGATCGTCGCTTCCCTGGACGTTTGCGACGAGCCATCCGAGGATCTTCTTCCCTTCCCCGTTGTTGAGGAACTCGAGCTGATTCTTGGCCCTGACAGAGAAAGTGACCTTACAGATCATAATTCTCCATCACCTCCTCGAGAGTGTATGTTTCGGGATTCTCCATGAATGCCCTGTAAGCACTGTCCACGGTCTTCTTGTCGAATTCCTCGGTGAGCTTCTCCATGGCTGCTTTCCTTACGAACTCCTCCATGGGGATCTTGTTGAATTGCGCGTATGCCTGAAGAAGGGCCTTCTCGCGCTGTGAGAACTTGATCGTGACTGAATTATCGTCCCTGGGAGCAGGTGCGTACTGCGGGGGCATCGGAGGGCGCTGTCCGAACTGTTGCGGAGGATATTGCTGAGGCGGGTACGGGGCGTTGCCGAAGTGCGGTGCCTGACCCATTCCGGGGTTGAAACCGCACTGCTGAGGTCTGTTATCCATCAGAAGGTATTCGTTCCTACTTCCTACCGGTGGCATTCCCAATTCGGCACCGCATCTCTGACAGAAACGGTTGCCTGGTACGTTGTCGGTCCCGCAGTTTTTACAGACAGTCATTCGTATCCTCACTCCGCTTACAATTTTCATGGATATTAATACATTATTGGAAATTTGTTGGATGTTATGTAGTGGAAAACACTGCCCCATCAAAAGTGCCCCGGGTTCGGCTGCGCCGAACATGGGAAAGCAGCCCTTCGGGCTGATTGACGATAGGGATATCACAGCGTTAGAATG
>CALAVG010000028.1 GCA_937892275.1 uncultured Methanomicrobiales archaeon | reverse complement strand
AGCCCTCCGGGAACTCCTACGCCAACCACACGTTCTACGGATGGACCGGTACCGGCATCTCCGGAACGGAGAGGGACCTTATCGAGATCCCCACCGGATCATACGGCGACCGCGAATACACCGAGATTTGGGTCCCCAACACCTATTCAATCACCTACCACCTGGACGGAGGTACCACCTCCAACCCCACACTGTGGTACGTAGGTACCGAACTCCCCCTTACCAAGGCGGCCAAGACCAACATGAGGTTCGAGTACTGGAACTACGGCGATTCCCACGACCCCAACAAGAAGATCGATAACGACACACTGCCCGCCACCATCACCAGCGATATCGACCTCTACGCCTACTTCACCGACACCCTGGGAATCCTCTTCCCATTCACCACCTACGGTACCGCCGATGACGTCAACAAGACCCTCACGATCACGTTGAACAACAACGAGTACACCTACAACGGGGATCTCCAGAACGTCCTGCTGGAGCAGTATGTCGGCAACAAGAAGGCATACTCGATAAACGGAACCTCCGCGCACACCTACGCCGGCACCTTCACCTTCAGGGTCGCCCTCGAAAAGGGATTCATCTGGGGAACCATCGAGAACGACCAGGGAGTCATCTCGCCCTTCAACCCGTACTACGCCACATACGACATCATCGTCAACTGGACGATGTCCCAGCGTACCGTCTTCATTACCACCAATTCCATCGAGCACATCTATGACGGCAACGACGTCACCGTCACCTCAGATATGCTATCCACCCTCGGGATGATCGCCAAGGACTTGAACAACCCGTCCCGTTTCCTCGTCACCCTCGCATCCACCAGCTACCAGGACGTCGGGGAGTACCTCATCTCACCGACGATCGACAGCACCAAGGAGGCGTACGGTAGTTACAACATCATACTCCTGCTCGGGAATGTCATCATCTTCGCCGATGATTCCACGACGTTCATCGTCACCGTAAACGCCGACGGGGTCGACCCCGATGCGGTTACGGGTGCTCCCGCACCTTCCTTGCTGACCCTGCCGCCCTACGCACCCCCTCCGGAGACCGTAAGCATGATGGCACTGCCCTCATCCACCAGGAGGTCCCAGATTTGAACCGCACGCACATCATCGCCCTTGCGGCCGTAATGCTGGTTGCCGCATCGATCGGTATCGGATACGCGGTCACCTACACCGGGGTCACGGAGACCACC
>CALAVG010000027.1 GCA_937892275.1 uncultured Methanomicrobiales archaeon | reverse complement strand
CTACGAGAATAGGCCCTGAACCTATCTCCTTTGGCCAGGCTCGGATACCCTTGCACGTCAGGCCAATGACTGTGATTACCTTCTCGTATAAAAATAGGTGGAAAGGCCCGTCCCTTCGGGGGACAGAGTTTTGGGTTTCTGATCAATTCCAGAAAGGGCCTGTTCAGGCCTTCATGATCTTCATCCAGCCGCCGGACTCGTAGATAGCGAGCTTCCTCTCTTTGAGGATCTTCTCGAACTCGGCCCATTCGATGACATCAAGCCTGTTGTTCTTTCCCTTTGTGAATTGGATTCCAGATGTTCCCTTTACCTTTCCAGGTTTCAATCCCTTGTTCTTCGCAATTGTTTTTGCTTTTTCCAGGTCAATGCGTTCCATAACCAATAGAATGCCCCCGAGAAAAGTATCCATATATAGACTATTTAAAGATTATTTAATAATCGAACTATCTGGCTCGGAAATTATGCAACAATTTATGCCAATTTCATATAATTTGTGTTCATTAACATTGTTAACAATTTCTTCGGAGTGGAGCCACACATCCGAATCGAAATGACTGGCCCTTCCATCCAATTAAAGCCGATTAATAGTACCGTTCTCTATACTAACGACGGTGTCGGCCTGTTCTATCAATGCCTTGTTGTGTGTTATGATTATGAGGGTATGGCCTTCCTTCATGGAAAGAAGCTTATCGATGACGCTCTGTCCCTTCATGGGGTCCAGACCGGCAACCGCTTCATCCAGAATCAGTACCTTGGGATTACCGATAATCGCTCTGGACAATGCTACCATCCTGCGCTGAGCCAAAGGCATGCTGTCCACCTCTTCGCTGATCTGGGTGTCGTAGCCTTCCGGAAGCAGTCTTACGTAACTGTCAAGACCAGTGAGGTTTGCTACGGCCATCATGTTCTCCTCTGTGATCCATGTACGATTGTAGATGATGTTCTCCCTTATCGTCCCCGTGAACATCCAGGGACTCTGAAGAACCGCGGTCAGATTTACCCCCAGCTCTGCACGGGGGATCTTCGAGAGTTCCCTACCGTCGATGGTTATCCTTCCCGATTCGGGACGGTAGAATCCCATCAGTATGTTGGCCAATGTCGTCTTACCGCATCCCGTGGGGCCTGTGACCGCCGTGAATTCTCCAGGAAGGAATTCCACGGAGGCGTTTTGGAAAACCTTGTGGCCTTCGCCGTACGAAAAGGTGAGATCCTCGATCCTTACCACACCCTCAGTGATGTGGAATTCTTCATCCGACACATCGTTATCTTCCTCAGGTGAATTGAGGATGCTGAGCACCTTCCTGAAGGATACCATATCCTCACGCATGCTGTCGAATATCGTGACCGTCCTGAGCAACGGGGTCGTCAGGACCCTGACATAGATCATGAATGTCAGGAACATACCGACATCCATATCGAAGGCGTAAAGGGCGTAGGAACCTACCAGAACACTCATCAGGTACCCCACGTTTATCATTATACCTGCAACGGTGGAGATCATTCCGCTACGGGTGTGCGATGAAACATATGCCGCGGTGTACTCCCTGTTGCATTCCTCGAAATAACCCAGAGCCTTGTCCTCCAGGACCTCGGTTTTTATCGTCTTGTGGTTGGGGAGCACGTTGCTCATCTGGGAGTTGAGCTCCATCACCTTCTGGTTCTGCTTCTTGAAATCCTTCTCCGATCTCTTCGTGATCTCCCTTCCGATGTAGAGCATCACAGGTATCATGGCCATGTACAGCACCCCGAGTATAGGGGCTGTTATCAGCATCATCACCAAGATGGAGAAGATCATCGTTATGTGGATTATGAATCCGGTGTAATCGGACGAGATCAGTTTGGATACCGATGGGATGAATGATGTGAAACGCGTTGCGACGTCCCCTGACGATATCTCGTCGGTGAACGTTATCGGGACGCGCATCATCTTCCTGTTCAACTCCTCCCTCATCTTCCTGGTCACGGCTAACGCGATTAGCGTCATCCTGAGCTTGG
>CALAVG010000026.1 GCA_937892275.1 uncultured Methanomicrobiales archaeon | reverse complement strand
CGGGACTCGATCTCTCCGATCGGGGTGCGGAAGCCACTCAGAAGCTCCCGAACATGTATCAAAAGTCTATTCCCGATCCCACTCTGTGATCCGTATCGTCATACATACGGAGCAAAGCGTTGATACAGATATTCAGAGGACCACCCTGATAGCCGATACGGTATCACTCATAATCCTTCAGGATATCGTACATGGTCTCGACGCATTCTGCGACTCTCTTCCCCTTCTCGGTGAGCTGCAGCTTCCTGGTGGGGTTGCCGTTCACGTTCATGTATATGGCGTAACCCTTCTCCACGAGATACTGCACCCTGGAATACTTGGTGTTATGAGCAGAATCCGTCAGATCCGCGATGTCCGACTTCAGGCATCCGGGGTATCTGTGGATCATCATGATTATGTGCATCATGTAGCGCTGTTCGAGATCCGCGAAATCGTCATCCTTCAGGATGACCTCGCCCTTGTTGTCAGAGTCCGCCATGTTCCCGGGTGTCATCGTATCCCATATCTTTACCTATTGTTATAAACATATCGCCAAAATCAGTTAAGTATCATGGCAAAATATAGTAGAATGATCCTAGATTATGCGGTAATTCATCTCTTTTTAATGGTAATTAGCTACCAACAAATGGTAGTTATTATATACAGGAACGACATACATAGGTACAGGGACGGACGGTGAAGGATACCGGCCGACCCGGAAGAAAGGAAAAGACAGGAGGCAAGATAGGAAATGGGAAAGTATCCGTTCAAGGAATTCGCCGATCAGTACATGGAGAAGATGTCATCAGTCTACTCTCCGGAGACCGCCGCGAACAGATCGCGCAGATACAACAGGATGAACAACTTCATCGTAGGACTGAGGGAACAGAAGCTCATATCGACTTCCAGCCCCAAGCAGTTCACCGAGAAGGACATCGAGGTCATCATCAGGAAGGACATGCAGACCCGCAGTCCGTCCGACATGGTCCACGAGGTCAACGCTCTCCGCAAGCTCTGCAGGTTCTGCGGCAACATGAACCTGGATCTATGTCTCGACCGCAACCCCGAACTCAAGCCCAAGATCAAGGGCAACAGGCGCAAGGGCACCATGCAGGACGAAACATATCAGGCGATATTGGAGAAAGCATTGGAGATCGATCCAGCAGACTGGATGAGGCTCAGGGCGTACGCCCTGGTCCTTCTGTGTCTTGATGCAGGCACCAGGAACAAGGAGATCCGCTTCGCCGAGGTAGGCGATCTGGATACTAAAGCCTGGACCT
>CALAVG010000025.1 GCA_937892275.1 uncultured Methanomicrobiales archaeon | reverse complement strand
TCCGATCTAGCTTACAACAGGATGATGCATCTGGCACGTTTGAACAACGACAAAAACGGCATCAAGAGGATAACATGTCTCCTGAAGGCGGACTTCTTCCCTCTGAGCAGCGGAATGTTCAGGGAATCCTTCGAGAACGCCTTCCCTGCGGAGGAGTACGAGACGGAGATAATGAACGTGGGCGATTGGGCCGCCAGGGCCATCAAGGATCCGCCGAAGGAACAGTGCGTGCTCTGCGTCGATCTCTACAACCAGGTCGCCGCGGGGATCCTGGGGAGCGTCACCGGGTACGGCTATCTTGCTCCAACATGCTTCGTGGGGGAGGAATACAGGCTGTACATGCCGAGCAGGAGACCCGAATACGAGGAGACCGTGGAGGATGGTTTCGTCAATCCCACATCGGCCATCCAATCGGTGGCATCTATGCTCAGGTTGAAAGGACTGGTCACCGAATCCGATACCGTGCTGGATTCGCTTATGCATGCCTATGCGGACAACAAGAGGACCCCGGACGTGGGAGGGGACCTCACCACCGAGCAGTTCACCGATGCGGTGGTCGAGAACATCCAGTCCCGTCTCGCATGACTTTTTTAAGGCTGAACTGAGTTCCAGAACTCATGATAGATGCTGGTCACAGGGATTGCGTGGAAGCGGCACTGAATCACGAGAGGACAGACAGGACACCGGTCAACAACTTCGTTCTGGCCACTGCTGCGCGCAGTGCGGGTGTGACCGTCGATAAGGCCAGGTGGGATCCCAAGATCTCCGCTAAGGTCTCCGTTGATCATGCGTTGAAGACGAAATCCGATTTCGTCAAACCGGTATTGGATTCTCAAGTACCGTTCAAGGATCTGGGGATGAGCGTACGCTTCCCCGAGAACGACTACGGTCAGATCCTCGAACCTATCGCAAAGACGGCGGAACAGATAGACGGTCTCGCCTTCTACGACCCGAATGTCGCATCAGAATGTCCGAGTTTTACGAAAGTATTCGTTGAAGCGCTGCAGGAGACCGCCAGGATCCTTCCCGAGGATCTGCACATATGCGGACTGTCCTGGGGACCAATCACCACGGCAGGATAC
>CALAVG010000024.1 GCA_937892275.1 uncultured Methanomicrobiales archaeon | reverse complement strand
GTCCATCGGTACGTATCCGATAGATTTCCTGGACACATACAGGATAGTCTGGGATCACTTCTTCGGTGAGATCCAGGATGCCGATGCGGATTACCTGATATTCGAATGGAGACTTCCGAGGATTTGCACAGGGATCCTTGCAGGAATAGGTCTTGCCGCCGCAGGTGTGGTTATGCAGAGCATCCTGAGGAACCCTCTAGCCGATCCCTATACTACCGGTATCTCCTCAGGTGCTTCGTTCGGAGCTACATTGGCGATCGGGTTCGGGGTATCCGTCGCCAACGGAGCCTATGCGATCGTCATAGGGGCTTTCGTATTCTCTTTGATCCCCACGGTCGTCATCCTTGCCGTATCCAAGATGAGGGGCGCATCGCCGACGACCATGATCATGGCGGGAATCGCCGTGATGTACATATTCAACGCGATGACCACGATGATCAAGCTCTTCGTTTCACCGGATCAATTGGCTGCGATATTCGCATGGTCCGTGGGTTCCATTGATGGGGCAACATGGATGCAGGTGGGAACGATGCTGACGTTCGTGACCGTCGGTTATCTCGTATTACAGTTATCCGCGCGCAAGCTCAACGTACTGTCCACAGGGGACGAGAGTTCGCGCTCCATCGGTATCGATGCCAACAGACTGAGGTTGGTTTCATTGCTGGTGGTCTCATTCCTCACCGCGGGAGTGGTGAGCTTCACAGGGCTGATAGGATTCATCGGATTGGTCAGTCCGCACATCTGCCGTCTGGTGATCGGTTCCGACAACAGGTATCTGATCCCGGCGTCCGCCGCATTCGGTGCGGCGTTGCTGACGATAGCGGATGTGATCGGAAGGACAGTGATACAGCCTTCCACCATACAGGTCGGTGTGATCACGGCGTTCATCGGAGGTCCGCTGTTCCTGTATCTGATCATCAAGCAGAGGAGGGGGAGCTGATGTCTATCATTTCCCTTAAGGATGTTACCTTCGGATACTCCGATAAGGAGGTGCTGAGCGGTGTGTCGTTCGATATAGACGAACCCGGATTCATCAGCATCATAGGTCCGAACGGTGTCGGCAAGTCCACTCTGATCAAGTTGATAGATGGAATTATCAAACCCACATCGGGTTCCATCGAGATCTGTGACAGGCCTCTGGAGGAGTATACGCTGAAGGAGCTCTCCAAGGTGGTGGGATATGTGCCGGTGATGGCATCGGATTTCAATGTGATGTCCGTTCTGGATACAGTCCTTATCGGAAGGTACTCGCATCAGAAGTGGCGCACCACGCCGCAGGATATTGCTGTCGCCGTAAAGGCGCTGAAGGCGATGGAGATAGAGAATCTGATAGACAGGGATTTCAACGCTCTGTCTGCGGGTCAGAGGCAGAAGGTGTCCATCTCCCGCGGTCTGGTGCAGGAATCGAAGATCCTTATGCTGGATGAGCCCACGGCGAATCTGGACATCAGGCATCAGCTGTATGTGTCGGAGTTCTTGCGGAAGCTGTCGGACCGTACGGGTATGACGTGTTTCACGGTGAGTCACGATCTCAACCTGGCGGCGAAGTATGCCACTAAGGTGATCGTCCTTCAGAGGCCCGGGAAGATCTATGCTATGGGCGATCCGAGGGATGTGATCACGGAGAGGATGATCCACGATGTTTATGATGTGGATTGCGACATTGTGGATGATCACGGGACTCCACATGTGATACTCCAGGGTGTTTTGGAAGAATCCATGTGAGTTCGGATTTCTGGGTGTCCGGCACCCAGATGATACCTCTTGCTCTTGATATTCGATTGGAAAAGGAAGATGCCCCCGAAGGGGCTGTTTTGTCCTGCGGTTATTGGTGTTATCCTTTCACTCTTTTCCCGATATTATCATCAGTTCCTGTTGAGTCTCAGTGC
>CALAVG010000023.1 GCA_937892275.1 uncultured Methanomicrobiales archaeon | reverse complement strand
CGATGAACAGTTCAGCCCTCCCCTCGAAATCCAGAGGGTCCTGCTGAGTGAACAATCCGAACTTTATGGATTGACATACCACGTTGTTATTATCAGGTACCTGAGTCAGACCTGTCGGTTCATAGTACACCACGAACTTGGATCCGTTGAAACTGTACACATTCAGATCGAAATAGACCTGATCGCAGGTACGTCCGTTCACAGATCCGGACAGACTGCCTGCGGCCATGGGGATCGTCCAATTCAACCAATTGGGAGAACGGCTGATGTCCCCGCTGTCCAGATAGATCGACGTGTCGTAAAGATTGTGATCATCCAGATCGTAATACTTGTTCCAATCCGATACATCCTTCATACGGGTCCTAGCGGAACCGTCATCATCACCCAGTACGGTTATGCCTTTCAGATTCAGGTTCCCGGCACTGAGGTCCGACATCTCCATATACGACAGGTAGAGCTCGCCCGCACCATAGGACCAATTGGATGTGTAGGAGGAATCGGTATGATTGGGATCCCAGAGATAACCTCCTATGACCAGTTCGGGGGTTCCGTCGTTATCGATATCGCCTGCTGCGATGGATGTCATCGTCGATTTGATGACATTGGATGTCTTGGGATCTTGGACGTTAAGATCGATCGTACGCATGTTGACCTTCTGTACGTATATGGGATCCACATATGGGAAACTGAATGCCGTTATGGTGGTCGATCCTACCGAATTGCTGTAATCCTCTATGGCCATAACGATGTCGGATCTTCCGTCGAAGTCGATATCGGTTGCGATCATGGAGACCGGACAGGTACCGACTTCGGAAGCACTATCCCACTCCCCTGTGGTTATGTCCATGATCTTTTCGTTGAATAGATCTCCAAATTCGGGATCGTACCACAGTATCCACAGTTCATGCCATATCAGGACGGCGATCTGGTCGCAACCCTTACCAAGGAAATCACCGACAGCATATGGATAGATGTCCGTGGATTCCAGCCAATTCCTGTCATAACCCTCTTGGAAACCAAGAGGGCCCTTATCGGTCATTGAGCGCCATATACACTTTCCTGTCTCCAGGTTCATGGCATTAATGTGCGCAGAACCATAGTAGATGTTCGTTATGATGGAACAGTACCAATCTGTGTCCGAATCCGCATCCAGATGGGCTGAGAACTGTACGGCAATACTCGTAAAATCATCCATATTCGAATCCCAGTCTCCCAGACTGTAGGAACCAACCTCGGCTCCGATCTCCGATACATGTATGGAATCAGATCCCTCACTGGAAACGAACTCCATTGGGGATATCCCTACCACAGTGCTGTTCAACGGATCCGTTATCGACGAGGGATTGGGATTCAACCCGAAGACCTCTGCTAATACATCGGGGCATACAATCGTTGTTCCGTCACTGTCCACCCATTGTATGTCTGTCCCACTGTCGTCTGCCTGCAACTGACCGAATATGTCGGTCTGGAACACACCTGCTGTAGGAACGATCATCATCAGGATGACCAGTACGGATAGAATCTTCTTCGAACCATTCATCATGTTCACTGTCAGAATCGATTGCTTAGTATC
>CALAVG010000022.1 GCA_937892275.1 uncultured Methanomicrobiales archaeon | reverse complement strand
AAAGGTTGATTCTGGCTCCTATCAACGAGTGGTATGAAAGCAAAGACCGCAAACCGCTGCTTTTATGCGGTGCCAGGCAGGTCGGTAAAACCTATCTTCTGAGAGAGCAGTTCGCCAAGAGGTTCAGGGACTGTATTTACATTGACCTTCTCAAGGACGGTGAGAGTAGAGATTTCTTCTCCGGCACTTGCGACCCCGTAAAATATCTCCAATACATAGAAGCCAGATTCAACAAGAAAGTATCTCCGGAGTGCCCTTTGATTCTGGACGAGGTACAGGAGTGTCCTATGGCGATAGTATCCTTGAAGTATTTCTGTCAGGACTATAGGGGGCTTCCCGTCATTGCGACGGGTTCACTCGTCAGAGTAGCGGTGAATCGGATGAAGAAAAGAGAGGAGTTCTCATTCCCTGTGGGGAAGGTGAATGTCATGAACATGTATCCTCTGACATTCGAGGAGTATCTCCTGAATACCAATCCTGTGCTTCTAGATACCATTCGCGAATCGTATACTTCTCACCGTCAGATGGACGCTGCATTCCACGATATGGCACTCGACAGATTGTATGAATTCCTCGCCATCGGAGGCATGCCCGAGGTCGTGGACCGCTTCATCAGGACGGGATCATATGTGGATGCAGCCAAGGTCATTTCCGAGGTGTACGGGAACTATCTGGCGGATATGGGTATGTACAACGTGTCCGACGAGACCATAATGAAGACCCGCAGCATCTATCAGAATATCTTCAAACAGCTGAACAAGGAGAATAAGAATTTCAAAATCGGGCAGATCGAACATGGAAAGTCCAACAGGGATTATTTCAATGCATACATGTGGCTCGAACTGGCCAGAGTGGTCAACCGCTCCAGGAAAACGGAGGGACGTGTATCGCTGCCGCTGACCGAGGGCGAAGAGGGCCTGTTCAGATATTATCTGGCCGATCAGGGCACGTTCGTACATCAGAGTCGTCTGCCGTATTCAGATTTCATGGTAAGGGACAAACGCAATACCCTGTCTGGGATATTTTACGAGAATTATGTCGCGGATGAACTGGTGGCCAAAGGTATCAAACTCTTCTACTGGACAGGTAAAAACTCCCATGAGATGGAGTTCGTAGTCCAGAACGGTCCGTATGCTGTGCCGATAGATGTGAAGAAGACCGGTGGGAAGTTGGGATCTCTGGATGCTTTCAGGGCGAATAATCCCCGCTATACCGCAGTCAAGATTTCTTCCGGCAATTACGGGTACGATCCTGCCACGGATATACTGTCCATACCGCTGTATCAGACCTTCCTTCTGGCGGAACAGCTCTCCAGGGGAGAATCAATCAGACCCGATTGAATCGAACGATTGTCTAAGTCATCATAGGCCCGGTCCACAAACTCCGTACCGAGACCCCCTGTGTGTCCTTGCAGACAGATTCGCCTAGAAGTTCCGCGGATTTCACAAAATGTGAGACATTTTACGGATAGAGCGAATTTTAATGAACAAACATTTTACGGATAGAGCATATTTTTGTCATAAGACATTTTAAGGACGG
>CALAVG010000021.1 GCA_937892275.1 uncultured Methanomicrobiales archaeon | reverse complement strand
AAGGTAGTTTGGGCAAGAAACACAGAGAATCCGTCAGGAACAACAGCATACAGACAGCGCTTTCGTTCTCTTTTGTGGACGAGGAGCCTAACGAGAACAAGACTATTCCTTATGGGCTGATAAGGACGGTCCGGCATTATCTCGACTTCATCGGGCTCCTCAAGTTCTTGAGGAGCCTCAAGAGGGAAGTCAAAAAGGCCCCTAGGTTAGACCTCATCGTCATCGCACTCATAACTTACGCCCTATATGCCGACAACTCGATGGATGCTTGTTCAAGGTGGCTAGAGGACCCTTCAGTGAGAAGGGCGATCGGATTCAAGAAGACCGATTCGGTATCGCAGATAACGATAGACCGTGCGCTGAAGAAACTGGGGGACAACAGGGAGCGGATACTCGAGGTGCTTTGGAAAGGCATCACGGACAGATTCGAGATAGATGACTATGATGTTGCCGTGGACGGTTCAGCAGTCATCCTGTATGGTCCCAAATCCAAAATGGGTGCGCTCGGACACCCGAGGGATGGAGGTCCGTCGGACCTCCAGGTGGAATTCACGGTCGCCATATTGACGCAGTTGGACATTCCGATTTACATCAGGCCGTTCGCCGGAAACATCTCCGATGAGGAGCAGTACCGCGAGGCAATCCCAGAGATAACCAGCCTGATAACCAACAACGGGATCAGAGGATTGGACGATTACAAGAAGCAGGGCCTTGAATTAGCTTCCTTGGCCACCATGGCCAAGGTCGGCGCCATGATCATCGCCGACAACGGTGCGGCATCCGCCGAGAACATCGAGCGTGCGAAGAAGGTCGGCGACAGCATGCTGACCAGGGTAAAGATGAACAGATCCGATGATAGGATCATCGAGGAGAGGATACACGAGTTCGAGTACCTGAGCGAGTTCGATGTCTTCTGCTATAGGCACACCTTCGATTCGTCCGGTCGGACGAATTACCTGTTCTTCTCCATGGACCTGTTCAATGCCTCGCTCTCCAAGGTGATGAAATCGGTGAACAGGGGCATCAGGGACTACAACTACATCCAGGAGAAGGGCATGCATAGATCCAAGTTCGGAAGGGTCAGGCAGATACCGGGATACACCGCCACACTGACCATCGAGAGGATCGAGGATTTCGACATAAGCGTGTACTCGGAGGAGTATGTCCATCAGTTGGCCATGGAGAAAGTGGGCATCAGAGGAGGTTTTTTCAAGCTCAGCAGCACCGAGGAAATGCCTCCTGAGGAGGCATTGAGGAAATACCGTCAGAGGGGCTTGGTGGAGCATACGATATCGTCGCTCAAGCGGATATCGGGGATCAAGCCGCTGAGGGTATGGGCGGATGCGTCCATAGAGGGCTCGATGATACTGGCCTTGTTGGCCGAAGCGGCCCTCTCGATGGCCAGATACTGTGCGGGGAAGAAGTTCAGGAATGTGGATGCGAGGTCCGGCAGGAAGGCGACATCCTATGTCGCCTCCACCAAGACGGTGGCTTTGGAGCTAGGTCATTTAACACTTACAAGTTTCAGGCACGAAAGCAAGCGCTACGATTCGGTTCTGAGCAATTGGACACCTCTCACAGAGGCCATTTTCAGCGATATCCATGAGCATGAAGCCCCGGAATGGGGCCACAAGAAGATTCCGACAACCGGTCGATCCGCATAACCGACCTTCGGATCGCCCATGTGTAGAATGGGAATGCGTGATGAAACAGCGGGAGCTATGTCGTGCATACGCGCACACGCGTATAGAAGATGTGTTTAGGTCAGGTTCTATTATTCTTGTCAGAGTCAGTACGAATTATTAAAGTGGCATAGTGGCGCCACACACTGATTCGATTACTGTACAAAGCGTATCGTAAAATAAAGGCCCCCTGAGGGGCCTGTTGAAAGTTTCAATCACTCGTGGTGATGGTCGTGCCCACAATCGCAGTGATCGTGGTCATGGTGGTGGTGCTCATGCTCGTGGCAGTCGCACTCCTCATCATGGTGGTGATGGTCGTGGCAGCAACAGTGGTACACGTGGTACTCGCCGTAGTAGTTGTTGACAATGGTTCCATCACAATCGCACTCCTCGCAGTCACATCCGCAATCGCAGTGCTCATGATGGTGCTCATGCTCGTGGCAGTCGCACTCCTCTTCATGGTGGTGATGGTCGTGACAGCAGTCGCAGTCGCACTCCTCGCAGTCGCAGTGGCAGCAACAGCAGCAGTGGTGCTCGAAGTATCCTCCGTAGTAGTTGTTGACTATCATTTTCTTTCCCTCTTTGTGTTGATGTTTGTGACCGTGCTCATGCTCGTGGTGGTGATGGTCGTGGCAGTGGCATTCTTGCTCGTCGATCTCGTATAGAAGTCCGCTGTCGTCGACTGCGTGGTACATTGTGTGGTAGAGCTCGTGCTCATCGACATCGAGCACTGCCGACATGAATGTGAAGTTCACCTTGTCCTTGGGAGGAAGCTCTCCGTGCTTCTCCACTCCGTTGGACATGTCGGTGAGGTTCAGTGTGATACCGGAACCGTCGTCAAGTGTGACTGCCGCCTTGATGTGTCCAAGGAGCACTCCTGCCTCTGACTCGACCCATTTTCCGACTGTAAGCATAGCGTTGCAAAGTCTGGCCTCGGAATCCGCATTCCAGCAGCCGATTCTTCCGGTGACTCCGGTGGCGACTCCGTTCGCCTCTTCAAGAGATGTCTTTTTTCCGCTCATTTCATCATCCCGTAAACTGATTCCATGTTCTCTCCGGTCTTGGCAGATATAACGAAGATCTCCTTCTCAGGGAACTCCTTTTCAAACCAGGCCGTGATATCATCTATCTGTCCGGGTTTCGCGATATCAATCTTGTTGATGAGTACGAAATCCGCTCCGGACATCTGTCTCTTTATGAACTCCTCCTTCTTGCTGATGAGGAGTCCGAACCTCTCCACATCGGTGATACCGATGATGTAGATCCCCTCGGTCTCGACACCTGAGTTGATCACAAGATCCTTGACCTTGAACGGCAGGGCCAGTCCAGTGGGCTCAACGATGATGATGTCGGGGTCGATGTCGTCCTCGATGTTCTTCAGCGCAGTTTGCAGCGTTCCCGAGAGGGAGCAGCAGATGCATCCGTCAGGGAGTTCAATCGCATCATATCCCTCTGCTCTGAGGGTGGCACCATCCACACCGATCTCTCCTGATTCGTTCACCAGGAGCGCGGTCTTGAGTCCGCGTTTTGTGTACATGGAAGCTAGCTTCATCAAAAGGGTGGTCTTTCCACTTCCTAGGAATCCGCCCAATATGTATACGAACATAATGCTCAGAAACAAGTGCTGATATAAGGAATGTTCGTTTGTTCTTCTATATAATTCAATCTACTTTGGACCTTCTACATCTGCTGACGACTGGCAATTCTTTTTCCAAATGTGAAAAACGTGGCCGATTCGGCTAAACCTTTTTACTCTATGGGTTCGATATTCTCATTGATATGTCCATACTGATAGCGTACGACGGTAAGTCCGACACGGAGGCCGCTCTAGAATACGCCACGAAACTATCGATCGGGCTCGGCGAGCCTTTGTACATTTTAACAGTCGTCTCCAAGGATCAGATGAATCCCGAGGACATGGACCCTTCCGTACAGGAATACATGCAGGAGGCCCAGAAGAAGGCGATGGTGAACGGCGCCACTGATGTCCACACCATCATCGAGGTCGGGAAGCCCGAGGACACCATCCTTGAGGTCGCCGATTCGTTCCAATGCGATGCGGTCGTTGTCGGAAGACCGGACAGGTCACGTATCGACAGGATAGTCATGGGCAGTGTTTCCCAGGATCTAGTCGAGAACTCGAAGTGTCCTGTCATCATCGTCCCGACGCCTGACGAAGAGGGCTGAGGACGGACATTCTTCTCTAATCAGAAACACCCACTATGCAGCGGATGCTCTCGAATTATCTTCTGAGAAAACAGCGGATAAAGATCCGGGAAGGGGAATGCCCTCCCCGGTGTTTACGATCAGTTTGCGTTGGTGACCTTGTCCATCAGGCCCATGGACTTGTTGATCTCATCGGCCGACATGGTCATCTCGTTCTCGATCTGGTAGTCGGAGTGCTGCTCCATACAGTCCACGGATGCGATGAGGATTCCCTCGTTGGTCGCAGTGAACTTGACGGTGATAGGGGTGTTCTTGGTGACATCCACTGGCAGCTCCATCATGAAGTTTCCTACGGGTGCTCCCTCGATGATCTCGGTCTTCCTTCCGTTCTCGTCGTTGAATGCGGCATCCTCGTAGATCTCGACCATGATGGTGTTCTGACCGTCGTCGACAGGATAGTATGTCTTCACGGATTCTATGGGCAGGATCTCGTTCCTGAAGATGATGTTGGAGATCATCTCGGATCCGTCCTCGTACACTGCCTTGATTCCGAAGGTCTTGGACAGGACGTTGTGGACGTTGATCGCTCCCTCGACGGGTGCTGCCTCACCTGCTACTGCGGCCGCTCCTACCTCAGGCATCAGTGCGTTGGACTTGGAGAAGATCGCTGCTCCCTTTGCGACCGACTGGTCGGGGTCGTAGAGGTTGATCTTAGCGGAGGGGTACTTGGCAGCGATGCTGTTCTTGACCTGGGGCATCCTGGAGGATCCTCCGACGAGGACGATCTCATCGATGTCGCCCATGGTGAAGTTCTTGGACTCGAGCACACGGTCGATGATCTCGATGGTGGTCTGGATGAGTCCGCTGGATGCGGTCTCAAAGTCATCCCTGGTGACTGTGAAGACGACCTTCTGTCCGTCGACGGTCAATGTTCCCTTGGTGGATTCCGCGGTGGAGAGCCTCTTCTTGATGGTCTCGGAATCATTGACGAGCGCCTGCTTGACATCCTCGTTCTCGTCCAGGGAGTCTTTGTCGATTCCGGTCTCCTCGGAGATCTTCTGCTTGATGATGTTGGCGATGACCGCGTCCCAGTCCTTTCCTCCGAGGAACCTCTCTCCGTCCGTTGCAACGGCTGTGAATGAGGATCCGTCGATCTCGAGGATGGTGACATCGAATGTTCCTCCTCCGAGGTCGTAGACGAGTACCCTCTTCTTACCGTCGTTGGCGTTTCCGAATCCGAATGAGATTGCTGCCGCGGTAGGCTCGTTGATGACTGTGACGTCCTCGAGTCCTGCGATGGTTCCTGCGGTCTTGGTCGCATCTCTCTCGTTCTGTCCGAAGTATGCGGGGCAGGTAATGACCGCCTTCTTGACGTCGCAGCCGTGGTTCTCGTTGAAGTCGTTGATCATCTTCCTGAGGATGACCGCGGAGAGCATGATGGGGTTGTATGTCTCACCGTCGATGTTCACGGTGTAGTCTGTTCCCATCTGCCTCTTGATCGAGGTGATGACCCTCTCCGGGGGGTACATGACGGACATGTCCTTTGCGGGCGATCCGACGATGATTTCTCCGTTCTCGTTGAAGAGGATGACGGAAGGAGTTGTGTCTTCTTGCTCGAAGTTCTTCTCAACTACCGGGTCCCCATCCTCATCAATGTATGCAAGGCACGAGTAGGTCGTACCGAGGTCAATACCGATGCTATATTCTGTCATTCTTTGTCCTCCTTAACGTTGGTCTTTTTCTTCTTGGAAGAGGTTTTCTTAACGTGTTTTGCTGAAACATTATTCGCCTTGGGCACCTCTGCCGTCACGGCAGGCAGCTCGGGTGCGGGCTGCTGCTCCTCCGAAGGGGTTTCATGCGCCAGGGATTCGACGTACTTCCAAACCGAGACCTTCTCCTTGAAAAGGACCCTGTCGCCCAGCTTGTAACCGTCAGAGAGCCTCTCGGCTATCTTCCCGTTCTTGTCCGGGTCGTTCGTCGGTACGACCTCCACTATGCGCTGATGGATTGTGTTCAGTGTCTCGTAGGGGAAGTGCCCTATGAAGACCCCCCCGTCCGTCAATATGTTCTCCATGTCCACTTCGTAGGCCTTGAACGAATCCAGGACCTCCTTGGCAGTCATGGTGTCGATCTTGTTCTCCATCCCGGTGCAGAGCTTGAAGAAATCCTCCCTCATGGCAGATATCTGGCCCATTGCGTTGACCAGCTGCTTGTTGGTGATCTCCACGTTCTGCCTGTCGATGGCGTTTGTTAGGCTCTTGACCTGTTCTCTTGTGGTGACGAAGGCCGACATGTCGGGCATCTCGGCGGGTGTGCTCCTGATGGAATCCACCGATGCCCTCAGCTCTTCGATCTGGGATTTTAGGGATGAGATCATCTCCTTCAGCTCGTCGTCATTCCTGACGGCGGGTGCAGATGCCCCTATCTCTCTCGCCTGTTCCGCTTTCTGTGCTTCGAACTCCGCTTCGTCCGGAACCTTCACGTTGACCCCTTGACGGGGATCGACCTGCTGGAACTTCCCGGACAGGATGTTGCTGAATCTCTCGCTCATTTCAGTCCCTCCCTGCTTAGCAGCCAAAGGAAAGGATCCTCGACCCTCTGTGGTGAGACGCCCCTGGGCAGTGTGCTGCCCGTCGGGTTGCATCCCAGCGCGGAGACTGCGAAGAACGAGTGTTCCTTGAAGCTGCGGACCAATTGCAAGAACTCGGGTCCGATGGTCCTCCTGATGTACTCCTCGAGCTCGGCGTCAATCTGCTCGAAGTTCTCAGCATCGTACTTTCCGCGCTCACGGGGTATGTGGAGCGATGAGCCCAGTCCGAACAGGACTTTGCTCTCTTCCTCGTTCTCGGGGACCTTCATGAGGACATCCGACTTGGTCAGGCTGACCGCGATCGGGATGTCGATCTTGTCCTTGCCCTTGATCTTCTTGTTGTTACGTATGATCTGACATATGTTGTTGAGAACATCGGTGGCACTGGCGCCCACATTGGGCTTGTTGTCCACGTGAAGTCTCTGGTTGATGTATTTTACCTGCATCGGATCGACCAGGTACACGATACCCGAGGCCAGCGAGATGAACGCATTGAGATTCACCTGCATCATCCTGTTCGTGCTGACCAGATCCTCTCCCGCGGTGTCGAAGAACGCGAAGGTGAATACCTGCGGTTTGTCACCGTTGAGTATCCTCAGGAAGAAGATCAGCGGTTCGTGCGCGTCAGCGGAGCTTCCGAAGGACAGCGTGGGCTGGAGCTTCCTCTTCTCCTCGAACAGTCTGTGGTAGTAGACATCCCTGTACTTGATCGTGGTACTGTCGTTGGCAGCGTTGAGTACGCCGTGGAACTCCGAGGAGATCACGTTCTTCAGCTGATTGATTAGCACCGCGATGTAGTGGCTCTTACCGACACCCTTGGGTCCGAGGATGACGAATATCCTGTTCCCTTCATCTTCGGCCCCCGGAGGTATCATGTTGTGGCATGTGGGGCACACACGCACGTACACGGGCCTCCTGCAGATGTCGCAGTAACCGGACGAGTTCCTGATGATGTGCTGCTTCGCGATGACCGCATCGGGCCCGTAGGGGTCTTTTCCGTACACCAGGCTCTTCTCCCTGTCGATCTCGTTCACTCCGTTCTTGGAGACGTACATCATCTCCTTCTCGTTCCTGGAACTGATCGCATTGGACGCGAACGTCTTGGCGCAGGTCGGTCCTGTGCAGATATAGTGGATGTTGTTCATGTCCACCTTGGTGAAGCAATACGGACAGACGTAGTCCTTCTTTGTCTGAACTTCCTTCTTAGCCATTCAATCGCGCCTCCTGTCGTAGAGTGGGTGTACGAACCTGTACAGGTTGTAGTCCTCGTCGCTGTTGAAGAACACCCTCATGTGCTCAGCATCCGCGTGTCCTCCGAGACTGACGGTGATGGTGGCCTTGCCTCCGGCGAACGATACCGGTGCCTGGGCGGACCATAGTATCTCACCGTCCTCCTTGCGGAGCGGGATACCGACATCCACACGGCTGATGCATATCGGGGGAATGTTGGACACGGTCTGGTCTGCTGTGAGCTCCAGTACTGCCCCTTTCTTCCCTGCATCCAGGGTGTAGTGGATCTTCTTGCACTCTCCGGAGTACACATCGATCACGATTCCTCTCGAGTAGAGGATATCCTTGTTGATGTTGTAGGTGGCGAAGATGTTGATGCACTTCTTCGGCGACCTTCCCATAGGAATCCTGATGAGCTTGTCCTCGTTGTACTCCTCGCGACTGACGGTCAGGATCTCCGCTGTGGGATCGTTGTAGTCCTTGACCACGGAGTTCGATATGACGATCTTGGCCGAGATGGCGTTGTCGGGCCAGTTCATGGTGAGTATGCAATCTTTGTTGCTGATGGTCTTCTCCACGTCCCTGAACGGCTTTAGGTTGGCAACCATGACCTCGGTTCCCTTGATACCCATGCTGCCCAGCGGGATTATCGGGTAGATGTACTGGACGGTACCGTCGGGAAGGTTGAACTTGGCTCCGTCGTCATAGTCCTGGATGGTCTTGATCTCGTTCATCCAGGCCCTGATGTCCTCCATCTTGACCATGTTGCCGGCGATGGCGTACCTTTTCTCGGAGCAGAACAGCATGACAGGGCTCTTGGACTTCCACTTGGCCGTGTAGGTCCCGTCGTTCTTGTTCCACTGTATTCCCATGTCGCGGATGGGCTTGGGAGCATCCAGCGGGGTCTCGGAGAATATGACTCCCTCGGATCTTTCGACCTTGTTGCGCGTCTCGTATTCCGCTACAAACAGGTAGTGGTACTTCTGACCGCCTGTCAGGCCGATATCGTCGTAGACAGTCTCTCCGTTGAGGGGAAGCTCGACGTTTGTTCCTGTGGTGCTGTCTCCCCTCCAAACACGGACGCGTGTCGCTCCGTGGGGCTTCTCGTACATGAGGCGGAGTCCGCCGTCGATCTGGTCGATTGTGACCCTCTCTACCTCTGCCAGGAATATGACCGGTCCGAAGTGGGCCGCTTCCCTGGAGAGGATACCCCAGCGCTTCGAGTACACTGAATAGTAATATTCTATACCGGGCTCGAGCGTCTTGTCGGTGTAGACAGTACCGGGGATCTCCGTCAGGGGACGTGTCTCCTCGGTCACGTTGGGAAGGGAGTTCTTCTCCCTGTAGATTGCGTATGTGACTCCCCTGCTGTCGGTCGGGGGCTCGTACTTGATGACCAGGCGTCCGTCCTTGATCTGGGCGACGGGGTCCGCAGGTCCTGCGGGAGGATACTGCTTCAGGACTCCCTTGG
>CALAVG010000020.1 GCA_937892275.1 uncultured Methanomicrobiales archaeon | reverse complement strand
CGGAGGGTCTGAATCAATGGATCGGTATAGTGCTTCAATTTGTGAAACCGTTAATTCATGATATCACTCTTACCACATTGACGGACACATTCAGGCCGTCCTAGAGTCTCTGCCGAAGCCGAACTGCTAATGTATATTAAATAAGTAAAGACCTAAGAATAAAAAATTTGCTAGCAGTTTATCAGAATCTGTAGTAAACCTCGATTGTGCTGTGTTCTAATAATTAATTCAATTCTCTGGCATCTGTAAGTTATATCCGGGACCCTCGCCGACGAAGGTCTCTCCGAGGATGACGGCCTCCTGGAGGACCTCCCATGACCAACAGGAAGGTCAACAAGCGGATGTGCCGATCTCAGTGGTAAGCGTGGTGATGGGTCACCTCAGCACCAGGACCACCGAGCAGCACTACGCCCGTGTCAAGCACTCGGTCGCCGTCAAGCAGGTCGCAAAGACATTCGAGCACCTCGATAAGGTACCTCAGGAGTACACAGACTCCCAGATGCCGAGAGGATTCGATAGCAGGCGCACTGCGCCATCGGAGGTCGAATGAGACTGGGGGATTTCGTAAATCCTCCACGAAACCCTTTAATTTCACTGTGGAAAATCGGCAACCTTGCTACGTTTTTCGCGGGAGAATGAATCATCATGGTGAGGACGCACCTCCTCGCCATGA
The DNA here is from genome assembly GCA_937892275.1 of uncultured Methanomicrobiales archaeon. GTDB lineage: Archaea > Thermoplasmatota > Thermoplasmata > Methanomassiliicoccales > Methanomethylophilaceae > Methanoprimaticola. The sequence continues at coordinate 8,467 of CALAVG010000020.1, read as the reverse complement.
GGGGTGCCAGAAGGTAAGAATGGCGCCGAGAGAGAGATTCGAACTCCCGAGGGCGAGGCCCAGCGGTTTTCGAGACCGCCGCCATACCGGGCTTGGCTATCTCGGCTTGAACCACCCGACATGATTACTCTATTAAATATCTTCGTCCATAGGCCTGAAGATGACCGATATAGCGGAGCAGATCAAGAAGGCCAAAGCGGCGACAGTTGGAATGGCGATCCTCTCGACGGAGACCAAGAACAATGCACTGGCCTGTATGGCGGATGCCCTGGATTCCTCCCATGCAAGGGTCATCGATGCCAACAGGAAGGATCTGGAGTAGGCCGAAGGCAAGATTCCCCAGGCACTGTACAAGCGCATGATCGTCGACGATCAGAAGATCGACGACATGGTCGCAGGTATTAGGAGCGTCATGTCATTGCCCGATCCTGTCGGAGAAATCATGTCAGCTCTGGATCTGGATGACAATCTCACACTGTATCAGAAGAGGTGCCCCGTAGGATTGCTCGGAGTGGTGTTCGAATCCCGTCCGGATGTTGTGCCTCAGATAATGTCTCTGTGCCTGAAATCGGGTAACTGCGTGGCATTCAAGGGAGGCAGCGAGGCTTCCCGTACGATCAAGACCCTTTTCACCATCCTGAAGGATGCCGCCGCAGCGGAAGGGGCTCCCGGAGACGGATTCGTGCTGATGGAATCGAGGGAGGACGTCAGCAGCATACTTGAGATGGACAAGTACATCGATCTCATGATCCCAAGGGGATCCAATTCATTCGTGAGATACATACAGGACAACACGAGGATCCCGGTGCTGGGTCATTCCTCGGGAATATGCCATATATTCGTCGATTACGAGTGCGATATAGAGAAGGCATTCAAGGTCGTCCTGGACTCCAAGATCCAATATCCTGCGGCATGTAACGCGGTGGAGAACCTCCTTGTTGATGCCAAGGTATGCAAGGAGTTCTTGCCGAAGATGGCGGAGATCTTCGCGGAGAACAAGGTGGAGGTCAGAGGCGACCAGAGGTCGAGGGAGATCGTTCCCGGTATGAAGGAGGCATCCGAAGAGGACTGGGACTAGGAGTACAACGACCTCATCATATCCGTCAGAGTCGTGGAAGGTCTTCCGGAAGCGATAGATTTCATCAATTCACACGGATCGCACCATACCGATGCGATCATCACCGAGAACATGCAGAAGGCATCGGTATTCGCCGACATGGTGGATTCCGCAGATGTCTATGTGAACGCATCCACCCGTTTCGCCGACGGTTTCAGATACGGGAAGGGAGCGGAGGTCGGGATCAGCACCAACAAGATCCATGCACGCGGACCCGTCGGTATGGAAGGACTCATGATCTACAAATACGTCCTAATCGGGAACGGACAAGTCGTGAAGGATTACGCAGGTGCCAACGCCAAGCCGTTCAAGCATAAGGAATCCCAAAGGAGGTATCCGCTGTGAGCAGGAAGGACACATTAGGAAAGGTGGAACGCGTGGTCATCAAGATTGGTACCACCTCCCTGATGCAGGGCAGGAAGACCATCTCGATTGACTTCATGGATTCCGTCGCGGAGCAGGTCAGGGCGCTGAAGGATGAAGGTAAAGAAGTTCTCATCGTCACATCCGGTGCCATCGGGGTCGGTCTCAGCGCTATGAAGGTCCAGGCCAATCCCAACGATATCCCGATCAGACAGGCCGCAGCCTCTGTGGGACAGAGCATCCTGATGCAGAGGTGGGCTGACAGCTTCCAGAGACAGGGCATGATCGTCGGTCAGATCCTGATGTCACTCGATACATATTCAGACAGGGAGAGCGCCATCAACCTCAACAATACCATCGATTCGCTTCTGGAGAACGGCGTCATACCGATATTCAACGAGAACGACGCAGTGTGCATCACCGAGATTAAGTTCGGTGATAACGATACTCTCTCAGCTATAATAGCCAGCAGGACCGATGCGGACCTTCTTGTGATCCTTTCCGATGTGAAGGGATTATACGATTCTGACCCAACGAAGAACCCCGATGCGAAGCTAGTTCCCGAGGTGCATAATGTCGATGCTTCCGTGCGCGGTATGGCAGGCGACAGTAGCACAGGCCTCGGTACCGGCGGTATGAGGACAAAGCTCGATGCAGCGATCATATGCAGGGATGCGGGCTGCAGCATGATCATCGCCTCCAGCAAGGAGCCGGAGATAATCTATAGAGCAGTCACAGGCGACGATGTGGGAACCATCTTCGTTTCCGACACCGAGATATCGAAGAAGCGCAGGTGGATCAAGGCCGCACATGCATCCGGAAGGATAGTCATAGACGAGGGTGCTGAGGAGGCCGTCCTGGATCACAAATCACTTCTCCCTGTTGGCATCAAGGCCGTTGAGGGAGCTTTCGACAAGGGTGAGGTCGTCGATATCATCTGCAACGGCATCAGGATCGCCAAAGGCATAACTGGTTACGGTTCCAAGGAACTATCTTCCATCGCCGGTAAGCACACCGATGAATTGGAGAGGATCCTCGGTCGCAAGGATCACAAAGAGGCCGTGCTCTCCGAGAACATCGTCGTAATGTGAATTCTGAATTGTAAGAAAGAACCGGGGGTCTCCCCCCGTAATTTATTTCGATCAATCTTCCCACTCGGTGACTCCGTCGGAGTCCGATAGGGCCGATTTGTGGAAGACAGGCTCTTCGATACCCTGCTTCTTCTGTTCCCTATAGTCCTTGTAGGCTTCCATGACTGGTTTTGCCAATAGGGCGACTACGACCACGTTGACCGCTCCCATGGCTGCCATGAACGTATCGGAGATCAGATCCATTAGTGCGGTGCTGATTGTACAGGACAAGAACACAACCAGGATGACCACGACACGTAGGATGAACACAACAGTATTGTGATCCTTCACGAATCTCAGGTTGGCTTCGGACATGGTGTAGTATCCGAGCATACTGGTGAATGCGAACACGAACAGGAAGATCGCGATAACAGTGGGTGCCCATGATCCGAGGGTCTGCGATGCAACCTCCTGCACGAGATTCGATCCGCTCTTACCGATAGCGATAAGGTCTTCCCAGTTGCCGAATGAAAGGACAGCGACGGCGGTGAATGTACAGACGATGATGGTGTCGACGATGACACCGAAGGATTGGATGAGTCCCTGCTTTACAGGGTGGGTTGTGTCCGCGGTTCCTGCGAGATTCGCGATGGATCCCAGACCGGCCTCGTTCGAGAACACACCTCTCTTCAGACCGACCATGATAATTGAACCCAGTCCACCACCGATGAGTGCAGGTGCGGAGAAGGCGTACTCGAAGATCATGGCGAATGCGTTACCGACATTGCTGAAGTTGGTGATGATGATTGCCACGGCGAATATGAGCCAGAAGAGTGCCATCGCGGGAACAACCTTCGCTGAGATTCTTCCGACCGACTTGGTACCGCTGAAGATGACGATTCCTGCTATGAGAGCTATGACGAATCCGACGATATGCTCATCAATCTGGAATGCTTCAACTATCGCCGCAGAGGAATTACTGGCCTGGACACCGACGAATCCGATACCGAATGTCAATGTGATCAGGAGGGCCAGTACGACTCCGAGCCATCTCTTCTTCAGACCCTTTGTTGCATAATAAGCAGGCCCTCCGTAGTAACTTCCGTCTGATTTCTTCTCCTTGTAGATCTGTGCCGCTGTGGACTCCATGAAACTGGTTCCGGCACCGATGAGTGCGAAGATCCACATCCAGAAGACCGCTCCGGGTCCTCCGGTGACGATTGCGGTGGCGACTCCGGCGATGTTACCGACACCGATACGCGCACCCATTCCTAAACAGAACGCTTCGAACGAAGACAGTTTCTTGCCGTCCGTCTTGTCGTTGACACCAGTGACTGCAAGTCTCGCATTCTCTCTGATGTGAACGACCTGCATGAACTTGAGCCTGTACAGGAAGTACAGTCCAAGACCGATGAGACAGACGAAGGCGATATACCAGATATATTCATTCAAAGGAGAGAATATATCGTCCAGAATCTCTTTGTAATCCATTTGTTACCCTTCAATCTATTTCGACTGTGTTGGCCGCAATACGGCCGTCAATCTATGCATACCTCACCATCTGAATATAATATAATGATTTCTAAACTTAATCGGATTTCGTATAAAGTCTCGTTATTTTTGAAAATAGTATCAAAATTATTGCGAAATATCAAAGAATATTCCAAAAATTAACGTTTTTCGTAGAATTTCTGATGAAATCATTAGACAACAGTTTAATTTGATTGACTAATTCTTTGGGACGCCATTTTGTTGGTCGTATGCTCTCATGTTGCCGTGAGTGAAAAACCGCAGTCCAGAAATGTCAATCAGATGCAAGAGTAGTTGTGAAGAAAGATGGTGGACCCGGCCGGATTTGAACCGGCGACCTCCGCAATGTCAATGCGACGTCATAACCCCTAGACCACGGGTCCGATGATTGGACGATATACTTACAGTACATAAACTTTTTTAGCCACAGCAGGATTGAAGGGCGATGATCACACTGGGCATCGAGGGAACCGCGCACACTTTGGGCGTGGGGATAGTGGATTCCGACCATAATGTCCTAGCCAATGAGCTGGACATGTTCAGACCCAAGAACGGCGGTCTCCACCCGAGAGAGGCGGCGAACCACCATGTGGACGTGGTCTCCAGGATCATGCAACAGGCCTTCGATGTATCCGGGCTGAAACCGAAGGACATCGACGTGATATCATTCTCGATGGGTCCCGGGCTGGGTCCGTGTCTCCGTGTCGCTGCCACCGCGGCAAGGGCGTTCTCATGCACCATGGGCATCCCGATCGTCGGAGTGAACCACTGTGTTGCACACGTTGAGATCGGCCGTGCCCTATGCGGATGCGACGATCCCGCTCTGCTCTATGCATCAGGTGGAAACACCCAGGTCATCGCTTTCGCAGAAGGACGTTACAGGATCTTCGGCGAGACTCAGGATATCGGTATAGGGAACATGCTCGATAAGCTCGGAAGGGATCTCGGAATGGGATTCTACGCCGGACCCACCTTCGAGAAGCTCGCTAAAGAGGGCAAAGAATACCACGAACTCCCGTATTCCGTGAAAGGCATGGACGTCGCATTCTCCGGTCTGATGACAGCTGCTCTCGCACTTCAGAGGAAAGGTGTCCCGTTGGAGGACATAGCGTTATCTGTTCAGGAGACCGCGTATGCCATGCTAACCGAGGTCACCGAGAGGGCAATGGCCCACATCGGTAAGGACGAGGTCCTTCTCGGAGGAGGTGTCGCCCAGAACATGCGTCTCAGAGAGATGGTCAGAGAGATGGCTGAGGCCCGCGGAGCAGAGATGTACTGCCCCGACAGGAGATTCTGCATGGACAACGGTGCGATGATTGCGTGGCTCGGTTCCGAGATGTATGAATCGGGTGTCAGGATGGATATCGCAGATACCGAGATCAACCAGAGGTTCAGGACCGATGAGGTCGAGGTCACTTGGAGGAGCTGAGCTGCTCTTCGAGTATCCTGTCAAGGACATCCAAGAATTCTTCAACCTTCTCAGAAGGTATCGATCCGCCGGCGGCGATCTTGTGACCGCCTCCGTCACCGCCCACAGCGTTACAGGCTTCCCTCATAGCGACGGCAAGGTCGATCCCCCTGTCAAGCTGTCCCCACATACCTCTCGACGAGAGGTTGACGGGTTCCTTGGAGCGGTTCATGCCTATTGTGGGCTTGTCAGGGTCTCCGATGCACTGCATCGATATTCCGCACAGCATCCCGGTGAATCCGGAGTCGGAGCTGTCGAACCATTGGAAGTGCTCCCTCTGGTTCAGTCCCCTCTTGTCAAGTTCGACCATGTTCAGGACAAGGTCCCTGTCGGAATCCTTCATGAGGTTGGCACCGAGTTCGATGCTCTTCTTGTCGCCCATTCCTGCGGATATCCCCATCCCTCCGAATCCGGAACGGCCGCAGCTGTTCAGGACAGAGGAAAGATACTCGGCATCCATATCGAATCCCTTGAGATAGTATCTGTCGCGGGCGATCTCGTTCATGGACTGTTCCAGCATTCCCTGCTGGGTGAGCCTGACCGCTATGAGGGACGACAGCTTCCTCCTCTCATCGTCTGTCAGGTCCATGTATGATTTGCCGTGGTCTATCCCAGCATCGTCCAGGAGTTTTGCCACTCCCGCCTCATTGCCGCTGATCCCTCTGATGTAGGGGTCGGTGGCGAGGAAGAGCTGTGTCATAAGATCCCCTGCGGGGATGAGAGATCCGGGCATCTCCTCGATGAATCCCCTCTTCTTGCCCTGTTCGAGCAGATAGGTGTTCAGTCCGGAGAGTCCTTTGATGTGCTGTCTGTCACCGGCGATTCCGGCGAATGCGACCTGCACCAGATCCCAGTTCCTCTCGTTCATGGCGACCGAGAAGAGAAGCGCCATGGTCGCTCCGCAACCCGAGGTCATACCGTCGATGCCGTAGAGGTGGGGGTTCGCATAGCAGATGCGCTGAGCTTCCGATATGATGGTGTGATGGTCGAGGACGACGATGTCCTGTTTCATCGCATCCAGTTGATCTATGTATGATGCTCCGAGGTCGGTGATGATGATGCAGTCGGCCTTGGTGCTCCTGATAATGTCCATGTTGTAGTCGTTCAGCGTGGTGAAGAGCGTAGCACGGAATTCCTTACCCTCCCTCAGAAGGGTCTGGGCGACGATCGATGCGGCGGATACACCGTCTGCATCGTAGTGTGAATAAATCTGAATGAAATCATGTCCGCGGACGATGTCCGCGGCATGTGATAAGGTTGTAAGAAGTTTTGAGGGGACCTCAGTCTCCATATAACTCACTTGAGCATGAGTTCCGCATTGCTGAGAGAATACTTCCAGCCTGCGGGGAGGACTCCATTCTTCTTGTAGTAGCGCTCCAGTCTCCTGATCTTTGCCTCGATCATAAGGAGTCCTCTCCTGTTGGAGATGTCTCCCTTGTTGGATTTGAGGTGGACGTTCAGTGAGATAGCACGCCTCATGAGGTTGGAAAGGTCCTCGGGAAGAGCAGGTGCAACCCCTTTCTCTGCCATGATCTCGGTGATCGTCTTGCCGGTAGCGAGCTTAACGTCAGGTACACCGTACTGGTCCCTGAGGATGAGTCCGATCTGGGCTGAGATGATTCCGTCTTTCGCGAGCTTCACGATGAGGTCCTCGATTTCGGTGGCGTTGAGGACGACCCATGCGGGATTCTCGGAAACCATAGGGTGCTTTGAGCAGGATTTTCCCTTTCTTCTTGTATGCATTCTTGCCATAGTGTGATCCTCCGAATCATATCTAGGCGGCGAGGCTACGCATGCGATTATAGAAGAAGTATATAAAGGGTGTTTGAGGCTCTCATAGTCCCGAACCGGTGGTGATCTGCCTTCTAGCCCAGGGTACGGTGTCCTCGTATTCTTCCCTCTCGAAGGACAGTTCCTCCGGAATGGAATCGAAAAGTTCGGATCTCATCTCGCACTCGTCCCTGGCCTTCTCCCCGAGTATCGCTGCGCATACGTCGCAGTAGCCTATGTCGCGGGTGGCCACGATCACGATCTCATATCCTGCTTCCTCGAGGAATTCCCTTGCCGCGGCCTGCTCGGAAGTTTCTCCTTCTTCCACATGTCCGCCCGGCATCTCCCAGCCGTTGCGCTTATTGTGCCAGACCATCAGGAACTTGTCATCCTTGAACGCGATTGCGTAGGCTGTCCTCATGTCATTCCCTCTCGACGACTATCATGGCATGGGCCCTCTCGAAAGGATCCAAGGGCTCATCGTCAATAATCCTGTAACCCCTGTCGCGTATGACCTTCTCGGCCTCTTTGAAGATGGATTCCGGGGATGCAGTGACATCCTCCGAACGTGCCTTCACGGCCACCATACCGTATCTCGCATTGAACGCATCCATGTTGTCGCAGAGGATCTTGGCCTGCATCTTCTGGGCCACATCCTGATAGACGATATCCACCGAATCGGCGAACATAGAATATTCTTCGGGTCTGGTGGCATCCCCTAATATGGGCATCATGTTGGGACGCGTCTCGCATGTCCCGACCAGGTCCCTGAACATCCTTTGGGCGAATTCCACACAGTAGGCCTTCCCTTCCGAGCAGATATCCGCAACATGGGAGGGCGTGGTCCCGCTGGAGGCGCCCAGATACAGCACCTTGGAATCCTTCCTGAACGGGAACTGTTTTCCACCTACCGTAAGATAGGCGGACAATTTGCTCCTTCTTGGATCCCATTCCCTATATTCGGTGCCTGCGATGGTGAACAGCCTCTCTCCGTAGATCCTCTTGCCGGGGCACATGGACATCGTATAAAGGCGTCCCCTGTCCAGGAAGACGCTGTTGGATGTGAAGCTGAGTGGTTCCATCGACTCGTCCATGGTATATTCTTTATAAAATCCTGTCAATCATCACGCTATCATTACCATCGACACC
>CALAVG010000019.1 GCA_937892275.1 uncultured Methanomicrobiales archaeon | reverse complement strand
CTTCGGGAAGTCCTCGGGCGAGAGCCTGTGGGGGAGGTCGAAGTCGTAGTAAAAGCCCTCGTCCGTCGCGGGGCCGATGTCGACCTGGACGTCCTCAAACAAGTTCATAACCGCGCGGGCCGTCAGATGGGCCGCGCTGTGCCTGCGTTGCTGTTCGGTGATCTCTGCCATGTTGCTCCTTGAAAATTCGGTCAGCCAATGTTCAGAATGCCGGAAAGCCCCGTCATGTCAAAGACCTCCCGCACGACGCGCTGCGCGCCGAGAATGGACATCGAGCCCTGCTTCGCCATCGTTTTCTGCGCCGCGAGGAAGAGGCGAAGGCCGGGCTCTACAGATTCGAATGCGACTCCTTCTGCATGTGCTGCGGAGGCACGGCCAGGATATACGCCGACGGCCTGAACGTACCGTTATTCGAGCACGATGTTGAGCTGGATTTCCATGCGGCTGTCGAGGTCATCACCGACAAGGGGCTGATGTACATCGGCACGGTCAGGCTGAAGAATCCTGATGCATATCCATTCAGATTCGTGGGTCAGATAGACGATCTGATCCCGGGATACAAGTATGTCTATTCCCTGGGGATAACCGCTGGGGACTACGACGAGGTCGACGATCTGGAGTACACGCTCCTGGAGGGGTATTCCTCGAGGGAATCTCATCCTTTGAAATAATCGTTCGGTAAACGGCTTCATTTTCACGTTTCGGAGACATAACATGAGTAGCATATCAGCGAAAGCTATGGGCGGCAGGACCGTGGCGGCCCCTGAAGTCAGGGACGAGATCGGAAAGGAGTTCAAAGGCACCCACATCGTGAGCGTATCGATCCCGGAGGGAGTAAGGCGCATAGGCGACAGCGCGTTCGAAGGATGCTCGGAACTGAGGAGCATAACCTTTCCCAGCACATTGGAGCATATCGGCAAGGATGCGTTCAGGGGCTGCTCGGAGCTGAGGATTCCGGCCCTCCCGAAGAGTCTGAGGAGGATCGAACCCGGTGCGTTCTATGGGTGCATATCGATAGAAGGATTCGAGACCGAGAGCGCCACAGGTCCGATAATCTCCTACAAGGGCTCGCTATATACCAAGGCCTGGGGGCTGATAGCGTATCCCGGAGGCTGCAGGGAGAAGAGTTTCGAGACCGCGGAGGCAACAACATCCGTAGCGGATCTGGCCTTCAGCGGCAACCCTTACCTCAGATTTGTAAGGCTGGGAAAGAACGTGTCCAGGATCACCGGCAAGGCCTTCCTCGGATGCAGGATTCTGTCGGAGATATCCGTCGATTCGGATAACAAGAACTACAGCTACAGCTCCATCTCTCTGATGAACGCCAAGGCCACCGAACTGATATTCGTGACGCCGGAGCCGAGAAGGATCGGATTGCATCTGCAAGGTATCAGCAGCCTCGGGGCATACTGTCTGGCGGAATGCGATTCCATGGACATGCTGTGCCTGCACGACCGTCTGGAGTATGTGCATCCCGATGCGTTCGGGGAAGGATGCAGGCCGAAGAAGCTGTATGTCGATGACGATTTCGACTGCGAAGTGCCTTTCGAGTTCCTCGGGTCAGACAAGGAGCCGCCGGAGGACATGCTGATCTCCGGAAAGATATACCGCAGGGGGAAGGACGGGAAGTACAGGCACAACGGGTTCATAGAGCAATAGAGGGATCCGTTCGAGGACATAGAATTCCCCGAGTTCAATGTGATCGGCAGGGACGAGGACAACGGGAGAGGGTTCCGCCCCATGAAGGTAGCCGATACCAGATTCCATGACATCGCCGGGCTGGAGGAGGCGAAGGAACAGATGTATGCCAGCCTCATCCTGCCGTCGAAGCATCCGGAGCTGTTCGACAGATACGGTCTCGAGGGCAATACCGGAGTGCTCCTCTACGGCCCTCCGGGAACCGGCAAGACCATGCTGGCCAGAGCGGTCGCTTCGGAGACAGACGCTAAGTTCTACAGCGTCAATCCCACAGATATCAGGAACGCGTACGTCGGAAGGAGCGAGAAGAATATCAGAGAGCTCTTCGAAACGGCAAGGGAGGACGAGAAGGCGGTGATATTCTTCGACGATTTCGACTCCCTCGGACGCTCCAGGGGCAACAGCAGCGAGCCCTGGCAGACCGATATGATAGACGAGATCCTGGTCCAGATGCAAGGTATTGAAGAGCACAACGGGAAGCTTATGGTCCTCGCGGCGACGAACCGTCCGTGGGAGATTGATTCGGCGCTGATGAGGTCCGGGAGGTTCAGCACCCACATCCATGTGGGGCTTCCGAACAGGGAGGCCAGGGAGACAATCCTTAGGAACAGTATCTCGAAGATCCCCCATGCCGAAGATATCGATCTGGCATACGTTGCGGTCAAGACGGAAGGGTTCAACGCGGCGGATGTGGAGGAGGTGTGCAGGACGGCCAAGATGCACAGGATCCAGATAATAGACTCCGGCAGCGATGTGCAGGACCTTTGCATGGAGGATCTGGAATTCGCCCTCTCAAGGGTGCACAGCTCGGTGTCCAGCAAGGATCTGAAGGATATCGAATCCTACATGGCCACAGGATCCTCGCCGGATTCTGGAAACTATTTCAAGAAGGACGTTCCGGCGGGAGAGGTCCCGCCCGGATACTGCTGACAGGAGGTAGAGAGATGCCCATAATATCTATGAAGTGCCCCGAATGCGGGGCGGAACTGAAGGTGAACGACACATTGGAGAAGATGTACTGCAACTACTGCGGGAACATGTTCATACTTTCCGAGGCCCTGGCCCAGAGGCAGGTGATCATCGAATCCCACAAGGTTGAGCCGTTCCTGGAGATCGCCGAGACATCCATGAGGTCCAGGGATTACGCCAGATGCGCCGAGTATGCCGACAAGGCGATAGAGATCGACAGCAGGAACGCATACGCATGGTATCTGAAAGGGTGCGGAGCCGAGGGCATGAGGGAAGGGAGCGGGGAGATGTTCTTCCTCAAGGCCAGGGGCCTTTGCGGCGATACTGCTCTGATGAAGAGAATCGATGACGCCCTCTCGAATCCGGACGCACAGGTGGTGAGGTCGTCTAGGAAGCTGAAGATCGACGTATCCGTAGCGGACAAGAGGTTCTTCAAGGACAAGTTCTCCGTCTACATAGACGGGGACAAGGTCGCCGTGGTGCACGGAGGGGATATAGCATCCGTCCCTCTCAGCAGGGGGAAGCACGAGGTCTCCGTGAGGATCAATTCCCAGACGTTCAAGGCGTTCAAGAGGAAGATATCTGTGGATGACAACAACTACAAGCTGAAGGCGATCAAGAACAAGGACAGCGATTACTCCTGGGATCTGGACGAGTTCTGATCCTTTTAACAAGGACGGTAGGGGCCTGCCCATATAATCAGAATCATACCGTCCAACTCCGTTTCCGAGTCATTTCGTCCTGTCAGTACCGATAAATGAAAGGTCGGGCCCGCCCTATCTTTATCCCACGGGCCCGTTTGAGTTTCACAGCTCTAAAGTGCGACCGTCCAGAGTGATCGTCAGCTCCGTACGGTACTTAGTCTGCTTGGACCTGTCCAGCCAATAGAGCGCTTTGTGAACGTCTGTCTCTGTTCCTCTGCCCATCGCATACAGACAGCCCAGGAACATGAAGGACATCTCCTCACCGTTGTTCGCGGCGTATGAAGCGAAATCGAAGGCCTTGTCGTACGATACCGCCACCATCTTCCTGTATCCGTAATAGTAGATCATGGATGCCAGTATCGCCATGCTCGGATCCGAGCTTGCCTTGGCCAGGATGCCTCTGGCCATCTTGACGTCTATGTCCAAGGTGTCCAGGAAGATGCTCCTGATCTCCCCCATCAGATTATCGCAGGCCTCTGACAGGGCTTTACTGAATTCTTCGGAGTTCACCCTATCTCCGATGGTGGCCTCCATCCTCTCGCTGACGAACGGGTCCTTTATGGATGTGTCGATGCCTTCCTTCCTCATCTTCGCGTCCAGTTCCTTGAGCCTCTTGATCCTCTTGTCCATCGGAGGGTGCGTTCTGAGCATCCTCTCCACGAAGTACTTGTCCTGGAAGTGGTTGACTATCATCGAATCAGCGTACTTCGTCTTCAGCTCCTTGTTCGGTGCACGGTAGTTCTGGAGTTTATCCAGTGCATTGGCCAGTGCTAGCGGTCTGTGGGTCAGCAGGGCCGAGATGGCAGGCATAAGGCTGCAGGACATATAGGGCGACAGGCTGACCGTCTGGGGCAAGGGTGTCGGGAAAGGGAAGAAAGCGGTGTTCACTCTGAGACCGAAGATCAGAGAGGCCTTGGACGGGTATCTGGAGATCAGGTCCAAGACCGTATCGAGATACGGCGATTCATCCGACGGCAGGCTGTTCATCAACGGCTCCAACTACAGGGGCAGGGCGATGACTCCCGATGCCATAGGGCAGATTGTGAGGAGGCTGGGGAAGAGGGTCGGGGTCGATCTGTCGACTCATAGTCTCCGCAGGTTCTTCTGCATGACGATGTATGACAGCAAGACGGATGAGTTCGTGATACAGAGGAAGATGCGCCACAGCAGCATCGAGATCACTCGCAACCACTACCTATACGTGGATCCGAGGAAGATGGCTCTGGCCGACGATATGACTCAGGATGGCTTGTAACTTAAACAAATTACGAACCGCAGAGGTGGGACTGCGGGATTAATATATCACAAACTTCTATTTACTTTTGGAATGTTGAGGATGGCGATTCATCCGTTTGCATTCATATATGGCTGATTAGAAATGGGATTAACCGCCTGGACATGTCCAGGCGTAAGGGTTCATTTCTGATCGTTGATCATTATTACATGGTATCCGAACTCCGTCTTCACGGGTCCGACGACCTGTCCCTTCTGTCCTTCGAAGCACGCCTTCTCGAACTCGGGGACCATCTCGCCTTTGCTGAACCATCCGAGGTTCCCGCCCTTGGACTTGCTGGGGCACTTGGAGAACCTCTTGGCGAGCTGTGCGAAATCCTCTCCTTTGGAGAGGCGGATCATGATACCTTCGGCATCCCTTGCGTTGGACACCAGGATGTGCGATGCGTTGACCGATTTGACCATAGCCGTACCAACCGTTTCTCATATTTATGCGGAAGGTATGAGTTCCGTCAGTTTCTTGTCAACGTGCTCAACGATCCACCATACAGGTCTCATCGAAGATCCGCAGTCCGATCCGTGAGCTGTCACGGCGAAGTACTTGACCTCGCTGAACAGGGATTCCACCACGGCCACGAAATTCTCTTCGCCGTTATCCAAAAGATACTGCCTTACATCTTCGTCCCTGAGTTTGGGGCTCATGAGGTCGTTCTTGGTGGCGACCACGGCGAAGGGTATGTCTGTCTTCGTTGCGGGTCCGATGCCCCTGATCGTGGTGTACATGTAATGGAAGCTGTCGAACACCTCGTGGGGCGTCTCCCTGAGGTATTCCCTGTTGAATGACTTAGGATTGAATGTGAAGATGAATCCGTCGGTGTAGTTGTAGTACTCCTCGAAGAGCACCTTGTCCACGGCCGGCTGGAATTCCACTCCCGACACGTCGTTGAAGACGATCTCTCTGTCCTGGAGTTTCATGGACCTGAGGAACAGGATCTGAGATTCCGTCTCCCCGGGTACGGTCCTGGGGACATAGTCCTTGGCGGAGATGGCCTCCTTGGACAGTCCGGATGAGGGGCTGTCCACAGTGACGTCGACCGTCCTGGCGCAGCGGGTTATCGTATCCACGGCGGAGAGCATGAGCGATGTCTTTCCGGTGTTCGTTCCTCCCACCATGGAGATGGTGATAGGGCGTGCCTCCCTGGTCTGGATCTGTTTCGCACAGTGGGGACAGATGGTTGTGAGATTGGCCCTCTTACCGCTGGTACAGGGGATCTCGTGTCCCTTGTTGCAGTAGTGCATCGAGTATCCGTAGATGTTGGGCACGGGGTAATTCAGTATGAGTCCGCATTTGCATTTGACCTTCGGTCTCTCGAAGCTCATCTTACAGTGGGGACAGACTCCGAAATCCGTGTTCTTCTGGTATTCGATGCTCTCCTTCTTGGCCGCTGAGCTTATCTTTGAGCTGATGACGAGCTTCACAAGCAGGAAGGGTATGATCAGCGCTATCGTGATCATGAGCGCCCAGGGAGCGTACAGGGGCAGGAGCAGGATCGGTACGATTACCAGGATCTTGTTCTTGTTCCAGGCTCCGATGATGAGTCCCCAGGGCATCGTGAGGCACTTGGCGAACGCGTCGGGCCTGTGGGTCCAGAGATATTCCGCCGGATTGGTCTGTCCGGTACAGTCGGAAGCGGGTTTGGAGATGAAACCGGCAGCTGCGAGGATGAAACCGATGAGCAGCATGACCATTACGCTATAGAACTTCATCTTCGAATCGATGTCTGTAATCAGCTCGAAGATCTTATCGTACATCCACTGGAAGATTCCGATGCCGCCTATGCCGTCATAGAGCGCAGGTATCGTGGTCATCATCCAGTCTGTTATATCGAATCCCAATGTCTCCAGGTTGATGTTGGAGAAATCCGTTGGGAAGAAGACATAGAAGTGTATAGGGTCCCCTTCTCCGTTGATGTACCCGTGGAGCGTCAAGAAGAAGCATAGCCCCGAGTACACGAGTGCAATTGACGAGACGACCGCCATGATCGTCTTGTTTATCCCATTCATGGGTCCTGTATGGGCCTTCTAAATATATTTTAAATGGGTCTTTCGACGGAGCCGTCCTTGCGGTGGAGCTCCCTCCCCATATCAAGAGGATTGGTGACATCCATGACTCCCCACGGCCATTCCTGGAACTCCTTGATCCTGATCTCGTCCATGGAACTCCTGACCTCGTCGAGGTCCTTCAGGATGACGGGTCCGAAGCTCGCCTGCTTCTCGCCTATCGGCTTCCCTTCCAGGATCCAGAACTCGGACTCCTCCGGACCGTTGACGATGTTCACAGGAGTGCAGCGCTTCATCTTGTATCTGAGCCAAGTCTTTATCTTGGTCCCTTCAAGTGTTGCCCCGTTTCCGGATACGTAGTACAGGTTCCTGTCGATGCCGTCCTCGAGAGGGTCCAGTGCGAATATCGTTCCGGGCTTGAGGACGATCTTCATTATCCTGACGGAGTTCTCGGGGGATGCCCATGATGATGGATTGGGGGAGTAGATCTCCCTTCCCTCGTATCTTCCGCAATAGAGCGTTACCTCAGACGTCTCGGTGGATATGACGGGGATGCTCTCGGACCATACGGTGTTGACATGGATGTCGCCGTTCTTCCTGTCGAGCGGGAGATTGATGGCGATTTGCGTGATGTGGACAGGGTTCTCATTCTCCTGGTCAAGGAGGGGATACATCTCGCAGTGCTCGTACCTGCTGGAGGCCAATGTCCATTGCATATCCCCGTTGCCGAACCTTCCCTTGTTCCCCTCGGTGTCGAAGTGGTCCACGAATCCCTTCTCTGCGATCGTTACGGTCTCGTATCCCCAGTGCGCATGCATGGGGAATCCCGGTACCACACGGCCGTGGTACATCCTGAAACCCATCCTCTCCTGATAGTCCCTGCCCAGGTTCCTGCCGCGGATGGTCTCCAGAGGAGGAGCCATCTGGGCGTTCCCTTTGGGATAGGTGTCATGGTGGTGCGATATGAATGTGAACGGATCATCACCTGACCAATGGATGTTGATATCTACTATCTTCTGGACCGTGCTAGGTTTCTTTGCGAGAAGGAACATCGAACGTCATAACATAGGGCGGTTTTTTAGACTTTATGGTACGACCTTCAGATGTTGTAGTAGGTCCTTCTACCATCCGTGTTGATCTGCTCCAGACCCATCTTGGTATCGATCTCTTTGAGTATCTCCACCATGCTCTGCCTGTCATCGGTCTCGGTCGCTAGACGGAGCCTGTATTCGCGGCATCTGTGGCATCCGGAGACGAATTTCGGGGCTATGCTGCGCAGTTTCCTGACGGCGCACTCCTCCCCCTTCTCATCCATCAGCATATCGGCCAGCTGGATGCACCATTCGATCTGTTGGTGCACCGTTGGGTTCTGGAGTCTCTTCCCTGATTTGTAGAATTCATCGATTTGTGTTACCAGGAAAGGATTGCCGACCCCTCCGCGGGCCACCATGACCGCATCGGCCTTGGTTATATCCATGGCATCTATTGCGTTGTCCAGGGAGTAGATGTTACCTGAGATGATAAGAGGAACAGTCATCCTGTCGCGGAGGTCCCTGACCTCCTCGTAATCCGGATATCCGCTGTAACCCTGGTCCTTTGTCCTGGCATGGACCGTTATGGCATCGACTCCGGATGATTGCAGGTGTTCGATCACATCCATGTAGTTCATGTGGTTCCTGTCAGAACCCAGACGGATCTTCGCGGTGACCGGCAGTCCGGTCCTGTCCTTGACAATGGAGACTATCCTGCCGCACAGCTCCGGATCCTTCATCAGCACGGACCCGGCTCCGCTCCTCAGTATCTTATGCACCGGACAGCCCATGTTGATGTCGAAGAAATCGATGTTCGGATTGGATGCCAGCGCCTTCGCCGCCGCATCGGAGATGTCCTCGGCGGAATGTCCGAACAGCTGCAATCCCGTGGGATAGTTCTTGTCGAACGATACGTAGTCAACGGTCTTGAAGTCGGCGTTGTTGATGCCCACGGCCGAGGTCATCTCCGTCATGGAAACCGCTACGCCGAACGGTTTCATGAAGTCGCGGTAGCTCCTCGAGGTGTAACCCGACATGGGCCCCAGTACCACAGGGCCGTCGACATCTATCCGACCGATCTTCCATCCCATCGTATCAGTTTCTGCTGAAACGGGTAAATCCCGAGCAGGGGATCACCTCTATGCCTTCCTTCTCCCAGAGGTCGCAGATTAGGTTGACCCCTATAGAGTCGGAGCACATGTGTCCTGATATCACAAGGTTGATTCCTGCTTCCTTCGCAGCGTCGAAATGACTGTCCGGATAGTGCATGGCGACTATCGTCTTGACGCCAGCCTCCGCGAGTGCAGCGTAGGTCTCCTTCGAGAACGATGTGCCTCCGTTCATCTTCACCATGATCTTTCCGCATTCGTCAGAAGGGTTCCCTGCAAGGATGATGGGCGGACTGTTGCATTTGGCGGCCATCCTCTGTTCAGGTTCCTTCATCAGCGAATCGATGATATCCTGAAGGGTCTCGGGCTGATCCTCTTTTATCTTGTTGACCATGAATTCCTCGACCATGTTATCCGCAGGGGCGTGGATGTTGAACAACGGGATGTCCAGCATGCGTGCGACATCGGCCGCCTGATTGTAGTTGTACCCCTGCATGCCTCTCAAGACCTCGTCCATCCTGTTCTTAACAAGCTCGTATGCCTTCTCCTCGGGCACTCCCATGTTCTGGAACATGGCGGTCATCTGCATCATTACCTCGGGGAAACGAGTCTTGGACGATCCAAGGGGGTGATGCGCTATTATGGCATCGAGTCTCTCTCCCTTCTCCCTCAGTCTGTCTGCCAGGAGGACCTCAGCAGAGGAGATGTCTATGCCCCACATCAGGCGGACGGCATCCAGTTCCTTCGCTTTCTCCATGCCAACGGAGAATCTGGAATCGGCATAAGGGTTCCACAGGTCCTCCATATCGAAGAGTTCCTTCTGACCCTCCGGCAGGGATTCGTATCTTTCCTTGGCATCCGACAGGATCCTCTGTACCTCCGATTTGGGGCGGAGGTCCCTTGTCATACCGGCCTCTATGCCTAACCTGTAGGCATCATAGATCTTCATGGACATCGGATTATGGATGGATTCTTTATAATGTTCGATTGGGAGGTCCGTGATGGCGTATCGATAGATTCATGCATACAAATATCAGCAAAGCATTGCCCATAGCATAGTCCGGTTTCAGGATGCCCAAGGAGGTACAGGGATGGAACAGATCATCATACACGTCGACATGGATGCTTTCTATGCCTCAGTGGAGATGAGGGACAATCCTGACCTTCTGGGGAAGCCGGTGATCATCGGTGCGCCTCCGGACAAGAGAGGAGTTGTGGCTACATGCAACTATGAGGCCAGGAAGTATGGCATCCATTCCGCCATGAACATCAAGGAGGCTTACAGGCTCTGCCCCGAGGGGATGTACCTGACCCCTGATTTCCACAAATATCAAGCTGTATCGCAGCAGATCCATAAGATATGGTCCGAATATACGGAATCCATGGAGGCCATAGCCCTGGACGAAGCGTATCTGGATGTTACCGAGACCGCGGTGACATTCGACAGGGCAAGGGGGTTCGCCCACGATATCAAGAGGAGGGTCCTGGAAGAGACGGGACTCACATGTTCTGTAGGCTTGGCCTATTCCAAAGTAGCAGCTAAGACAGCCAGCGAGGAGAACAAGCCCAACGGGTACTTCGAGATCCTCACGGCAGAGGACTTCGTCAGCCTGATGATCGACAGGGATGTCAGGGACATCTACACCGTCGGTATCAAGACCGCGGAGAAACTTCATGCGGCAGGGATCCACACGATGAGGGATATCCGCGAGAACAGTTCGGATGTCATCAGCATGCTCGGTAAGCACGGGCAGTTCATAGTGGACCTGGCATACGGTCACGATGACAGCAGGGTGGTGGCATACAGGCCGGAGGATGCCAAATCGATCAGCAGGGAGCTGACCTTCCAGGAGGACGTGTTCGATTTCTGGCTGTTGGCCGATGTGTTGCTTCTTCTGTCGGTGAGCGTCGTCAAGCGTGCTAGGTCCTACGGTCTCTGCGGCAACGGGGTGAGCCTGAAGGTCACCTATTCGGATATGAAAGGGGTCACCAGATCCAAGGTCGTCAAGTACTGCGACGATCCCCTCACAGTCCACAGGGAAGCCGTCTCAATGCTGGAGGAGGTCTCCACAAGGCCCATCAGACTTATCGGGGTCGGGGTCTACAACGTCACACCAACAACGGCCAAGCAGATGACCCTGGACCAGATGGCAGGCGGTAAGGACAGCAATGCCGAGCTGGAACGCGCTCTGGAAGGGATAAGCAAGCGTTACAGGATGGAGAAGCTGAGGGACCAGGACATAGGCTGGGACAACCTCCACACACTTGCCGAGCATATGCGCACCCACCGTGGACAATGAATCCGCGGTTGGATCATACTCACGTCTCAGCCCTGCACAGGCGGGCGTATCAGGCTGTAGACGAGGTTGTCGTCGACCATGGGGCAGGCGATGGTCCCTTGTGTCATAAAATTTGTTACGCAATCGTTGTTTCAGAAACTATTCGGCCGACAGTCAGAATTGAACTGATAGGTTCTTCTAGTTCCAGAAAAACTCCTCAAAAGGTCCATTCAGCAGGTCTGATACCTGTTTAATATTCGTCAGACATTACCTTCGATTATGGTGTCACTGTCCGCGGTCACATGCCCCTATTGTCACAGCACATCCTATTTCGATTCAAGTCTTGAATGTGGTCATTGCACGGCCTGCGGCAAGATCATCTACAGCGAAGGTGCTTCGAAGATACAAGGCGCTGTTGTCGGATCGCCTGCATATGCAAAACAATACACGGTGGTGCTGGATTATTCATTCAGAGGCATGGAGTTCAACCGTACGATAATCGTCAACATATCAGGCCCGGTATCCAGACAGGTCGCAGTCAATGTTCACGAGCCCGTGAGTGTCACTCTGCCTGAGGGAGAATACCAGTTCATAGCTCAGGTCCATGTCGACGCCGGTGTCAATTCGACGGATATAACGGGAAGCAAGATGGTCAATCTGCACTCTGACACGACCATCTATCTGGAGACCAGCGGCCTGTTCAGCCGTAGGTTAACTATTAGATGAGTTTCATGAGGCCGAGGTCCGCTGCTCGATCAGATCGAGCCGCCTTCTCCAGCTTTCCATTCCTGAACACGTACTTCCGATAGCCCCTTCCGGTCTCGTATCCATCATCCGTACAATACCAAGAGTAACCTGAGTGCATCAGCTCACTGTAGCACTGCTGGTGTCCGAACTCCCTATAGTCTAGATTGATCACGTTCCCGTCATGGTCCCTGAGCAGCCCGTCGAGGTTGTTAGTCCATTGGAAATCCATTGTCACAGTCGAGCAATCCGCAGAACCTGTGGTAGTCAAGTCGATAAGGTCTTCTGCCCCATCCATATGCATCCCGATTCAGTGAATGCACTGATGGGATTTAGAATAATCGCGGTCACAGTTGTTTGACCATGATTTCTGGCGTAATGCTAAAAGTATGTTCATCTGAGATTTAGTCATTCCTAAATTATATTAAGACCCCCGCCTATCACATAGCATGAGTATTATCGAGATGAGGTCTGTCACAAGGACCTACACGGCAGGTGACAATGTCATCAAGGCATTGAATTCCGCCGACCTCTCCCTTGAGAAGGGCAATTTCATCGTCATCCTCGGTCCCAGCGGTGCTGGCAAGAGCACGCTGCTGAACCTTCTAGGTGGATTGGACAGCCCTACCGAAGGCAGCGTCATCGTGGACGGCAAGGACATCTCATCCTACAGCCAGGATGAGCTCGCCGACTACAGGGCATCGAAGGTCGGTTTCGTCTTCCAGTTCTACAACCTGATTCCGACCCTCACCGTCCATGAGAACGTTGCCATGGTGAAGGATATCGCCAAGGACTGCCTGGATGCGGACACCGTGTTGGAAATGGTTGGATTGGAGGGCCATGGGAAGAAGTTTCCCTCCCAGCTTTCTGGTGGAGAGCAGCAGAGGGTATCCATCGCAAGGGCCCTTGCCAAGAATCCGCAGATAATACTGTGCGACGAACCCACTGGAGCCTTGGACAGCGACACCGGTGTCACCATTCTCAGGCTGCTTCAGGATATGACCAGAGATCATGACAAGACGGTGGTCATCGTGACGCACAACCAGAACATCGCCAAGATGGCGGATGTCGTCGTCCGGGTGAAGAACGGCCGCATACAGTCGTGCGAACGCCAGGAGCATCCGCTGAACGTCGACGAGGTGGATTGGTGATGCTTTTCAGAAAACTCCTCAGGACCATGGGGGAGTACAAGGCACAGTTCATATCCATGGTGGTCATGGTCGTCTTAGGCATGGGTGTCTTCGTAGGTTTCAACATGGAATGGTACACCATAGAGACCGATGTCTCCGAGTTCTTCGAGGACACCGGATTCGCCGATTACAGGCTGGTGGACGAGACGGGATTCTCCCTGGAGGATCTGGACAGAGTCTCTGGCATCGACGGTGTGGAAAGGGCGGCCAGGTATCTGTCCGTGAACACACTGTCGGCAAAGGACAAGGACACGGTGACGCTGACGGTGACCACCGACCCGAAGGTGTCGGGGTTCATCGTCACCTCCGGTTCGGAATATGAAGAGGATAGCACCGACGGCATATGGATGTCGGACAGATATGCTGATGCCAACGGAATCACCGTCGGGGATGACTTCACCATCATCTACAAAGGGATGTCCGTCACCGGCACGGTAAAGGGGCTTGTCAAATCCGGCGAATACCTGATATTCATCCCGGGCGAGAACCAGCTGATGCCCGACTACGGTACATCGGGCTTCGTTTACATATCGCCAGCGATGCTGGTGACGGCGCTCGGATACGGATACTATCCCCAGATCAATGTCCTGTCGGACATGGACAAGGATGCCTTCATCGAAGCTGTCGATGAAGCGCTGGGAAGGACCGCCCTGGTCCTGGAAAAGGATGACATCGTCTCATACGCCGAATCGAACGGTGAAGCTGAGGAAGGGAAGACCATGGCCTCCGTCCTCCCGCCGCTGTTCCTTGCCATCGCCATCCTGACCATGCTCACTACCATGAACAGGATCACCGTCAACGAGAAGATGCAGATCGGCACCCTGAAGGCGTTAGGATACAGGAACAGGACCATCAGGATGCATTACACCATGTTCGCATTGATCGTGGCCGTACTCGGTTCAATATTCGGCATCATCCTGGGATACGGATTGGCGTCATTCATCATGGATCCGGCCGGATCCATGGGCACGTACTTCGACATGCCGGACTGGACCATACACACGCCTGGGATGACATACCTCATACTCGTGTTGATGGATGTCCTCCTCGTCTTCGTGGGATGGGTATCCGTGAGCAAGATGCTCAAAGGAACAGCCGCAGATTCCCTGAGACCTTACGTTCCAAGGAAGATGAGGCCTCTTGCCATCGAACGCACATCGGCATGGGACAGGCTGGGATTCAGCACCAAATGGAACATCAGGGACCTGTTCAGACACAAGGCCAGGAGTGCCGTGACCGTGATAGGTGTGATGGGGTGCGTGCTGCTGCTGGTGGCATCTTTCGGCATGAGGGACACCATGGACGAGTACATCGACGTGTTCTACGGGGATGCGATGAACTACGAAACGGTCATAAATATCTCGGATGACGCCACCGATGAGCAGGCCATGGAGATATGCCGCATGTACGACGGGGACTGGGCATCCAAGACCTCGGTGCAGCTGGAGGGCGATGCGGTAGGGTTGGAGATCTACAACATAATGAACGACCACGTACGGTTCGTGGATCAGGACATGAATCTCACAGACCTAAGTGACGATGGGGCGTACATCTGCGGAAGGATTGCCAAGGACACGGGTGTGGGCATCGGGGACACGTTAACATTCACCACGTACATCACAAGCCAAGCATACTCGGTAAGGATCGTCGGGATACTGAGCTCGATATCCGAGAGCATCATCATGACCTCTGCATATGCGGATTTTGTCGGCATGGATTACAGCATCAGAACTGTGTACACCGATGCCACCGATATAGCTTCGGACCCGGCAATCGAGAGCACCTTGACCAAGGAATCCATTGTGCGGTCCTTCGACACCTTCATGGAGATCATGAACGAGATGATCCTCCTACTGGCGATCGCCGCCGTGATATTGGGACTGGTGGTGCTGTACAACCTGGGGACCATGAGCTACATGGAAAGGATGAGGGAGTTGGCCACACTGAAGGTGGTGGGTTTCCGTGACAGGCAGATCGGCCGCATCCTCATCGGTCAGAACACATGGCTCACCATCGTCGGCATCGTGATAGGCGTGCCCATCGGGCTGTTCGTATTGGATTACCTGCTGCATGAACTAGCCTCCGAGTACGAGATGTCCATGTGCATCACATGGGTCACATATGTGATAACGATCGTCACCACTCTTGCCGTGTCCTTGATGGTGAGCCTGATGATCGGAATGAACAACAGGAAGATCGATATGGTCTCGGCCCTGAAAGGTGGGGAATGACTGGAGGAGGCGCCTCCTCCTCCCATGCCTTCCGATCTCCGATCGCCCTCGACTATTTTGACAAGGGCTGTATCGTCCCCTCGCACCACGAGAGACAACAGATGATGTCACCTATGCTACAGGGAGCGGACCTATTGCATCCCCCTTGCTAACTTGCTCTTGTGAACAGGGATGAAATCCGTCTCCTCTCAAGGAACGCTCCCAGACCGATCTCGTCGAACCCTTCCCTCACATCATCCGATAACAATTCCAGTTCCAGTTCCCAGAACGGCTTCCTATCCTCCTCGTGCACGAAGATGCTGCGGTCGAGGGTGATCTTCAATCCCTTGTCCTCTATGTCGAACACCGTCCTCTCCGCGTATTTCCTCAACACTGGATGCTCTTGTATGATGACATCGGGGAACGCCTACTTCGCAAATTCGATCACATCGGCGAACGATCCGTAAGATCAAGGAGACGGTCGAGAAGGACCTCAATGTGAAATTCGACCTCCGCATGTGCCGCAGGACGTTCGGCCAGAGATATCTGGATCATGATGTCGACATCGAGTCGGTGTCGGTCCTGATGGGGCATGCGAGCACCAAGACCACGGAGGGATTCTACAGCAGGAAGAGGCTCAACAAGGCGATGGATAATGCAAGGAACTCATGGTTGTCCAATGGCGGACAGTGATCCTGTCCACTTTTGGACAATCTGGGTGTATGAGAATGGTGGACAGGGCGAGATTCGAACTCGCGACCTCTACAATGCCAATGTAACGATCTTCCAACTGATCTACCTGCCCAGTGGATAATCGCACATAGACTTGCTGTAAATAAACGTTTTCATCGGGTCGTCTGAGATCGGACGATCCGGATAACATTTCATAACATGATCTGAGCAGAAATGATAGTCCGGGCCGGGAAATCGTTTGGGGTTGGGATAACATTGTTGGATAATGGACTGCTTACGGTGTTTGCTGCTATTCGCCTTCCGGCCCGAGTGTTTGAACAATCTGGCACAATGTATATTAAAAGCATCAACGGTCAATCGGAGTGAACGACACAGGGCGTACAATCACTGACTGAACCTGTATACCTCACCTTCGATCTTGGTGGGGTACTTGTTGTTGACACAGGCGAGACAAAGGTCGTCCCCCTTGAATCCGATGGCCTCGATGAGTCCTTCGAGACTGATGTAACCGAGGGAATCCGCACCGATGATCTCGCGAATCTCGTCGACAGAGTGCTTGTTGGCGATGAACTGATCCCTGGTCTTCATGTCGACACCGTAGAAGCAGGGTGCGATGACGGGAGGACATCCGATACGTACGTGGACCTCCTTCGCTCCTGCATCCTTCAGCATCCCGATGAGGATCTTGAGGGTTGTCCCCCTTACGATACTGTCGTCGATGATCAGGACCTTCTTGCCGTTCACTGCGCTCCTGATGGGGATCATCTTCATCGACACTGCGGTCTCCCTGAGCTTCTGCTCCGGAAGGATGAACGTCCTGCCTGCGGCACGGTTCTTCATGAATCCTTCCTCGTAGGGGATCCCTGCCTCGATGGCGTATCCGATCGCATGTGCACGTCCCGAATCCGGGATGGGCATGACAAAGTCGACATCCGCGGGACATTCCCTTGCCAGGATCTTTCCGATCTCCCTGCGCACATCGTAAACGGTCCTGCCGTCAATGACGGAGTCGGGCCTTGCGAAGTACACCCACTCGAACATGCAGTGTGCACGCGGATGGGGGGCCTCAGAAGGTGTGAACTTGTAACTGGTCTCGGTAATCTCGCAGACCTCTCCGGGCTCGACATCCCTGATGATCTCTCCCTTGAGGGCCTCTATGGCTGAGCTCTCGGATACAAGCATGTACCCTCCGTCGAGCTTTCCGAGGATCAGAGGCCTGAATCCGTATCTATCCCTGAATCCGAATGTCCTTCCATTGATGGTGAACACGACTGAATAAGCACCGTCGAGCTCATCCATGATCTTGTGGACCGCTTCGATGGGATCGTAATCGACCAGATATTTTCCCAAGAGCCTGAGGACGAGTTCACTGTCGGATCCGGTGAAGAACACCCAACCCTCCTTCATGTACTTCTCCTTTAACTCCTTGTAATTCGTGAGTTCGCCGTTGTGTGCGACCGCGATATCTCCAAAATTGGTCGCAACATTGAGTGGCTGGGCGTTCTCGTAGCCGTTCGCGCCCATGGTCGCGTACCTGACGTGACCTATTCCCGAGTGACCGGGAAGCTTGGAAAGTGATTCCGTGGGGATAGCCACGTTGACTAACCCCTGTCCCTTGACGGTCCTTATGGTAGCACCGTTGTAGACCGATATGCCCGCGTTCTCCTGACCGCGGTGCTGGATGATTGTGAGTGCCGTGTACAAATCCGACGCTACATCGTAGTCGGCTGAGATCGCTACTACGCCACAGCTGTGATTCGGACCGGCCATCTCACATCACTCGCGGAGTTTGGCCCAAGCGTATGTTCTCATCTTTGCGGTCTTTCCGTAACCGCACGAAGCGCAGACTCCCTTCCTGACGTGGTAGGCGCGCTTTCCGCACCTGCGGCAGGGGATGTGTGTCTTGTACTTGTTGTGTCTTCCCTGTGCGGGTGTTCCTGCTCCAGACATTTTTATCTCTCCTTTTGTGGATCGTGATTGATCATCGTCATGATGACGATTGCACCGTCACGATATCGAGTACCGTGGGTGCTACTGTTGCACGCCTATAAATAAAACGTATTTTAAGATAACGGTTTCAGTCAGAGTTTCAGCCAGAGGTCTTCTCGGTCTTCCCCTTATCCGCTGAACGTCTTCCGCGTATTTTCTCAATGACTTTGGGTCCGTACACGCAGATCACAAGGCAGATGACCAGAGTTGCAACTGCAGCAACGATCCTGTTGGTTAGCCCCATCACAGGGAACCAGCTGGTGGTCGGTATGATATAGAACGGTGCCAGGATCATCGTAGCGACGAATCCGTGGTAGAGCAGGAGACCCAACGTGTGCTGGCCTGCCAGATTGAGCAGTTTGGGGAGCAGGGGCAGCTTCGCCACAATCTTCGCGACATATACGAATACCACGAACATCAGCAGAGATTCTATCATGTACGGGATGACTGACAGTCCTCCGTAGTCCCCGAAGATAGCCCAGTCGAACTTGATCCCCGGAGGGAAGATTATGCAAAGCATCACACCTGCGATGAGACAGACGATGCACGGGAGCCAATAGCTGGGGGACCTCCATGCGAACACCTCTACCTTCTCAACAAATCTATATTTTGCGAGAAGGGCACCGGCAAACATGAACAGGGCCGCGAGAGGCGCACCCTGGAAGTAGAACGGGAGTCTGTTGGGCCAGAATTCTACGAACAGCATGTAGGCCACCAGAAGGACGATGATGGCTACGATTAACTTCCTCCAGTCGTTCATGATGCGGTCGGCCAGACCGTAGAAGATCAGGAATCCTCCCATCATGACCCAGAGGAAGTAGTATCCGACGGATGTGGCGCATGCGAAATAGGTATCGGTAGGACCCATAGGGGTGAAGAGATCGTAGAGATAGAGCGATCTGAGCATCGCCTCTAAGATATCCGACGGATCGGAGCTCTGACCGAGGATTGCAAGCCAGACATAGGTGATGATCGGCAAGGCGACAGAACATATGATGAGAGCAAGGAACAGCTGAGTGCCGCGCCTCTTGATGTTCTCTACGAAACCCCTTCCGGGCCTGTAGAAATATCCGGATATGATGAAGAACGACATCAGTCCCAGATACATTATTTGCATGGCGATTGGCATCCCTCTGTCGGATTCCGACCCAGTGGATGTTACCATCAGATGGGCAATGACGACAACGATGATGATGAATCCTTTCAGAACGTCGAGCGATTCATAACGCGATACAGTCGCCTCTGCCATGCCATAATATATCATGGGCACCGTACTTATCCTTATTGCCCCGACCAGGGCGATCTGGAAGCATGTCCTGATAAGTGGATCGAATGAAAAATCGGATTAAAAGAAGGCCCGAAGGCCCAGTCTCAATGCGTGCTCGCGAAGATCGCAGCGAACACCACCATGAGTATCCCTATCACGACACCCAAAAGGATCGATATCAGTGCGCCCATTCCGGCCATCTTGGAGCTCTTGGGCTTGCTGTCGTACCACACAATCCAAAGGATGATCCCTATGAGCGGGATAATGAATCCGAGGATGCCCCAGAGTATGCTGCCGTCATCGTTGACGACTGGTCTCATCCTCTGCTCCACGCCGCAGTGGGGGCATATGACGGCCTCATCATCGATCACGCTTCCGCATTTCCTGCAATAAGCCATGTGTATCTCCCTATCTCCGTATATCAGGTCCTTGGATATGATACATGCGATTGGTATTCTTCACAACAAATATCAGACGAACGCGCCTATCGTGGGTGCATCCAGACGATCCATGTCGTAGAAGATTATCGCTTCCCTGACGCCTTCCGCCCCTACGCCCGTGCCCATGAAATGGTCGAGCATGGACATCCTCCACATCAGATCCATAACGGTGACGGCCATGCTCCCGAAGTAGGAATTGGTCATGTCGTCCTCATAGCCGTTCATGTCCATTATGGAGAACACGCTTCCCATGAAGCTGTCCCTTTGGTTGAGGGTGTTGACATAATCTATCAGCACCTTCCTGCCATCGGCATCGGGCACCTTGAGCTTGATGTTCTCTGCGTTGGCGAACGCCTTGTGCTGCAGATCCCCTTCGTCATCCATGACAGACCATTCGATCCGTCCGTTGGCCGCCATGAACATATTCCAGTTCCAGTCCTTGTCACAATAGACAGGAACGCTGAGGGGATCGGATGACGACATGGAATCCATGGCTAGCTCCCTTCCGGCCTCCTCAAGGGATGCCATGTCCAGATTAGTCTCGGGACGGATCCCTGCTATTGCCATTATAGGCTCTATGGTGGACATATCCATGATACGGCTCAGGTATCCGAGATCGGCGAACATCGAAGCGTTCTCCGAGACTGTCATGCGGAGCATCGACGGGTCCTGATAAACGCCTGCCTCCTTGCAGTTGGCGAAGAACTCCCTGTAGACCTCCTTCGATTCCGAGAGGGCCTGCTCGATCCTAGGTTCCGCTGCCTTGATGAGGGCCTTTGATTCGGATACGGCATCGTTCCCGGTGCCATACCAGGCACCTCTGCATGAGAGGTCCAACTCCACCTTGATTCTGTCGCTGGCGTAGAGATGATAGGGATACTGTCTGCAATATGCGGTCCTGTGATCGTATACCTTGCATCTCCTGTTCTCCAGGAAGACACATGAACCGCAGCCCTTCTTCAGAGCCAGGGCGTTGTACGGATTGGGTCCCTTGGTCCTCACAAGGAACTGGGGATAGTTCTTCTTGAAGAACGGACGCTCCTCCGGAAGGACCTCCGGCTGACACAGGCAGCACATTCCGCATTCCTCGGGGCATGATACCAATTTACCGACGACCTCCGAATAATCCACTTCATAATCAGGCAAACATATCCTCTCCGATCCTGTCTCCGCAGAACTCTGCTCCGTCCACCTGTACCTCTCCCCTGATTATTACCCTGTCGGGGAATATGGCCTCCATTCCGCCGTACTGGCTGTGCCCGCACTTACTGTGGAGCGCTTTCGGATCTATCTTTGTGACCTTCCTCATGTCGAAGATGCAGAAATCAGCATCGTTGCCGACCTTTATCTCGCCCTTGGGCAGTGAGAACGACTGTCCGGGTGCCGTGGCACCCATACGGACGGCCTGCGAAATTGGAATGATATTCCTGCGGACCATGTTCATGACTATCGGCATGGTGGTCTCCACTCCGGGCATCCCTCCTGGGGCCGAATCGAAATCCTGACTCTTCTCGGCCAGCGTGTGAGGAGCATGGTCGGTGCCGATCATGGTAATGTCCCCGTTCACGAATCTCCTGTAGAGGGCGTCGCGGTTGTTGATGTCGCGTATAGGGGGGTTGACCTTGTAGAATGCGTCGCTGTTGCGGTCGACCTCGAACATGAGGTGATGCATGGTGACCTCCGTCGTGAACCCGGCGTTCCTAGCGAGGTCCAATCCCTCGGGGGTCGTGATGTGACAGATGTTGATCCTCTGTCCGGAGAAGTGCTTCGCCAATCTCCTGATGGCGTTGTGCTCCGCCTCTGCGGGACGGTTCCTGAGATGGTCCCTGTTGCATCTCTCGGGCTCACGGAGGATCATGGAATCATCCTCGGCATGTACGCTTACACGTTTACCTGTGGCCAATGCATCGGTCACTGCCGAGATCAGTTCCTCGTCGTCGTTGAGCAGGATATTCCCTGTGGTGGAACCCATGAATAACTTGAATCCGGGGACGTATTTCGCGATCATCCCCGCGTTGATGTTAGGCGTTATGGCTGCGAAGAGACCATAATCCACATATGAGCGGCCCTTGAGGTGGACCTTCTTGTCCATGAGGGTGGCATGGTCGAACACAGCGGGTTTTGTGTTGGGCATGTCCAGCACGGTGGTGACTCCGGCGTGGACGGCGGCGAGGGTACCTGTGGAGAAATCCTCCTTCTGCGTCATCCCGGGATCCCTGAGATGGACGTGCGGATCCACGAATCCGGGCAGAACGGTCATGCTGGTGCCCAGCTCTATCCTCTGGTCCCCTCCAGAGACGTAGCTGCCTACGGCTACTATCTTCCCTTCGTTGATCCCTATCTCGGTGTACTTGAGCTCTCCGTCGACGAAGGCCCTACCCATCAGTACTGTCTCAATGTCCATGTCACTGAGCGGATTCTGCCTTGGCAGGTTCGGGTTCGGATCTGATCTCGACTGTGGATACTTCTTCCGAAGGTGCTTCTTCCGCGGGCGTCTCCTCTGCGGAGGCCTGTATCCTCTTTGCCTTGGCAGGACAGTTCTCGTTGACAGTGCATGCAGCCGCCCTGGCGTTCTTCTGCACACCGACGGCGGCCTCCCTCATGAAGCTGGGCATGGGAGCATTCTCCGCAAGGGCAGTGAGTCCAGCCAGGAACTCCAGACCGGATGCCATGAAGTGCCTCTGCACCTCGGGGTTGGTGATCATCTTGTACGTTTTGACGAAGAACTCCTCGCTCTTCCTCCTGGCGAAATCCGCTGCAATATACGTTGACTCGAATCCCAGTTTGATGACATCCTTGCCGATGGCTTTCGCCATCTCGGCATTTTCCTTCTGGACTGCCATCATCCTCTCGACCAGTTCCCTGTTGTCGTTGACGAACCTGTTGATCTCTTCATCTGTCGCCATGTTGTTCCCTCTTGAATCTAATAATGAGTTCATTATCTATGAAATCTGCGCCCAGGATCTCGGCCGATATGAGCGAATCCGGAAGATGTATGTTGCGCTTCTGGCTGCCCACATGGACCATCAGGGATGTCGCATCCACGCGGAACAGCTCCACGTCCGCCGCTTCTATGAAGGGCATCTTCATCACGAGCAGGTCCGTACCCCCCTCGGTGCAGAAGCTCATCGGACTCTCGGTGGAATACGTCCTGGCGGGATCCTCGCTGCCGAATATGTCGTCTGCCATGACGTCCAGCATCTCCAGCCCCCTGAGTTCTGTGTTTCTCATGTTGCAGATCTTTATCTCCATCGGATCGAAGGTGTTGTGGATCGTCTCCATGTGGCCAGCCTGCTCCTTGGCCTTCATCCTGAACGGTTCCGAGGCTAGCATCTCGTCGGTGTACACCTTGTTGACCACGAGCATCTCCACGTTCCTGTTGTACAGGCTCAGATAGGTGTATGCGCGCATGGTCTCCTTGATGACCATCTGCTCGGGATTGAGCACCAGTCTGACAGATGTCCTCTCGGGATCGTCCAGTATCTGACTGACGTTCATCATCGTGTCCTTGAGGACATCTATGGAATCCATGACCTCCGCATTCGGCAGAGGGATGTTCGACACCTTCCCCAAGGTGGCACGGGCCAGCGCCATGAGTTTCTTCAGAGGACCGTAGAACTTCATCACATACCAGTTTGCGGCCTCCGGAAGGCTCAGCAGCCTCAGGGTCTCCCCGGTGGGGGCGGTGTCCATCACAATGACATCGTAGTTCCCGCCCTCGTTGAACTGGTTGACATAGAACAGTGCGGAGATCATCTCCATCCCCGGGAATATGGCCATCTCCTCTGCGGTGATGCTGCCCATTCCCTGCGAGACAATGAAATCGGCGACATAGCTCTGTATGTCGGTCCATTTGGTCTTCATC
>CALAVG010000018.1 GCA_937892275.1 uncultured Methanomicrobiales archaeon | reverse complement strand
CTGCGGGAAAGGTATCGGCAGCCATCAGGGAGAAGTGCGTTGATTTCCCTAAAATCGCCATTACCTACACGGTGACGGAGAACGGTACCACGACCACATACTACGTCGGAGTTTTCAACGCATCCACAAAGATCTCGGACTCGAACCAGATCAAGATCATCGAATCCAGCGGATACTCGGTGACATTCGGCATAGTCATGGACCTGACCAACATCCTCTACAATGCAGGGGACAACAGGAACATCCTCTGGACAGCCTATCAGAACAGCTCCACAAACAGCAAAGTGCTGGGTACAAGCACTGAGACTAACCCCACGTTCGACTTCTCAGGCAACCACAGGGACGTCACGGTTAGACTTACGGTCGTCCAGCAGGACAGCCAGACATACAACTACTACAAGACGCTGACCGTCCCCGTGGGAACGGATCTGGACGATGGGCCCACCGATGAGAACAAGAAGGTAAGCATCACAGGCATCACCAACAGGAATATCCAGATTGGCAAAGCCGAGGTCGTTGAGCTTCCTTACGAAGACGTCAACATGATCTACTGCAGCGAGGACCTGAATGGTCTGACGGTTCTGGTTGACGAAGAGGAGTTCGCATTCCTTACCCTGTACGGGACTAAGGCGGCAACCTATACGGTGAAAATCAAGGTCGCGTTTAACAACGACACTTGGGGAGAAACCACGTTCGATGTAACGGTCCAGGATGAGTCTGGGGACGAATACCACGAGCCTGTTGAGAGGCAGATCGTTCTCTCCACTTACTCATACACAGGGGCCAAGGGAAGCAATTCCATCAGGATAAACACAGAGTACGATGACATCAGCACAGTAGACTGGGCCCCAAAGAATATGGACGATCTGAACGTAATCCTCCGTGAAGGAGGCAGTGAGAATGACTGGATTCAGATTATTCCCTATAAAGTGGGGACCTTCCAAATAACACTAAGCATCACCTTCACCAACGGGGACTACGGTTCCGTGCTTCTGACTATAACGGGAACGGAGCCGACCGGAGAGGAAGATGAGTATGAGGATGCCAAGATCGGAGACCAGACTGTTGCTTCGGGTATGCCCGTCTACATAAGGCTGGACACATCCAAGAAGGTGGCCAACATCCTTATGGACGATGATTCGGACCTCCAGGGCATAACCCTTCAGAGGGCGGAATCGGGAGAACAGATCCTTTATTTGAAGACCGTCCAGGATGGAAAATACCATGTTAAACTGAAACTCTTTTACAAAGACAATACACAAGCCCAGGCGGATTTCTACATCACCGTAGGTGACTACGAGGAGCCCGTAGAGATCCCGTGGACTGCCATCGGAGTCTTCGCCATAATTATCGGCGGAGTGGTGGCATTCATGGTGGTGAGATTATGAACAGGAAGATATTCGGGGTGCTGGCCGTCACCGTCATGTTAGCGGTGGCCATGGCCCCTTTGACATATGCCGGGAATGATGCCGAAACATCATACGACGGCTGGGAGCTGGATCCCGTTACCGAGGAGGCGGCCTACCAGATGGCTAGCCAGATCTACGGGCAGTTGCCTGAAGATTGGACGGAGGATGATCTGGAGAATGCGATAGTCCAATATGGAGCTCAATATGGTGCAGTCGACCCTATTACGGCCGCTTACGTTCTCGGATTCCTTACAGGACTCACAGTAGCCGCTTTCATTTACGTGGCGTTCCAATCTGAATCCGCTGGCGATCCCGGTTCGATTGTAGCATACGAACAGGAGATGCTGGCCAGAAGCATCGAGGCACAGTTGATGACAGCGGAAAGGATCATCTCGAAATTGCTGCCCAACGATGCCAGTATGCTCAGATATACCTCGACCTACTGGGAGAGGGCAGTGGAATATACCATCGCCAATCCTAATGTCTGGTCTAAGAATAAGACGCTGGATGTAGAAGACGTACTAAAGAAGGCAGGGGTCAGATCGGCGATTAACGATTACATGCACACGTGGCAGAAAGCCATCGCCAATGAGATTCTTGGCGTATCGATGGAAGAGACTACCAACATAGCATCCTACGATTGTTATGACGGTATGACATTATCGTTCAACTGGTCGGGCGGTTCCCTCATTCAGTCAAATCCTTCAGCAAATCATTGGCTATATGGTGATTTCAAGAGCGCGGTACACACGACCTCATCAAGCTCTACGGTGTATCTGGACGTCCCTACTGAGGTGACTGATGGTGTCAACGGCACATTTGCCAACACATTGTATTTATACTCGCCCAACGGCACGAATGCGACGATAACTTCCTTATCAGGAGGTTCGACGATTACTCTCTCGCCTGGATATAATCAGGTATCTGGTTATACGCCTGGTCTCTACAGATTGAACACTTCAGGTGTGATCTATGCAGGGGATTTCTCGTATTCGACCGGGAACAACCCGGCTGATCTCCAGACATGCTTAATCATGAGCGACGGGGATGACAATTTTGCATTCGCACTGTGTGGAAGCGGTTCTGACAACGTGGTTGTTTATAAAGGCGGGGTCCAAAGGACCGTATCATCGCTGACGATGGCCGTCACATCGCTTGATGCCTCCGATTCGTCTTCGAAGACAACCAGATCCGTTGACCTGGTTGACATGATAAAGAACTACCAGTCTCTACTGGCCGCTTCTCAATATGTGATAACGGAATGCACTAAGGATGCCAAGGTGACATGGAAAATATTCGATGCTTGTGAGGCATCCAACTCGTATGTCCATCCTTCCACAATCATGACTGTACTCCAGAACTCTTCGATGTCTGAACAGAACATACTGGTCAACTACTACACCGCAATGAAGGAGCTGTCCTTATACTATGAGCAGTACGGAGAGGACATTGGCAATATGGAGATCGAGGCAGATTCTTCAGTAACCGATGTTCTGGTGTTCGGAGACATCTACTGTAACGGGGAATGTGTCGTAGAAGGTGCGATCATGACGCCATCAGTGTTCGTATCCAGTGAGACATTCAAAGTCGGCGAATCGCACGTCGTTGGGCAGCAGATGATCTGTACCGTTTGGCAAAGTGGTGCCAGCGCTATTGATGATTTCACTGCATTTAGCACTACGATCTCCAAGATACCCGTTGCCACACTGGATACTGGACACGTGATCGAGGTCAAGGCTATCAAATACAATAACGAACACGTTAGCGAGTATACGCTGGATGTTCCTCCGATCATATACGTTCCTGA
Organism: uncultured Methanomicrobiales archaeon; assembly: GCA_937892275.1. Lineage (GTDB taxonomy): Archaea > Thermoplasmatota > Thermoplasmata > Methanomassiliicoccales > Methanomethylophilaceae > Methanoprimaticola. Next base: position 326 of record CALAVG010000018.1, on the reverse strand, counting down.
TCCGATCCCGGAACCGACGCCCGTACCTACGCCTATAAAGGTCCTGGATGCGGACATATTGGTGATCATAATACTGGCCTTATCTGCTATCATCATATTCCTGTTTGGATATATCGAGGGCAATCCGATTATAGGGGCGATAATAGCGATCATCTTCTTTGTCGTGGGATTCTTCTTTTCAGGAACGATTTCCTCATTGGCGCTGGGTACATTTGAATGGCCCTGGTGGTGGCCGTTCTAAACTCTTTACTGGGCATAGCCCAGTTTTTCACTAAATAATAAATACGGTCGGATTGATGATAATTCATGGCATTTTGTGGAAAGTG
>CALAVG010000017.1 GCA_937892275.1 uncultured Methanomicrobiales archaeon | reverse complement strand
TATGGTCACTTCTCAAGCAAGATCGATACCAACACGCTGGTCACTAAGCTCATATCGAATTGACTCTGGTGTTCATATCGTTCCTGTTCATCAACAACACGATGCACAACAGATATTCGGACAGGATCGCCGAGCACATACCTCCGAGGGTCAGGAAAGCCCTGGCGAAACTGGAATCGGACGAGCCCATCCGCAAATCATCTGAGAACTGAATAGATGTTCTTCAGATAGTTCTCCATTCCGTCGTAATTGGGGAACATGTGCTCCCATGCGCGGAACTGTGCGTTGTGGGGACGTCTTGTTTTGGACATATCCTGGCGGAGATGCAATGTCTCGTGGTAGATGACATAGTCCACCACTTCGTCCGGAACCCTGTCATCGTCCAGTATGGGATTGACCGATACCACACGGAAGGTCTGGTTGCACTGGCCGAACTTGTATTTGGCCATGTGTTCCGCCCAGGAGTAGTACGAGTTACGTATATCGTCATCGGTGACAAGGCCGGATTCCATGAGTCTTTCAACGGAATCGATCAGATTCTTGCATCTGCCCTGCTGCGTCATGGTCAGAGACCTGCACCTTTTGAGATACGTAGGCCTGCTCTTGACGATGAAATCCGAGGTGCGGAGATATTCCGTCAGTGATGGGGGTTGAACGTACCTCTTCCCCATGGACCATTTGACTATCGCTGCACATTCGTCGTTGAGGACGCTGATAGGGGCATCTGCGAGATAATCCGATAGCTCGATCTCGATGCCGGTGTCCGTGATGCGATAGGCATAGTACAGATGCATCTTCGGCTTGAGAACGACCTTGTAATCGTCATAGGGATAGACGGAAAGCGCACGGATCCTGTCGGTGATGTCAATCGAGCGCATCCTTGCCTCCGACTATCAGTTTCTTCTGTCTGCGCTTGCCCTGGATGCTGCGCTCGCAGCATACGTTGTGACCTTCTGGATCGGTTCCTGTGTGGTAAATCGCGGTGGATACTGTAAGCGGCGTGGGTGTGAATATCTGGACCTGCTCCGGATTGGTCTTCAGCCTGTTGTGGCAGAACCTGGACAGTTCGCGCATATCCTCGTCCCTGCATCCTGGATGTGCGGCGATGAAGTAGTAGGTCAGGAACAGTTCCTTATCGCATTTGGCAGCACAGGAATCGAACTTATCCTTGAACTCGAGGAGCTTCTCAGGGCCGGGTTTCCCCATTATCTTCAAAACTTTCCTGTTGATGTGCTCCGGAGCGATCTTCATCTGACCGGATACATGATGCCTGATCAGGGTCTCGAGGTAATCGTCGCCTCTTTTCCTGTCGGCGAGGATCATGTCGTATCTGATACCGGAACTGACGAAGACCTTCCTTACTCCGGGCACGTTCCTAATCCTGTTCAGCAGACCGATCTGGCGACTATGATCTATGCACAGCTGGGGGCACGGACGGTCGCCCAGGCAGGATTTGTCCCTGCAGGCACCGATCTTGAGCTTCTGGCGGCATTCTATGCCGTACATGTTCGCAGTCGGTCCGCCTACATCCCTGATTATACCGTTGAATCCGGGTTTGGATGCGAATCCCTTGACCTCTCTCATCACGGACTCCTCTGAACGCGATACTACGGCCCTTCCCTGGTGGACGGCGATAGCGCAGAATGAGCAATCTCCGTAGCATCCTCTGTGGGTAGTTATTGAGTTCCTGATGGTGTCCATGGCCTTCACAGGCCCGTCCTTGAGATAGTAAGGGTGCACCTCGTTCTCGAAATCCATCTCGTAGACGGAATCCAGCTCATCCTCGGTGAGGAGTCTCGAGGGTCTGTTCTGCACGAGATATCTGTCCCCGTGCTTCTGGACCAGTCCCTTCGCGGTTATCGGATCGCAGTTGTCGCGGAAGATCCTGAAGGCCTCCATGAACGCTGCGTTGTCATGCAGACAATCCTCATAGGACGGCATGGTCAGATACCCCTCGGGGACCTCGTTGGATGCATAGCAGATGCCGTCGGTATCCTTCCAAGGCATACCGTCCCTCATGCACTGGGCGATACGAAGGTTGCTGAGCTCCGACATGCCGTATGTGATAGCATCGGCCTTGGAATCATAGAGGATGGATCTCCTGACGGAATCGGACCAGTAATCGTAATGTGCGATCCTCCTGAGGCTCGCCTCGACACCGCCGAGTATGATGGGTTTGCCTTTGGCGAACTTCTTGATCAGGTTTGTGTATGCTATGCATGCCCTGTCGGGACGTCTGTTGTTCACTCCGCCGGGAGTGAAGTCATCCTCCTTCCTGAACTTGTTCACAGCCGTGTAGTTGGCCACCATCGAGTCAACGCATCCGGCGGATACTGACCAGAATAATTCGGGCATACCGAGACGGGTGATATCATCGCCGGAATCCGTCCTGGGCTGGGCTATGATGCCTACTCTGAATCCGTTCTTGATCAGCCAATGGCCGATCAGGGCCGAACCATTGTAGGAGTTGTCGGTGTAGGTGTCTCCTGAGACGATGATGACGTCCAGGGCATCCCAGCCGCGTGCGATAACCTCCTCTTTGGTGGTCGGTATGAACATAACGGGGTCAGAAAGACGCTTCCAGTATGTAATCGTTCATCTCGAAACCGTTGCCGATGGGGGTGTCCGCCTGGTCTATGATGACGAAACCGTTCGCCTTGTATGCGTTGATGGCCCTGTAGTTGTCCCTCTTGACTGTGAGATAGATCTTGTGAAGACCCTTCTCCCTGCATCTGTCCTTCAGCAGTTGGAAGCACTTCGATGCCACACCCATTCCGCGGTGCTCTCCGTCGACGTAGAGCTTGGAGAGGAACATCCTGTCAGCTTCCATATGGTAACCAAGGTATCCGATGTCGAGATCGCCGGCTCTGATGAGACAATACACGTAACCGTCATCGATGGCCCTCTGAATGGCATCGCTGCTCTGGAATTTGTCTACCATGTATTCGATCTGTTCCTTGGGGATGATGTCCTTGTAGCCTTCGGACCAGATTTTGGCTGCGAGACCCGATGCCAATGAGATCTCCAGGTGGGAACTAACGTCGTGCAGACCTATTCCCTTCTTCAGGGCGTCGACGTACCTGACATACTCTCCGAGCCCCAATTCGAAGTCGACACCGTATCTGACGTCGGCGCCGGATTCGTATGTCCTGATGATGGATTTGACCGTGAAATCTACAGCGAGACGGACAGAATCCTTCAGGCAGATACCTGACTCCAATGCACCGACCAGAGCGGATCCGAAGACGTCGCCGGTACCGTGGTAGTATCCTTCGATGACATCCCTCATGACCTGTCCCTTCTCACAGGACTCGTAATCCTTGAAGACTGCACCTACCTTTCCGGCCTCGAAGCTGACACCGGTGATGACGATCTTCTTCAGACCGAAAACCTCAGCCGCCTTTAGGACGGAATCGATGTAATCCCAGGTGTAAGGTCCCGACTTGTACTCCATGTCCAGCATGAAGCACAGCTCTGTCAGGTTGGGCATGAGCACATCCGCCTTCTCGCAGAGCCTCCTCATACCTTTGGGGAAGTCCGAATCGAATACGGTGTACAGATTGCCGTTGTCGCCCATGACCGGATCGACATAGACAGTGGTCCTCTCATTGGACAGCCCCTCTATCAGTGAACCCACGAGGTCGATCTGCTCGAAAGAACCGAGGAAACCTGTGTAGAATGCGTCATAAGTCAGTCCCAACGACTTCCAGTGCTCCTTGATGGGCACTATGTCCTCGGTCAGGTCGCGGTACGTGAATCCCTTGAATCCGCCAGTATGGGTGGAAAGCACCGCCGTAGGGAGCACTGAGCACTCTATACCCAATGATGATATTATGGGCAGGGCGGTTGTAAGGGAGCATCTTCCGACACATGATATGTCATGTACCGCTAACATTCTTCCGTGAGTCATCGGCCCCGTCTATCACATGACTGCTAAAAAAGACATCCTATCTACTCTGAATACCTGATACTCTGCGTAATCCTCATCTCAACCTTTTATACGAGACCACTATCTGTCATCAGAGGACACTTCATGGATGCTTCCGATATTCATCTGGAAAGGGCGCTGGACGAGTACAATTCGACCGTCAACATGCTGGAGGCCAATGGTACCTCGCCGGAACTCGTGGAAGCGTATGTCAACAGAGGATGCGTCCTGTACATGATGGGTTATCTCACATCCGCCATGGAGGATCTGAGTTCAGCTTCCGAGATGATCGAGGAGCTCGAATCCCAGGGGACGGAGATAGATGCGGGAACCTATGTGAAGGACCATGCCACCATGGGTGCTATCCTGTTCGAACAGCGTTCGGAGATAATCGAGGAATACTCCTACGCCCTCACCAGATTGGATAAACTGAGGACAGATTCCAACCACTTCGACAAGGCCGGTATCATCAGGATGTGCATCGAATCCGCTCAGAACCTGATGGAATCCGAATACCCCGAGGATGCCGAGAAGTTCATAAGGAAAGGTATCGACATACTCGAGAGGTCCGTTGACAAGTGGTCCGGGAACCGCAAGATGGAGCTCTACACCCTGCTTGGAGAGTGTCTTCTTGCCCAGGGGGATCTCCGTACAGCGATGGAACAGTATTCCGAGGCCATCACCATAGGCACCATGCTCTCCGAATCCAGGGAGATCGAGAACATGGAGGAGGTCGTAGTCCCAATCATCGCAAGATCGCAGTGCGAATCCGACCTCGGATTGGATGACATGTACCTGGCGGATGTGGAACTCGCAATCAAGCTGCTCGAGGAGATGGCCAGGATAAACAAGCTTGAGGACCAGGACGTACTGGTCAAGATGCATCAGGACGCCGCTTCCGCACTGATGAGCAGAGGCAAGGTCCAAGAGGCCGAGGCCCATCTCATGAAGGCGGTTACCATGGGTGTGCACGGTGCAAAAGACTATCTGATCAACCAGGGCAACGATCGTTTCTGATCAGTTTATTTGATCTAAATTAATTAAGCTGATAACTAAAATACTTTAATTAATTTTATACTTAATTAATTTAATTTAAT
>CALAVG010000016.1 GCA_937892275.1 uncultured Methanomicrobiales archaeon | reverse complement strand
CAGAACTCCGTGAAATGCTCCGCATGGGTCCTGAATAGATGTGTACGGCATCTGCAATCCGAACAGCCGAAACCTTTGTGAGAGAGTTCCATCCCATATTGTTCTGCGAGCCTCGCCAATTCGCATTCATCGATGAAATCCGGATATGATATGAATGCCTCAACGGAATCAGCGTTGGTGGTGAGATAATCGGCATGCCACTTCAGGACCTTGTCCTTCCTCAGATGCCTCTTGACCCTGGGATCTAATCCGCCCAGGGCGCTACCAACATAACAGTATATCCCTTCAGTAAAAGATAAGGTCCCGAGGGCCCCGACCTCGATGTCGAGGTCGGAACCCAGGGTGATCATTAGCACGTAAGTGCCCTTGCGGATCATTGTTTCTGTGAATCCTCGTATTCGACCTGGGAACGGGTCTTGATACGGATGATGACGCTGCTGTCGTCGATCCTCGAGGGTTCGATGTAAGCGACCTCCCCGAGCTTCCTTCCGTATACCATGACGTTCTCCAGATACTCCCTGTTCTCCTCGTAGGGGATCTTCACCCTGAGACCGTCCAGGTGCAGCACCATCGGCGAGGGCCTGAGGCACATATCTATCGGTTCATAATCCTGCAGGATCTGCTTGATCTCAGCGGGATGGACGAACAGGGGATCCTCCTCGATGGAGAGCTTCTTGTCCTTCAGGACTGCTTCCAAGGTATCGCAGATCTCGTCGAGCTTCGCCCTCTCGTCTGCGCTCTTCATCCTTGCTGCCTTCCTTCCCACTCCTGTGACCAACGCGTCGTAAGTGTCCTCCACGCCTTCCGGCTTGGGTCCCGATACCAACACTACAGGAACGTGAAGATCCTTGATCAGGTCGGTCTTCTTCTCCACGCAGGGCTTGAAGTTACCGAGACACATGACGCAGGCGTCATACTCGTCGATTATTCCCTTCTCCACTGCGGAGATCTGCGAGGTGTTCTTACCGCGTCCCCTCGCCAATCCCATGACGACCGTGACCGCTCCTGCTCTTCTCAGGATCTCGGCTACGTCACAGATGGGGTGGGGCATGTGGTGCCTTCCCAATGTGGGACCGACAACGGCGATCTCAGTACCTGCTAATGGCACCTCCTTGACCTCTCCTCCGATCTCCTTGCACAGCTTGGAGATCTCCTCCCTGTCCTCTCCGGGGATGGACATTATCACAGTCAGCATCTGCGAGGACCTGTTCTTCTGGAGAACAACACCGCCGACATCCTCGATCATCTCGAACAGTTCATCCGAACGGTAGATCCCTCCGTCGTACATCATGACCTCGAACATCAGGCGGCACCTCCCATCTCGGCGTGTACGGCACGACCTTCTTCCATCATCTCGGGCTGCATGAGCTCCTCTGTTGCGATCACCGTGATAACACCTCCGTCGATCAGTGTGCGGCGGTTCTTGATGCCTTCGGGCATGGACCTCCAGATGGCTCCCATGATCTCCCTGAGGTCGTCCTCGCCGGAAGCGATGACCATCTCCTGGAGCTCTGCCATCTTGGCCCCGGTGATCTCGATGTCGAACCTTGTCTGCTGGACGACCTTGTTCCTTCCGTACTTTGTCCATAACGCTCTAAGCACATCGGGAGCGTAACGCTCCTGGGTGATGGTCACATAGACCATACCTCCCTCCTCCCTGACATTCGACACATCCACAACGGTCTTGTTGCCGGGATCGGCCTTGAGTACGATGGAGAAGACGAACAGCGGGACCTTCGGCTTAAGAACGAGCTGCGCCTTTTCGATGAGGACAGCTTTGTTCAGATCACTCATCGTGTCCTCGAACAGCTTCTTGTAGGCATCGTCCCCGAACGGGTCATCCCCTTTCACTATTACGTCCATGAGATCCCTCACAGGAATCCTGAGCTCAGGAGCGCTCCTCCGACCGCACCGATGTACTGGGAGTCCGGAGGCACTATGGGCTGCTCTCCGAGGACCTCTCCGATCTGGGTGACCAATCCGGAGATGAGCGACGTTCCTCCGACCTGGATGATCGGATGCCTGACATCGATCTCCTGGAGCTGCTGCTCATAGACTTGTTCAGCAACGGAGTGGCAAGCTGCGCATGCAACATCCTCGAACTTCTTTCCCTCTCCGAGGGTGGTGACCAGGTCCTGGATACCGAAGACGGAACAGTAGGAGTTCATCTTGGCGTTCCTCCAGTCACCTTTGTCCGCAAGCTTTCCGAGCTCGGTGATGTCGATCTTCAACCTGTTGGATGTCATCTGAAGGAACCTTCCGGATGCTCCGGCACAGATTCCTCCCATGGTGAAGTTGTCGGGGATACCATCCCTGACGGTGATGGCCTTGTTGTCCATTCCACCGATATCGATGATGGTAGCTTCACCTTTCTGCCTGTTGGCAAGCCATACTGCACCCTTGGAGTTGACTGTCAGCTCCTCCTGGATGAGTTTCGCCTTGAAGTGCTCTCCCAGGGTGAAACGTCCGTATCCTGTGGTTCCGATCGCTTCGATCTGGTCCAGCGAGACGCCGGCCTGCTCAAGGGCGTTGTTCAGCACCTGTGTAGCGGATTCGATGACGACCGCTCCCGAGGGAGTCCAGTCCTTACCGATGATCTTGTTGTCCTCCATGACGACCGCTTTTGTCGTAGACGAACCGGAGTCGAGACCTACTGTCAGTCCGGTCTGCCTCTCCCTTGCCAGGAGTTCCTTCCTTGTTACGATTGTCACCAAAGCTTCCATCCTTGTCAGCAACTGTGATGCCTTGAGCCTCTCGGTGAACGAATAGGTGACGACAGGCAGGTTTGTATGCTCCTGGATGTACCTCCTGAGCTCGTTCCTTACCAAAGCAGCCTCAGCACATCTGAAGCATGTGGTGATGAACACCGCATCCGCCTCGTACTTCCCTGAAGCGAGTGCCTCTGCCCTTGCGATCATCAGCTTGAGCTGGGGGGACCTGGGCTTGAATCCGAATTCCGCCACGGCCCTGTCGATGTCCGCTGCGGACACATCGGGGTAGACTATCGTTGCACCAACGGACCTTGCCGCCTTCTCTATCTCATACTGGACACTGCTGTACTCGGTACCGCAGGACAGCTGCGCGATCTTGATTGTCATTGCAATCCCTCCATCCATTCCTTGGCCTGTGCAACGAAGTTCACGGCCTCCTCATCCGTTTCAGGGTATCTGACCGTCAACGTAGGGATACCGCGCCTGTGCACCAGGTACTTGATCATGAGGTTGGACCTCTCGCATCCGACACAGCCGAAGCTGTACGGACAGTCCTCCATGACTATCGCCGCATCGGCGGCCTCTATTAGCGGACCCCACAGGGCGAGCCTTCCCCTCACTCCGGAAGGGACCTCCACACCTGCGTACTTGAGTCCTTTGACAACATCGTCGAGTGTGACGTTCATGGGTGGCATGTCAACCTCCAGATTGTCCACTCTCTCCTGAATGGCCGCCATCGTGCTGAGCGGCTCGTGCCCGAATCTCTCGACAAGGTCGAAGAGTACCAGGCTGTTTGGGGGATCTATGAAGATCTTCATCACTGCACCTCGCAAATCTTCTTGAAAGCGTTTACGTCAAGACGTTTCTTCTCCTTATCGGGATGATATTTGGCACCTTTCTCGACCTGATCCAATCCGTACTGAATCTTGGCCAGCAGTGCCCATTCCTCCTCGAGCTGGGCGAATCCGGGCCTGGTACCGTGCTGTGCACGGCAGCGGCGGGGGTCGCTGCACCTGTATGCCCTGATCTTGGAGAACACCTCGTTGGGGTATTCCTCCCTGACCTTGGCCAGGATGGCCAGGTTCTCGCTCCTGGGTGCCTCCACGAGGCATCCGTAACAGGTCTCCTTCACCAGGGCCTTGTC
>CALAVG010000015.1 GCA_937892275.1 uncultured Methanomicrobiales archaeon | reverse complement strand
GGTGATGAGGTAAGGATGATAGATGACTGCCGACACTTCCTCGTCGTACTTTCCATTATAATAATAATGTATGGTCTCATCGGTTGGTCCGCAGCCAGGCATCTGATAACTGTTAGTCACAGTCAGGATGTTGCCTGGCTGACCTTCTTTTTGCAGCTTCTCGGCATTGGCCACCTGCTGCTTCGCCTCGGCATACTGCTTGCGAATCTGCGCCAGTTGTGCAGTTTTATCCTGTGCCGTCATCGTTGATACGGACGGTGTAATCGTGGATGGTATGATCCCCCTCGGACATGACCTTCGTCGGGCGCGCTTTCTTCACGAGATCGGAACGGTACTCGTACACGGTCTTGCGCTCCGATTTGTCATGCGCGATGTGACCCTTCTTCAACAGATTGCACAAGACCCCCGATATTGTGCGTGCATACAGGGAATAACGGGAATCCCCGACCTCGCAGCCGGACACGGCCTTCGTGATGTCGCGTATCGTCATCGGTCCCTCGTCCTTGAGGATGGAGATGATGATCTCTTCGTTCTCACGGCAGATGCTATCCCTCTTGAACGTCATATCTTCACTCCCTTGACCTCGAATGTAGTGACCTGGACGGTCTCGGTGTGGCTCTCGATCCTCACCACGGGGGTGGCATGGGGATAGTGGAAACAGTAGATGTATCCCCTGGATTGACATTTCTCACATCTCATCTTCGGTGTCCTCCTTCGGATTTATCACGGAATGATGGAAGTCCGGCGGGTCGTTGCAGCATCCCGCACATGAACAATCCCTCGTGATGCAGTCGGGCAGCTTGGTCTTTTCCATAAGCATACCGTCCTTCGCCTTGCGGATAGAAAGGGCGGTATCTATCATCTCGGCCATGCAGCGGTCACAGAGATAGAACACGGTGCCGCGATAAAGTACCCCTTCGGGCGCGAAACGGAGTACGGGTTGATGGATGAAACTATGCCAGAGTACGGAGTCCGTGCTGCCGCAGACCTTGCATGCGGTGTGTGTGTCATTCATTCTACCTTCTCCCCCAGGTCGATGGTGTCTATCTGCTTCGGCTTGCTGCCGAACAATCCGTTGAGGGTCGCACTGACGATCTGCTCGATCTCGGATGGCTCGCGCACGTCCTCTTCCTTGGCCTCGATGGCCGCGATGTTGCGTAGATTGATGAACACGGTATTGCCCTCAACGGTGCGTATGCGTATCCATTCCGTACCGGGTCTGTAAAGGTCGCACTCGATGTCCTGACTGGTCGTGTATATGCGGCCGTTCCCGGCGATGATCTTGTAGAATGTCATTGATTCAACTCCTGAACGATGTCCTCGACATGATAGAGCATGTTGAGTTTATCATCGAACGACTTGATGTCGTGCTTCGCACACACGTCCTTGGCGATGGCTTCCATGAGGGAACGGTACTCGCCCGCGCGCCTCAACTCGTCCATCGTGT
>CALAVG010000014.1 GCA_937892275.1 uncultured Methanomicrobiales archaeon | reverse complement strand
GCTGCGACTACCTCGGGGAACATGGGGCCGTAGGCTCCGATGCTCAGGTGCTTATCGTAGACGACGACAGCCTTCTTGCCTGCCATTACCTTTGCCAGTGCCTCTGCGGGCCAGGGTCTGAACACACGGGGCATGGCGCAGCCGACCTTGAGTCCCTTCTCGCGGAGACGGTCCACTGTCGCCTTCATCGTACCGAACGAGGAACCGAGGATGACCGCAACGTATTCTGCGTCATCGCACATGTACTCCTCGACGAGCTTGTACTCCCTTCCGGTGATCCTCTTGAAATCCGCGAAGACTCCCTCGCAGACCTCCAGGGCCTTCTCCATGGCCACGACGGACTGGTACTTGTGAGGATAGTAGTAATCCGGTCCGTCCATGTTTCCATGTGATACAGGGTGCTTGGTGTCGAGCAGAGGGTAGAGGGGCCTGTGCTCTCCTACGAATTCCCTTACTGCCTGTGTGTCCACGGTGGTCATCCTCTCTATGGCATGGGTCAGGACGAATCCGTCCAGGTTGACCATGCAGGGGAGCTGTACATTGACGTGCTCAGCGATCCTGGGTGCCACGATCGACATGTCGTAAGCCTCCTGGACGTTCTCCGAGAACAGCATGACCCATCCGCAGTCGCGGGCGGCCATTGCGTCTCCGTGATCGTTGTTGATGTTGATGGGTCCGCTCACGGCCCTGTTGGCTACGGCCATGATCAGAGGGACCCTCATAGCTGCCGTGATGGGGAGCATCTCCCACATGTAGGCGAGTCCTTGGGATGCTGTGGCGGTGAATGTCCTGGCTCCGGCCGATGCGGAAGACGTACAGAGCGTGAGTGCCGAGTGCTCGGACTCCACGCAGACGAATTCCGTGTCGACCTCTCCGTTCGCGACGTACTCTGCGAACTTCTCGACGATGATGGTCTGAGGCGTGATCGGGTATGCTGCACACACATCGGGGTTGATTTGCTTCCATGCCAACGCGACTGCGTTGTCTCCGTTGATTGCGATATCCTGCGACATGTTCACTCCTCCTTCATGACGATCGCGTCCCTGGGGCAGACTTTGGAACAGATCCCGCATCCCTTGCAGTGGGTGAGCTTGAATCCGCTCATGTGTCCCTCTCTGAACACGACACTGTTGTCAGGGCAGTAGATCCAGCACTGACCACAGTCGATGCACTTGTCCTGGTCGACGACGGGGACGTATGTCCTCCAGTCCCCGGTGTTGAACTGCTCGGAGTTACCGGGTTTGATTATGCGTCCTCCGACCACAAGGTCGCTGATGCTAGCCATTACCATTTCACTGCACCTCCTGGTATCCTCTCTTCAGAGCGGAGAGGTTCTTGAGAATCACTTTGTCCTGTAGCTTTCCGGTGAACTTGGATGTGATCTGGTCCTCGAGGTGATCGTATCCGACGAGGGGCGAGCATTTGATGAGCGCTCCCAGCATGACGGTGTTGACCATGGGCTTGCCGATCTCCTCGATGGCGATCTTCTGAGCATCCAATGTGTGGCATTCGATCTCGGTCCCCAATGCGTCCTGGAGCTCCTTGGGTGATCCGGCGTAGTTGGCTACGACGATCGTATCCTTCTTCGCCCCTTTTGTGACGTCCACTTTCCCGACTAGTGTCCCGTCCATGATGACGACGACGTTGGGTTCATAGACCTGACTGTGTATCCTGATAGGCTTCTCTGAGATTCTGGTGAACGCTCTGATGGGCGCACCCATTCTCTCCGGACCGAACTCGGGGAAGGCCTTGACGTACTTCCCTGCCAATATAGCGGTCTCGGCTAGGATCTCGTTAGCAGTGACGACTCCCTGTCCGCCTCTGCCGTGCCAACAAATTTCGATATCCATTTGGTACCACTGACTCGCCCTATGTTCTGTGATACATTTAAAAGATTTGTTATTAAGAGAAACGAAAAATGATGTTCTACTCTGCTATATTCGATGATTTAGCAATTTATTTCTACGAAAATCGTAACAGTTTTACCATTTTTAAATAGATATTTTATGGTAATCCGTAATATAGATTTAAAGATGGACACTATCCGTCTGAACGGTCGATCATCCGCCAGTGAAGACCGATATCACCGATATGACAAAGGATATGCCTGCCAGGAACAGACCCATAACGAAACGGTTGAGGCCTATATACGGGCCCATGAGGTATCCGGTCACGAACAGTGACAGCCCCGAGAGTATGCATGATACTCCCAGCGCGTAGATCAGGTCCTCGAAGAACAGCAGCGGGAGCAATACCGGGATCAGTGCCACCACACCGAAGAATACGCAGCCGATGGAGTTCTTTACCATCGCCTTCCTGTCCTCTTCGTACTCCGCTTCGGATTGCACCTCTTTGTCCAGCATCATGTCGCAGATGGCATCCTTGTTCTGATCGGAAAGGACATCCAGAGCCGTCCCCGAAAGGGAATCCATGATCTCGTTCTTCCTGGATTCGCGATCCCTGCCCTCTGCGTTGGTGATGACTCTGTATGTGCGTCTTGTATCAAGCAGCCAGATGTAATAGAAGATGATCCCGTCGATGACACCCCACGTGAGGCACATTCCCGTGACCGTCACTGCGAATGAAAACTTGTCGGAGAATTCGAGCACGCCGAATCTGACACCGTATACGAAGATCAGTGCCATTATGAATCCGTACAGCACCTCCTGGAGCGCGGTGCTCGGTCCCGTATAGGACAGCATCCTCGAGGTCAACTTCCCGACCATGGTCTGTCATTGCATCCATATTTTATGAATTATTCGAAAACGGACCATGGGCCATCCTGGTGATGACCGACTGTGTTGAACAACCCATCATATCGATGCAACCTCCTGTGCCTCGAGCATGAAATCCCTGTGGATGTCGTAGAGCATGTATCTGAGATCCATCGTTACGACCATCATCGGGAACAGCCTGTTCCCGATGGTCTGACCATATAGTTTCTTGAACACGCTGAAGAACGATTCTACAAGCCAGCGCTCGTTATATCCGGTTATCCTGTGGGCCAGTTCCTTGCCGAACTCCTTATCGAAGGATGCCAGAGCCTCCCTCCTTTTGAATTCCCACCCTCCTTTGAATGACTCCTTGAGGTTGGGGCAGAAGGCTATGCCCTTCTCGTCCATGTATCTCCAATTGGCCACAGAATCATAAGCGCTGTCCGCGGAGACCCATCCGACATTTACACCGACCAGCAGTGCCCCTGAAATCAGGGGCACGAACATCTTCGCGTCGCCCGGCTTCTCTAATGTTATCGCATACGATACCACCCTCAGCGTGTCCAGGTCAAGCATCGTATGCTGTTTGATGAACCTCCTGTTGTTAAGCTTCCAGATGTGCTCGAAATACAGACCGGGGCCGGATAGTCCCTCTCCGGACCCGTCGATCGCACATGATATCGGCCTACCCGATGATAGCGATGACTTCATGACCGATACATGCATGAATTTGCGAATCGTATCGGCTTCCCTATCCAGTTCCATCTGCGTCTCGACATCCTTCTGGCAGGTCAGCAGTATCTTGGGAGCCTCATACTCTGGACATATCGCCGTCCCGAGTATGCGTATCGGGTCGAGCGCTTCCTCGATACCCATGCTCAGCAGTACCACCGTCGCCTCGTTTATGACCCTCACACCGAGTTCATCAGACAGAAATCTGGCTTGTGATTTGTGCAGCGTGGAGTAATGGGGCTCTGGGAGCCCCATTCTCTCAAGGGTGTTGGACACCTTGGATATCGCGCGGCGATAGGATCTGCCGTCATCCTCTTTCAGGAGAGATATGAACAGGATCAGCGAGGGCGGATACAGGTATTTCCTGCCCTATCTGCCCTAGGAATTAAGGATGCAAAGCTCCACCTAAACTCTCATTGGCAGTAGCCAACTGTCCAGCAGCCGTCCTTCCTCAAGGACGGCGCGATCGATGTTGGACCAGAATCCTTTACGTCTGTCGTATCTGTTCCCATATGCATCTGTATTCTTGTTGCGCTTTCCCTGGCTCCCCTTTTTATCCTTGTTGCTATTATCCCATACTGTCATGAAAATGACACCCCCGGGGAGGGCGTTTTGTTCGGAAATACAAAGGGCGCCTTTCCCCAACTTATTTTGATTTTCTGTATCTTGAGAGGATGTCTGGCTAAGTCAGAATCCCATCGTTTTCAGTATGTGTTAACTCTATATAAATTATAGTAAAAACTAAATATTATGACATTACACAATAATGTGCATAGTCAAATAATAAAGACCAATTATTCTGAAATAGCTCACGATCCGATTGAAAAATAGAGCGACGATCGAAAATCGGGGTTGTTCAACACAGTCGTGATGACCAACAACTTATAATTAAGGCGAAGATTATAGTCGAAGCGTGGACGGACATTCCGTCAAAACTTCCAAACTGCGTAATTCACAGCGGGGACTCCCAATGGATAAGAAAATTGTCGATGTAAACGAACTGCATGTCGAAGATGTGCCCTTCGTGGGTGGCAAGGGCGCCAACCTCGGAGAGCTCACGAACGCCGGTTTCCCTGTGCCCGAGGCATTCGTCCTCACCACAGTGGCCTATGATTACTTCCTCTCCAAGAGCAAGATCTTCACGGAGATCAACAAGGAGCTGGAAGGTATCGACAGGAACTCTGACGACAGCCTTGTGGCCGCCTCAGAGAGGATCAGGGCCCTCTTCGACGGATGCGAGATCCCTTCGGACCTCAAGAAGGAGATCGTCTCGAAATACAAGCTGCTCTTCCCCAAGGGAAAGATCGGATTCGTCGCCGTCAGGTCCAGTGCGACCGCCGAGGACCTTCCGGATGCGAGTTTCGCCGGTCAGCAGGAGACATACCTCAACGTCAAGGACGAGGAGGACCTCTTCGACAAGATCAGGAAATGCTGGTCCTCTCTCTTCACAGCAAGGGCCATCGCCTACCGTGAGAAGCAGGGATACGCCCACGAGGACGTCAAGCTCGCAGTCGTAGTCCAGAGGATGGTCAACTCCGAATTCTCCGGTATCATGTTCACAGTGGACCCCAACAGCGGTGCGAAGCAGATCGTCATCGAGGGAGGCTACGGACTCGGAGAGGCCATAGTCGGAGGAGAGGTCACACCCGACACATACATCGTCGACAAGCAGAAGATGGAGATTCTGAAGAAAAGGATCTCCACGCAGACATGGAAGTACATCCGCGGAAAGAACGGCGGTGTCGAGAAGAAGGACATGCCCAAGGACAAGGTGAAGGTCCAGAAGATCAACGACGACCGTATCCTCGAGATCGCGGAGATCGGACGCCAGATCGAGATTCACTACAACAAGCCCATGGATATGGAATGGTGCATCGAGGACGACAGGGCATACATCGTACAGGCAAGGCCCATCACCGCCACCGGTAACTCCGTAACCAACGAGACCGTCGGTGACGATGTATCGAGCGACGCTATCGTTGCCACCGGACTCGGAGCAAGCCCCGGTCTCGCTACCGGAAAGGTCATCATCTACGATACATCCATGAGTCTCGATGTCATCAAGGAAGGCGACGTGCTCGTCACAAAGATGACCATGCCCGACATGGTCCCCGCGATGAGCAGGGCCGCCGGAATCATCACCGACGAGGGAGGAATGACCTGCCACGCCGCGATTATCTCAAGAGAGCTGGGAACACCCTGTGTGGTGGGAACCGGCAATGCAACTGAATGCCTCACCAACGGAATGGAGGTCACCGTGGACGGAACCACAGGTAACGTCTACAAGGGAATCATCGCCAAGAAGAAGGAGGCATCGGCAGTCAGCGAATCAGCAGGCGGAAACGTTTGTACAGAGTTCGTTCCCATCACCGGAACGAAGGTCATGGTCAACATGTCCATGCCCGCCAAGGCTGACGAGATCTCCAAGCTCCCCTGCGACGGAGTCGGACTGATGAGGATCGAGTTCCTCTTCACCAACTATGTCGGAGAGCACCCCTGTGCATTCCTTGCAGAGGGAAGGGAACAGGAACTCATCGACAAGCTCGCTGACGGAATCTCCAAGGTCACAAGGGCATTCTACCCCAGGCCCATCGTGCTCAGAACATCCGATTTCAAGACGAACGAGTACCACGACATGAAGGGCGGTGCGGAATACGAGCCCAACGAGGACAACCCGATGATCGGATGGAGAGGATGCTCCAGGTACGTCTCCGACAGCTACCGCGACGCGTTCATGTGCGAGCTCAAGGCCATCAAGAAGGTCAGGGACGAGATGGGATTCAAGAACCTCAACATGATGCTCCCGTTCGTCAGGACCATCGACGAGGTCAAGGAGATCACCGCCATGATGGAATCCATCGGACTGAAGAGGAGCAAGGACTTCAAGCTCTACTTCATGGCTGAAGTCCCTGTCATCATATTCATGGCGGATGAGTTCTGCAAGTACTGCGACGCGTTCTCCATCGGATCCAACGACCTCACGCAGCTCACCATGGGATGCGACAGGGATTCGGATATCCTCGGACACATGGGATACTTCGACGAGAGGAACGAGGGCGTGAAGAGAGCCATCTCCCACCTGATCAAGGTCGCCCACGAGAACGGAAAGTACGTCAGCATCTGCGGACAGGGGCCCTCGGTGTACCCTGAGTTCACTGAATTCCTGGTCGAGGAGGGAATCGACGGAATCTCCCTGAACCCCGACACGTTCTACAAGACCAAGAGGATCATCGCATCCGCCGAGCAGAAGATCATGCTCAGGGATCTGAGGAACCTCAGGAACCAGCAGTTCTGAAAACGACGGGGTCGCACCCCGTCTTATTCTTTTATTCAATATGTACAAAGTCAAGATAACGGCGGTCAGGAAGGCCTGTTATCCAGACCTCATGGAGATCTACGAGAATCCCATAGAGCACGCCTGCGACATCACGGAAGGACAGACGTTCATCTCTATCGATGGGAAGAAACCGGAAGGACTCTGCGACAGCGCATGGGAATCGATAGAGAGATTCGTGAAGGATCTGGCCGAAGGCGGTGGGAACTTCTTTGACGGCTGGATGAAGAATCCCCACTCTGCGATGATATCCTGCAACGACGGGTTCAGACCCGTGAGCTTCTATCTTGAAAGGATCGAGGATCACTGACGGTCGCGGTCGATCAGTTTTTTGGTGAGGGCCTCGGTCTCCTCGCTGGGCAACAGCATCGTGGTAACC
>CALAVG010000013.1 GCA_937892275.1 uncultured Methanomicrobiales archaeon | reverse complement strand
ACGTGGCCAGACTGTTCAACGGGGACTCCGTAGTGTCCCCCGTCCCCCTCTCCGAGGGGGATTGTTTCTCCCTTGTGTTCGACGGGAACGAGTTCGCGGTGTTCTGCTCGTCATCCTCTGGGAAGTGTATCCTTCGGAGGATGAGACCCGAGGAGATCCGTTTCTCGGAGGACAACGGAGGTGACCTTCCGTGGCGATGATCTGTCCCAACTGCGGCAATCGCTATGCGAGGCTGTTCTTTAGGGATGACCTGACGAAGGCTGCCGGATACAGGTGTACCCACTGCACCTGTTCGTTCATCGTGATCAGGGAGGGAGAGATCCCGGAGCTGGAAGAAGAGAGGGAGGAACACGCCAGGGACGTGTGGCCCTACTGAAACCGCTTTCCCGTCCTGACCGACGGGATGTTAAACCACTTTGACGATTCAGGAGATGCAAGAAATGGTTCTGATAATAGACACGGAGACCACCGGTCTGAGGGGGATTCCCGAGGACAGGGTGCTGGAGATGGGCATAGCGGAGTATGATGAGGTTTCGGGGAATATCTCCCCGGTATATTCGGAGATGATCCGCTATGATGACATCGTGGAATTTGATTCCAAGTATGTGAATCCCGACGGATCCCGGGGGATATGGATCTACAGGAACTCCGACATGAGGATGGAGGATACGCTGAACGCCGCCAAGGACCTTGATACGGTGGTGAGAGAGGTACGGGAGATCGTCTCCGGGAAGGAGGTCACGTCCTACAATGTGAAATTCGATTTCGGGAAGTTCCTGTATCAGGAGCCGTGGAACATCCGTAACATTGTGACGAGGAAGATCGACATCATGAAGCTCGCTACCACCAAGGTGTACGAGCTGGCGGATTCGGATTCGATTGAGGATAAAGGATTACAGGAGAGGCTGCTGAGGGAGAGGGAGGATTCCTGTTATCCCGAGAAGTGGGTGAGATCCATAGACGCGTACCGTGTGCTGTGCCCGGAGGACCCGATGGGGCTGGAGGGGATGAGGCACCGGGCGATAGACGATGCGGTGATGGAGGGGTGGATACTCAAGGCTTGCAATCTATTTACAAAAGGGTAATAATTGTCACAATTAGACAAAGGTTTATCCTTTTAAACTCCTTTTACCAATTATGGGAGATATGGACATTGTAAAATGGGTTGTAGAGGCATTTGTTGTGATAGTTGTAGTCATCGCTTTTGGCTCTATACTAAGTGGTGTCTTGGATTCTGCCATCGAAACCTATCGTGGAACAATATACGAAGGTTCATTTGTTGCATTGGCCCTGATTACCGGAATACCCACGACAATTATTGCCGTAGCCGTCGGTCTAATCAAAAAATGTTCCGAATGAGGTTTAAACGTCAGGTTTTACGAAGAAGAACCTCGTATAATATGCCCTCATCATCTGCCGGTTTATCAAAGCGATTTTCTTATCC
>CALAVG010000012.1 GCA_937892275.1 uncultured Methanomicrobiales archaeon | reverse complement strand
GACGGCTTGGTAAGTCAGGCTCTGCAGACACATCTCTACGGCGCAGGCATCCGTGTGCTCTATGGTGAGCAGACGGGCTATGCCTATACAACGGACCTAACGATGCCGTCCATGCTGTTTGCGGCCAGCTTCGCGGCCAGCCTCGGACAGCATGGTCAGAACCGGGTTGAGCCGCACATCAATGCTCAGGATGGGATGTCTGTACCCGAGGGAAAAGAGAGCCTCTCCCGAAAGCCAGTATACGTCATGCCGCCACAGGAGGTGCGCGGGACTCTGCTCCATATCAATGAGGCAGCCCACGCCAGTGACCCGCGTGTCGTTCGCGTCAAAGCATCGCTCAACCAACGTCTACAGCGTGTCCTCCTCATCAACAGTCAGGGCGAGCAGTTCACCGAGGAACGCCCCCGCACCACCCTTTTCGTTCACGTTGTGATGGAACAGGAAGGCCAGACACAGATGGGCGTTGCCAGTCGCATGATGCAAATGGGAGCCGAGATGCTGACACCCGCACTCGTCCAGGAGATTATCTCTGAAGCCGTAAGCCGAGCTGCATTCCTCTTCGGCGCCAGCCGCGTCGAGGGTGGCGAGACGCCCGTAGTAATGGCATCCGGAGCCAGCGGCATCCTGCTCCACGAAGCCATCGGTCACCTCGAAGCCGTCAACCTGCGCAAGCTCGTGGCACAAACCGACATCAGCATGGCTTCATGAAGCAAGGGTCTCTCCACCATGTATCCCTATTGTGCAGGCTGTCGTCAGCCGATGCCGTAAGACACTGAACACACTCTTTCCCGACCAAGGGAAGACATGCAAAATAAATAAACAATCTTCTCAAAAGACATACTAACACCCGCGAGGATATCCTCAACATGCGCAACACCCTGATCCGCATCCTGAACAATATGAATCTGGATATCGACAGTTACATGGCATCCAAGTACGATGATCCGTTCTACACCCATCTGCACATCGTCCCGTCCGATGACGACTACGATACGATGCCTATCACAGCCGGCAAGAAATATGCCGTTAAGCAGAGTAGATAAGTACAACTACTGCTCATCTGAATATCTTAAAATATCGAATTGTATTGTATTATGGAGACAACCGTAATGAGCCGCATCTTCGCAGTTGTGGAAACCAACGATGAGAACGATAACACCAACTATCTCGTCAACCGCATCCTCGACGGTGCGATGAACCTCTCCACCAACATCATCTCCCTCCATTACGTCCAGAAGCTCCATCTCATCTACGATCACTATAAGAACGGTTCCGATAGCGATGATTTCTCGGAATGGGTCGATGACATCCGCGGATCCGATGTCTTCGTCGTGGGGATCAATTTCGAGGGCGGCAAGGTCTCCGAGAAATTCGAAAAGGTCCTCAACCGTTTCTTCACCGAGAGCGAAGAACTGGACCTCAAGGGTAAGAACGTCATCGCCGTTGTTGTGAGCGATGCCGCGGGCAAACAGATCCGCGATTTCGTCATCTCCATCAGGGAGCGTTTCATCCAGGCCGGCATGGTCTACGTGGACGATCTCATCTACATCGAGGAGAACGGTTCCCGCGCGAAGGACAATATATCCATCGACAACGAGGCCCTCACCATCGGCGGCAGTCTCCGCACCAACTGGCGCACTTACGACGATAAGGCCGTCCGCTGAGCTTTTTTCGCTATCCATATCTACCCCGGCGTTTATTCCGGAGTATCCAACTGACAAGGGACGAACAGGCCATCCTCGACGGGGAGAAGGGTGCCGGTGCCCAGAAGGCTATGGAGCTCGTCACGGCTCTCGCCAAGGTCTACGGCGCCGACAGTCTGGTCGACATCAAATCCGCCCATCTTTCCGGGGCATCCTACAAGACCATCGGGGACGGCGGTCTGAAGTACCTATCAGATCTGATCGACGGCGGCGCGAAGGTCTCCGTCCCGTCCACCCTCAACCCCGTGGGAATGGACAGGGAACGCTGGAAGGAGATGCACATCAGTCCCGAGTTCGCCGAGAAGCAGCTTCGCATCATAGACCTGTACGGTAAGATGGGGATCAGGAAGACCTGTTCGTGCCCCCCGTACGCGGGTCCGAACGTTCCGGGGTTCGGAGACCACATCGCCTGGGCCGAATCATCAGCGTTATCGGTCGCCAATTCGTTCTTCGGCGCCCGGACTAACCGCGAGGGCGGGCCTGGCGCACTTGCCGCCGCCATCCTGG
>CALAVG010000011.1 GCA_937892275.1 uncultured Methanomicrobiales archaeon | reverse complement strand
ACTAATGCCGACGTTGACGAACCCTTCGTTATTGATCACATCGTAGATACCGTAACGCACATTGAGGACCCTTGGGATTTTGCAGGGTTATTTTTCAGAGCATTCCGACGATCGTGAGAATAGTCTTCCAGCATCTATACCCATGATATCCATGAAGAACTTGGCCTTCTCCGCTGTGTGCTGATTCGATAGTACGTATTCAGCGGCATGCGGATAGTAATGCAGGTTCACATTCTGGAATTGCTGGATGAAGTAAGCATGGGTGACATTCCTCTGGAGTGGACCATGGTCCACTCCGTAGGACGGGAGCATCCCATCGGGGATTTCTGCCACACCTCTCCTGATGAGCAGCTGGATAAGTCCGCGCAGCAGGACACCGATGTCGAACAAGGTTATCAGGGCCTCAGCGCGGCTCTGCTTCTCCAGGAATAATCTGTCCGCGATGGCCGGCCTCTTCTCCGTCGCGAATTTAGACTCGACGGTCCATTGACCGGTGTAGGTCCTGATGACATCCTCCGCTCCCAGACCTCTATCCGGATCGGTCTCCTTGGACGGTATGTTGGTGATCATAACGATGAACTCCTTGGATTTCCACAGAGCTTCGCGTATCTCGTCGATCTCCGTATGATCGATCTCAACGCGCACATACCTCTCGGTATGCACATCGGTGCCGTCCTTCCTAGGACGGCCGCGTCCGCGGGAACTGACCTCGAACTCGGAATATCTGGCAGATACACTGAACATGGGATGTTTCTTCCTGACCTTCTTCTCGAAGCTCATGAATGCATGCTCGGCGTCCTTATGGCAGTCATAGATCCTTGGGAAGGATTCCAGCAATTTTGAGAAAGAGTCCCTGGCCTTTTGAACAGCCTTGTCCCCCCAACTCCCGATTTTTGGTCCTAGGTCACACGCGCATACGCGTAATAATTACCCGCGTACGAGCGTTCCCTCGCTCGGGATATCTAGGCCGAAGTGCTCGTAGATGTCCCTGCATTTCTTCGGCACCTCATTCATCATCCATCCCGTCCTGAGTTCAGTGGCCGTAAGGCCCCTGAGGCGTTTGAGGATCATCGGTATGCCCAAATCTCTCATCGCATCGTCCATCGATCTGCGCATGTACATGCGCAGAGATAGACCGATGAACTGGACGAACAGAAGGCCTTTGGCGGCATTGATGCCGTGAACGTATTGGATCCCGCCCTCCATGTCATCCTTCAGCGACTCGAATTCCTTCTCATCCTCATCCCTGGAGCGATACACCTCCAATATCTCCCTGGGGGACTGTTCCATATTGGTCAGGAACACCACCTTGCCGAAGTTCCTCATGGCGAAGGTCATTGCATTGCGTTTTCTCGATAGGAGTACTTTCCCATCCTCGCCCGACGAGATATCGAACAGTGCCTCCATACCTTCAAGTCTGCCTCTGAATATGTCAGAGACCGCTGCACTTTCCCCTTTCCAATCGGTCTCCGATGCCAGGCGTTCGGCCTCTTCCATCCTCGATACGAAAGTGTCCCTCTCTTCCTTCTCGCGTTCGGTGTTAAGGAACACCAGAACACGCAGATCCCTGATCTGCGTACCGTCCGCATTCAGAGCAGGCGTCTCATAAGGCCACTCTATCCTGCGGTCGGAATAGGATTCGGTGCGACCATGGAATGAGAACATGCATACGGGGTTCTCGAGATCGTCTTTGGCTGCTGTTATGCACTCCTTATAGAGGTTAGTACCGCCCCTGAGCGGTACCAGATAATCGCAGGCATCCTGCGATTCAAGGAATACGATGTTGGATTCGCTGTAGAATCCCCTGTCCATCACCAAGGATATGTGCTTGGATCCCATGGATCTCAGGGTAGCGACCAATCCCTTCACTGTGGATACATCGGATATGCTCCCGGGGAATAGTTTCATCATGACCGGAAGGCCTGTACGCAGCGAATGCACCAATCCGAGATTCACTTGGGGAAGACCCGTTTTATGGGTCTTCCTGCCGTTTTCAAGCATATCCATGAGCTTGGATGAGGATTGGAGCACGCTGGTATCGAAAACAGCTGTATCATCGTCCACGATGCAGCTTTCATAGAACAGTGCTCTCCCCGAATCGTTGTCCCCTATAGCGTCCAACAGCTCGGACAGACGCTGTGATGAATAGGAACCTTCTCCGATCTGAAGCTGCAGAGATGTCGTATCGATCGTATCTTTGACGGTACGCAGACTGTCGGGATCCGTTATCCTGAGGATGGCCATGGAAAGGATCTGGATGGCATCCGCCTTCCCGAACGTCTCAGAGAGACGTTCTAGAAGTCCTATCCTTTCAGAAAGCCTGAAGAGAAGATCGTATGGACCTACGATCACAGAACGATACGGCCTTTCAACAGGTGCAGGAGGGAGTGTGCGTCTCCTAGCCTCAATGATGTTGCCCTCTGCATCGCAGGGGCCGATATACTCCTTCTTCTGGCGTCCCTGTTTCTTCTCAGGGTCCCAATAGGGTGTCAGGCGATAGAGGTAGTACTGCCCGCCTCTCCTTTCTACCCTAGTCTTTGTTACCATAGTACCACATGGTACTATTAATATAAAAATATTGGCCAGCAAGGAAAAACAGGCAATCGATTTACATAGTACCAATCAAAAGCGGGAGTTAGGGTTGTCCCCCTTTCCTCTGTTGTGTGAGGTGATCTGAGGTATCGCTCTCAGAGCGATTCCTTCCCATTCGACCGCTACCTCTTTGTATGCCCTGTCGGTACGTTTCTCCTCCCCTGGTATTTTCTCCATGATGACCAGATCGGATACATTTACATCCTTCAGTATCCTTGCCTGAAGGCTGTTCCCGAAGTTCTCCGGCAGACGGCTAACGAAGCGAATGCCCGCTTCGTCAAGCCTTTTGATGAGCCTATCAGTTACGACCTTGCTGTCGGCAACGTAAATCATGTCCTCACGTCTGAGGACATCTTCGATGGAATCGAGACACATCTGATTCCATTCTACATCACTGGTGTTCCCGTCCAAAGGTCTTGAATAGATGGAGATCCCGTTCTCATCAACGACCTTACCGATCATGTATTGCTTGAGATCGGGCCTTCTATCCTTGCTGTACCCATACGTGATGTCTATCCCACCGTCGTTCTGGTAATCGGAGTCGTACATGCCCCAGACGTTGACAGATGTGGTATCTGAGTGGGCCCTTTTTGATACGATCTCATAGTGGGCACGGACAGCTGATGCGACCTTGAGATACACCTTATCGGTACCCGCCTCGTAGAGGCGGTCAAGATGTTCCGCTAATGAGAATCTGTCAAGGTCTGCTGCGGACTGTACAGTATCGAATAGAAGGTCCAGCGGCAACTCCTCGTAGTTCAGGCCGATGTTCATTATTGCTGGACGCTCCTTGATGCTGGATGTCGCCATCACTATCGATTTGCATGCATCGCCGGGAGATGTTTTGCACTGTTTCGGATCCCAGTCCAAACTGGAATCGATGATCTCGGTGAAACCGAAATCGTCTAGGAGTTTGCTGGAGACGGCAAGAGGGAACGGGATATCTACAATCACATTCTCCATCACGCCGCCGAACCTTGCGGTCCGACGTGTGCTCTTACGATCCTCGAGAGTTCCTTTGCGATAGACCATCCCCTTCGTCCCCGTGATGCGCGTTTGGTCGCGCATCTGACCCATTCGATAAATAGCTATCGCTGACGATGCGACACTATTGTACAAGAATCCCTCCGAGGCGATGTCCTCAGAGTTATCAGATAAAATGAACGATGTTATGATGACTCTTTCGGATCAAGGAAAAGTGTAGAAAAAATCAGCTCGATTTAGCCAAGGGTCCTCAATGTGCGTTAAACCGCTCAATCACGAGTTATTTCTTTAAATACACTTGATCTAAGGCGCTGCAT
>CALAVG010000010.1 GCA_937892275.1 uncultured Methanomicrobiales archaeon | reverse complement strand
GTTCTTCTCCCCGCCGTTCCAACAGTCATGCCCGACAGATACGGATAAATCATATCCGTGCCTGCATCTGATCGCCGTTACAAGCATCTGCAATGTGATCGCCTCCCTCAATATTTTACGGTCCCTAGTCTCAGCCCAGTCAGCATATCTGCTCTTGACCATGGTGTCGAGTCTGTTCATTCCCTCACTCCTCTTGTATCCGCATCGGAGTTTACCGTCCGCGTGCTTCTTCCATGTTGATTCCGCCTCATCCTTGCTGTTGCCGAATATAGTCATCCCGCAGGCGCAGTATATCGCCCATCTCTCCCCGTAAGGAACACCGTCGAACCTCACGACCGGCGGCATCCTGAAATCGCATCTCTTCTTCTTACTCATAGTATCTGCTCCAATCCACTTCCGGCTGAGCGTCCAGCCTCTCCTGCAGGGTACGCAGGTCGCGCACCGGTACCGGTACGTGCCTGACGATCCACTGCCTGCCGGCCGAAGGCTCACGGATCTCCCTGACGCCTTTCGGAGCTATAAGCTCCTTCGTGACCCACGTTATATCCTGTGCGACGAAATATTCCCTGCCGTCATCCATATAGATCTTGACGACCCTGGTATGGTCGTCATCGAGCCTTAACTCCGAGATACCGACCGGTCCGCTTTCCATCAGGATACCCAGCATCGCCTCCTCGTTGTACGGTTCGCCGTTGTGGAAATAGATATTATCGCTCTTCACAAATTAAGTATGATATTCAAGGTATATAATTTATTTCTCTTTGGACCTCTTCCGGCCACCTTGTGCCGTTCCATAAGTCCTCGGCGCTCTGCCTGAAGTGACCGACAGGGCCTCTGGCAAGGCAGGAATCACACCTGCACCACCAGATGCCCCCGTCGGTGCATATCGAGACATTCAGACAGCCGCAGTATCTGCAAGGGATCATATGATGCCCATGATGCTTAACAAAGATAAAAGGGTCACGCCCAGTGTGGCCAAGGCGATAGTCGTGAAGCCGAGGATGGCCCTGCGCTGCCTTTCTCTCAACTCATCCATTTCCATATCCATGTCATGGACCTTCCTTAAGAGATATACATAGCAGCCCTCCAGGTTCCTGAAGTCCCTCTCCAGGTCCCCGGAGTACTCCGCGACCGCCGGCTCATATATGGCTTCGTCCGGAGCGGCCTCCTCCGGGGCCTTGGCGTCGAAGAACGCACGGAGCCTGGACTCCATCATAGGTCCTCCCACGTATCACGACCTGAGGGCAGTGTCGCGGTCTTCGGCCCTCTGAGCTCCGCGTCCCTCTTCCTATGTGCGATGCGTTCCTCCAGAGGAGTCCTGCTGATCTCGTTGAACAGCAGCCCGAGGTTGCATGCCGATATATCCCTCATCGGAAGCGCACTCCTTTGGAGATTGAGCATCTTCATGTACTGCATTGTGCCGACACCTGTCCAAGGCTCTCCGGACTTCTTTATCATTCCGATATATTCGTCGATGTCGGGTATCACGCTTTCCATATCATATCCCTCTCCAGCTCATACAGCGAATAGATCCTCATGACCTCATAGACCATCTTCTTCAGCTTGGCGTACGTGGTCTCCTTGGGCTTGGCACCCTTATATGCTTCCTTCCACTTCTCCTCTATCAGAGGGATACGGGTGTTCAGGACGTCATTCATCTCAATGAAACTGTACTTCCCTCTGCGGATGTCCAGCATGTCCGTCCTGCTCTGTCCGTTGTACATGAGCGCCGATTCGAAATCCCTGAACCCGCTGTCCGCGTAGCGGTCCAGCAGATCAAGCAGCCTCACGGCGTGCAGGGCGGCCTTGGTGTTGTAACTGTGGAGCTTGGTGAGCTCCTGGTCCTCGTTGCCCTTCAGCCTCTTCATCTCGCCGCGCACGCACCCCATCGCCGAGTCCCACAGGTACGGGAGATTCATGCGTGCCAGGTCCTCCTTCATATCCTGCAGGAATATCGGGAGGTCCATCAGCTTGAATGTCTCGGCACCTTCGATGTACTCCATCCGGGTGTTGATCCTCAGGTCGTTGGAGAACAGTACCTCGACAGTATGCGGGTTCGCCTTCCACAGAAAGCCCGGCAGCCTGCGGAGGTCGAACACCGTGAAATCCACGCCGTTGGTGACGGTTTGCTTCGTGTACATCACGCCATCGTACAGATCGGTGTACTTCGGCATCGTGAAGATATAGAAGTCCTCGTCGGACTCCTCGACCTGCAGGTTGTAGTTGTACGAACCGACCCTCGCAGCGAACAGTACCTCTCTGCCCTCCTTGGGTCTCAGCAGCGGGTCCGACGGGGTAACGTTGCCGCTCAGCCTCCTGACAGTCATAACAATCCCGCTATGCTCAGTGCGATCACCACTAGCCCGACACCCAAGACTGCTCCGGTAAGGACGCCGAGCCAGTTGACGTCCTTCTTGTACTTCGATACTTCGATGTTCGCCTTGTCGAGCTTCTCCGTCAGCTTCGCCGACTCAGACCTCAGCTCCTTAAGCTCCTGCTCCGTGTCGGCCCTGAGCCTGTGCTCCTTCTCGAGGGCCCCGGCCAGTTCCGCATGGGACTTGTTGATACCCTGCCTGAGCAGCTCGTCGTTGTCGTCCAGACGGTCGAGCCTCTCCAGCTCCTTGGCCATATCGATTATCCTGTTGGGACAGTCGCAGTGGTGCTCCTGATGCTCCAGCTCCTCTATCCTTGCCTGGAACTCCGCCTTCATCTGCGCCTCGCGCTCCTCGAAATACTTACGGAGCTCGATGACGGTCATCGCCCTGCCTGTGTTCTTCTTGGGCGCCGCGCCCATCTCCACTATCTCCTCTGTCATTTCTTCACCTTCGTTTCCTTCATTTCCATCTCATCATCCGCCTTCGGGATATCGGGCATTTCTCCGGCGAGCCTACATCCCTTTTTGGTGATCGCCAGCTCCCCTTCACATCCGTTCGCCAACCATCTGTAGAAGGCGTCTGCGGAGATCTTGTCCAGCGTAAGATGGAGCTCCACCCGGCCGTTCTTATGGTAGTCCGAATCTATCGTGTAATCCACATCCACGTGCATGTTGAAATCTGTCATTCTTCGGCCTCCTCCTCATTCGTCCGTTCCTCACTGCTTAGCTCCGTCCCGTTCTCCTGCCTGTTGAGCACGCGCACCATGGCGTTGACCATCTTCCTTATCTCGTGAGAGTCCGCGTGCATCCTCTCGATGTGCTCCACCAGTGCTTCATAATCCTGGTCGTAGACCAGAGGCACGAGCTCGTCGCACATCCTCCCGAGTATCCCCGCGATCTCGTCCGAATACCCATCCCAGACGGTCATGGCGTCTCACTCCTCTTTCTCCTTCTCCCCGTCCGATCCCGGGGTCTCAGAGATATCCTCTGAGACATCCTCAGAAGAATCAGGAGTCTCAGTCACCTCAGCATACGAGGGGTCCCACTCGGCCCTGTGGGCCTCCATGTCCATCGGAGCCTCCTTCAGCGAAGGCTCTCCGGCCAGTGCCCTGAGCCTGTCGACCTCGTTCTGCAGGACCTTGTTCACGGCCACCGTGGTGTTGAATCCTGTGACCAGCTGGTTGTAGTTCTGCGCCAGTTCATTATAATCCTCGATTATCTTGTCCATCTTCGCGTCCTGTTCATCGATGCGCTCTATCATCTTCCTCAGCGCGAACACCGCCACCAGTATATCATCGGCCGGGTCCGTGTCCTCGGAGTGGCCCATCACGCCCGTGTGCAGGTGGTGCATCGCATTCTCCGCGTATTCTTCCAGTTCCTTCATGTTCTCTGCAGGCACCTCTATGGTCCTGCCGTCTGCCAAATCGATCCTCATATGATCTCTCCTTGAACTATGTATATGATTAAAGGTGTATTAATAGTCGTCATACAGGAACTTGTTCCTGTACGGCAGCCTGCGCCTCGCCTTGGTCTCCTCCAGGAGCTGCGCGCCCATGCCGCGCATCAGCGCATCGCCGAGCCCAGCCGAGTACCTCAGATCGGTGTACACGCCCTCTATGGGCTGATACCACCTGTAGGCCGGCAGACCGTAGTAGAAACGGTTGCCGCATCTGTCCGACACCGTGAGGAATATGATGTCGTCCTTCTCCAGATACTCGACGTCGATGATCATCCCCAAGGGCATGTCGAAGACCCTTGCCTTGGCGTTAGGCCTCATGAACCCTGTGCGCTTCGCGTCCCTCTTCATGATGTTGGTCCCGGCGTATTCCCCCGCGACCTCGGTATAGTTCCTGAAGTCCCTTATCACGAGCTCCAGCCCCACGAACACCTCGATGACAGTGGAGTCCATTATCTTGTCCACCATCTTCTCCAGGGATATATGCGGGTGCTCGTCGAAGTAAGTCCACGCATCCGCCTGGCCGTACTCGTCCACTCCCCTGGTCACGCGGGTGTACATCTTAGGTATGACGGCATATGTCTCGGACACCGCCATCCTCTCGCCCACCAGCGAGCCCAGCTCGTTGTACGCACGGTATGCGTCCGCTGTCGTCCTATCCCTGGACACCTTCCTGCCGGTGCCGGTGAAGCACATGACACCGAAGTTGGCGAACGTCTCCTCGAGGATCTCCAGGCTCCTCTGGTAGTCCTCTACGTGGCCCGGCTCCTCCATCAGCGGAGTGTCGGGCCCCTGTTCGGTCCCTTGTTCTGTCATTCTATGACCTCCAGAGGCAGCTCCTTGGGCTTCTTGGTGACATGGCCTATGAGCAGTTTGCACACTCCTCCGAGCTTCATCATCTTGGCGCACGACCTGATGGTCATGACCTCGAAGTCCGACAGGCTGCGCACGCCCTCGGCCGACCCGCCGAACAATAGGACATCGCCCTTTATGCGCTCATCACCGTACACCGTCTCCGTCGCGTCCGGGCTGACGGTATCCCTGTAGCACACGGCCACGGGGATGGTGTAGATGTACTTGGACATCATACAGAACGATCTCGTACCGATATACTCCTCAATGGCCTGCGGCGTGAACTCCATCGTCACATCCCCGAACTTATCCTCCGTCACCGCGAAGGCGCGTATCTTCAGTCCTGCGTTCGGCGCGTCCATGCTCATCCTCTCATCCTTCCCACTATCTCCACCCCGGCCGGGGTGATGTGGTATCTGTATCTTCTGCCCTTCTCGTGGTGGAGCTCGAGCAGCCCGTCCCTGACCATATTGTCCAGGATGGCCTTCCTCCCCTTCCACTCCACCGGGTCCTCCTCGAAGTAACGCATCAGCGCGGTCTCGAACCAGCCGTTGTTCCTGTAGGCCAGTCTGAGGACCTTGTGCTGGATGGTCCCCTCTTCCCCGACGTCGAATCTGCTGTCGTCCATATCCATACTTCAGCCCTCCTTATCGAATGTCACGACGATCCTCTTCGCATTCCGCGGAGCCTCGTCGTCCTGTATCCTGTATTCCTCATCCTCGTCCTCGCTCCCGACCCCGTCGACGACCTCGATCTCGTAGTCGTCGTCCCCGTCGGGCTCGCCCGACCATGGCCATGTATCCAGCATGTCCACGTCCGCGATGAGGCTGTGCCTTTCGCCGCCCTCCTCGTACACCGCGCACAGCTGTATACCGCGCGACGTCTGCGCCATCATCACCGACTCGACCACCCTGACGTTGGTCACACAGGCGGCGCCGTCGTATATGAGCAGCCTCTCATTCTCCGTTCTGTAGTTCTGTATCTCTGCCGTTATCATTCTCTCAACTCTTCCTTGAGTCTTGTCAGATAGCCGACGACCTCACGGTCGTCATCTACCCTGACCCATGTCGTCGTGCCGTCGTCCTCCAATGACGCACCCATCCCTTTGATGTATCCGCGCTGGGCATCCGTCAGTACCATGGGCCTGAACGTCTTGCCATAAGTCCACCCGCCTCCGGGCATGGGGGTCATCACGACGACCGTGTGCGTCACTCGTCCTCCTCCAATCTCTTTATGGCCTGTATGTGCATGGCGATGGACCTGCCTTTCTCGGTGAGGCCGTACGCATCCTTGGTGTGCACGGATGTTGTCGGACTGGCATCGATGAGCCCGTGCTTGTTCAGGTCCCTCAATGTCCTATACACCGTCATATACGGCAGGTCCATTGCCCTGCATAGCTCGCTGCAGTATGTCGCTTCGCTCTGTTCGGACAGGTACAGGACCAGCCTCATGGCGTGCTTCCTCTCGCAATCTATCACGAATGCCATTCCATCGCCTTCTTCTTGGACTCCGCGCGCATCGCCTTATCCGCTTCCCTCGTAGCGATAGGGTCGGGCACCAGGCCCATCGCCTCGCTTGCATCGTACAGATACATCCATGCATCACTGGTCTTCACCGCACCGCGTGTGATGCGGTCGTTCAATGTATTCCCGGTCATTTGCTCTCCTTCCTCTTTCCTCAAGCCTTTATCAGCCTGCATACTGTTGCTTGATTGTTCTTGATTCTCCAAGCACCTGTTCAGGAACCAATAAGTCCATTGGATGTCCAACCAATCCCTATATTCCTGTTTTTTATCCTCTGTATCGCACCATTCAGGATATTCGATGCGTGCATCATGATCCGTCATTCGCTCTCCTCTTTCTTTTTCCCGAACCTCTCTTGGACCTTCTGACTATACTCGAGCGCCAATATGTAGATCGCCTCTTCCTCGGTGAGGCCCTGCGCGAGCAGGTCATCCACGGAACGCTGGATCACAGCCTTGGTCGGACCGTACTCTGACGGCATCGGCCTACAGTCATCGTTGGAGCACATGACTGCGTAAGTGGTCCTGAATATCGGATTCCCGCATTGGTTCGCAATTATCGGCGAACCGCACAGCGGACAGTACCGTTTGGTCGGTATCATTCCTTCTCCCTCTTCATGCTCTTTGAGGGTCTAATTGCGGAAGCATCCGGGCTGCGCCTCCAGCTCCTTCAGCCAGAGCTCCATCTCCTCTGGGTCCGTGAATATCTCACGGTCGTTCTCCAGCAGGTCCTTCAATACCTTGTACAGGACCGTCGTCACCAAAGGGACGCCGTCGATACCACATTTACGTTCACTCATTCCTTCTCCCTCCTTCGCTCCATGTCTGCGAGATGCAGTCCGTTGCCGTCCTTGGTCACCGTACCGCGCGCCTTCATCTTCTGCAGGTCGCGGTTGGTCTGCACGGCGCTGCTCAGCCCGCAGGCCCTCACGACCTTCCTCTCCGAGGCACCGTCATGGTACCTCAGGTAGTTGCCGATCCACTGCCTCTTGTAGTTCACTTTCATTCCTCCGTCCCCCCATATGCCTCGCGCTCCTGACGGGCGAGCATCCCGTCGATGTCCATGACCTCGCCCTTGTAATAGACGTGGTCCTCGGGGATCCAATAGGGCCTGCCGTTGTGGAACTCGATGTATCCGGTCATTCTTTCTCCTCCACCATCTCGATGTCCTCTTCCTCAAGCTCCATGCACATCCTCAGCAGCTTGCGGTAGATCCTTATCGCCGCTTCCTGGGAGATGTTGGTGCGCTCGAATACGACACCGAAGCGTCCGTTGCCGTTCTCCTCGATGCCCAAGTAGTCCTTGTATCCTGTCATTCGTATACCCTCTTTATCTGGCATCCGTTCTCCGATACCGTGAGCATGAACTTCGCCTCGGGTTCATCCAGACCGATGCTCGCTGATATATCCATTTCGAAGTTGCAATCATAGATCTTCTTGACCTCGCTGCTGAATCTGGTTATCTCGCTCATTCCTTCGCCTCCTCTGTTGCCGGACTCCCTATCCACTCCGCCGTGGCCCACTCGCCTTCGCTTATCTCGACCATTGCGAAATCGCCGTCGAACCTGACATGGTCCTTCTTGACCATGACCCTGATCCTCGGTGTCAGCTCCCTGCCGATCATTCTTTCACCTTCCTCGTTCTCACGCCCAATGCCTTACGTAGCTCTTCATCCTTCTGCGCCCATCTGTAAAGCGTCACCTTCGTTACGCCGAACATATAGGCGATGTCGTCGACACTGAGGCCTTCGGACCTCAACTGCATCATCTGCATCTTGATGTTATCGAAATCCTGCTGTCCCTTTGCCAGACATACTCTCCTTGTCGAGAACATGAGGTCGGACACATATCCGCACTCCGGACATCTGTACGCGACCGTATCGTCACCTGCGAGGAATATCTCGCCCCTCGCACTGCATCTCGGACATGTCAGCTTCATTCCTCCGCCCCCATCGCCGCCATCAGGGGCTCCAACCTATCGGTCAGGACGGCCAGCGTCATCCTCTCCATCCTCGCGAGGGATGGGGTGTCATCTATCGTTATACCGTCCATGGGCCCGGTCGCGCCCATGCCTCCGTCGTCATCGTTGCTCTTGTATCTCCTGTGCAGGTCCTGCATGGACCTTCTCATAATGCCTTCCGACATTCTCTGTTCCTCCTATCGGTCGATCCGGTATGCGTATGATATATGATTCGGATTGGACGGGCACGGGTCTAGGAACCGGATCGGATGGGTGCCCGTCAATGAAGTGTATCCGTTGGATAATATAAATGGTTTTTGATTGTGTGATGGTGCGAAGCCCGTTCCGCAGGGACGGTCGGGTCCCTTTGGGGTCGATCCGGGGACGATTCAGGGTGAAAATAGTACGAATAATGTACATATGTGTGCATTGATGTAGGGTATTGGTGAATTAACAGCGTTAATTTTTGTGAAAGGTCGATTTGTTTAGGTAGTAGCTTTACGACCTTAAAAGTGGAGTTAAGGTGGGAGCTTAAATTTTAAAGCCGAAAGGGATGTTAATATCATTAGGCTTGACTAAATATTTGAGACGGATTATGTATATGGGTGGCGGTGTATAGATTATTGGGAGTTAAGATATGTTAAGACGGGGGTTGTTTAAGTGGTGTTAAGATGATATGCTGGGACATTGATAATTTGGAGAGTTAACGGAGATGAATGTACAAAAATGTACATTAAGTTTATATAGAAGTGCAAACTCGGTAGTATTTAAAGTTATCTTCTGTGGATAAATACGTATTACCCTTTTGGATA
This sequence comes from uncultured Methanomicrobiales archaeon, assembly GCA_937892275.1. Classification (GTDB taxonomy): domain Archaea; phylum Thermoplasmatota; class Thermoplasmata; order Methanomassiliicoccales; family Methanomethylophilaceae; genus Methanoprimaticola. Next base: position 36,194 of record CALAVG010000010.1, on the reverse strand, counting down.
ATACCCTCCGCGTTGTCTCCTGACCTTAACGAGTTAATGGTAAGTTAAGGTAATAGCTAAACAAACACGCATATGCGAATTTAGGCACGCCTAATACGTAAAGGTAACACCTTAACAAAAAATCGAATTCAAGGGTTATTTAATGCGTGAGAGACACAACTTCCCGAACACCTATTTAAAACCCATAGTTTTTGGCCGTTTTTTGGGGGCCCGTCTTTATTACGCGAGCGCGCTAGGCGACCGCGCAAGGCGCATCATGCGCACATAGCGCACGTGGTGCGCCCGGGATCGGAACCGCGGGACCCTATAGACCTCACCGCAGACCGGGCACACCAACACCTGCATGTTCGGTGCCGCCGCCCTCTCCCTCTCCCGCCGGTCGATGTCCGGCCGGTAGATCAGCGCGGTGTTGCACCTCGCGCACATCGGGGTGCGGTTGTTCACAGGCCCTCCCTCCTCTCAGTATCGTGTGCCTTTCTTTTTTCGAGCATGTGTTCTGCCATATGCGCGCCTTGTCTCTCGCGCTGCTCGTCTATATCCTCGATGAGACCCTCCCACGCGTCATCCCGCAGCATATCCAACAGCTGCCTCATCAGGTGCATCGCATCGATCCCGGATTCCGTCGTGCGCACGTACTTACCGTCCATCCGCAGCCATCCCGCGTCGAGCATCTCGCCGAACCTTCTGCGCTGCGTGTTCGAAACATATATACGCGAGCGCGTCCTATCCTGATTTGCGCAGGCCAAAAGGACCGCGTATGCATACGGGTCCACGAGATGTGCAGCCTCGCTTGCCATCGTAAAACCTCCGTAAAGCCGTCTAGAATCGATTTTGAGACACTTTCCTCGTGAAAAGGTATCCGAGTACCTATCGACCCCCTATCGTCGCTCCTAGAGCCGTTTCCGTGCGTTTCTCCGTTCATTCCTTCCTCTCCTTCTTCGCATCGTGCTTCTCGACAGCCATCCTCATCACGGCCCATAGCAACTCCTCATCATCCTCGTCATCTTCGATCCCGGGATCATCCTCCTCGAGCTCGCTACGGACGATGTCGTGCGCCATCCTCGCGACCAGGTCCGCCGCCTCCTGAGAGGTCTTATCCCAAACGGTAATACCGCAGAAGTCGTCGTTCGGGTCGCGGCCGCAGTCGAGGAAATCCTCGGAGAGCGCATCCAGTCCAGCGGCGGTCAGGTCCCACTTCGTGCCGTGCTCGAAATCCCCGTCGGCGACCTTCTCGATGAGCTCCCACAGCTGATGCTCCGCAGGTTCGCAGCAGGCGAGAGTCTGCTCGACACCGAACTCCCTGAGCTCCTTCGCCGTGGCCGGCCTGTGCTCTAAGAGGTAGCTCACGAAAGCGTCCCTCTCGTCCGTGACCGCGGTCATTCCGTTCTCTGCTCTGTCCATGTATATCTTTGCCATTTCTGTTCAGCTCCTTCCGGTCAAATCGTTTCAAAGGGTTTGGGGGGCAGGCGTGCCCCGGACCCTAGGTTCTTCGTAGACGAATATCCCCGTGTCGTTGTCGGTGATCTCGTCGGTCGCATCTCCCATGTCCACATCTCCCAGCTAGTCGTTGTCGGCGAGGTACTCCTCGACCGACTTGTAGATCAGCTCGTCGTCCGGGATGTCCACGATCTTCGTGAACACCATCTTCCTCACTATCTCCACCTTCATTCCTCTTCCTCCTCTTCGTCCGCATAGATCCCGATGAAATCCTCATCGGCCTCGGTGTCCGTGAGCACTCCGCCCGAGAGGTCGTAACCTCCCAGCGATCCCGGGAACCCACCCTCTACATAGTAGTCCGCGTGTGCGGTTATGCCGGAGGCCTGCAGCCTCCTGGCCAGCTCCCTATACCATTGCTTCGGCGGAGCCCAGGCGGTCGTGAAGGACACGCACTCGGGATCGACACGGACATCGTACGCATCCCATTTGGTGCCCCAGTGCTCATTGGACCAGTCGTACCAGTTGTTCTTTCCGTAGATCTTCCTCTCCTCCGTCCCGACGGAGCCTCTGTAGACGCTCCCGGGCATGGGCACGAGGACGTTGAAGGTCAGCGGCTTGCGCTGACCCATGTGGTCGTTCCCTTCGAGGAGAGGGCGTACCCTCTTCTCGAATTGTTCATCGGTGCAGTTGAAGTTCATCACATTCTCGCAGCAGTTCGCCATCTCTCATTCCTCCTGTACTTTGTCCCCTGTCGTGTCGTTCCAATATTTCTCGAAGGCCTCGTCGATGAGGTGCTCCCTCTCGACCTCGGCCTTGCCGATCAGTTTGCACTTCTCCTCGGGCGGTACGTTCTTCAGCTCTTCTCTGGCATATTGCTCTATGCCGCGTCTCCAGCCTACCTCGCACACGTGCATCATCACGTACTTGGCGGCCTCGGTGTCGTCGTAGCGTCTGAACAGTGCCACCTCCTCGATGGCCTCGAGGAGGGCGTAGCTCCTGGCCATGGTGTCCTCGTGGGACATGTGCCAGGCGCCTGCGTATCTGCCGTATCTTCCCCTGACGAAACCCTCGGAGAAATACTTCTTAGACTCTTCGATGAGAGTCATGATGTTTGCCTGGGTCCTGTGGGTTATCTTCCTGCATCTCGCTTTGAATTTGTGTATCATCGTATCACTCCTTGCTCCTCGGGCACTCGAATAAGAAGAAGTCCTCATCGCAATCCCTGCATGCGAAGAGGTACTGTCCGAGGGGCGATGCGGTGACCGGTCTTCCGCAGTGCGGGCATACCGCATCGACATCGGTCACTTCGCCGTACTCGACAGCGCAGTCATCGGGGTCCAGTCCATCGGAGACTATTGCTTCTGCGATGGCCTTGATCCTTTTATCAACGGCAGCGGCGATCTGCTCTTCGGTCGCATCGTCGTCGATGCATACATAGTCATTTACGGATATCTTCATAGTCTTCATTTTTATCACACCATATAGTAGTAGGAGCCGTCGGGCGTCCATATAGAAATGTTTTCGTAGTGTAGGTAGTTGTCAAACGATGGCTCATTGTCGCCTGTGCTCATGCACCCGTTGCGCAGCCCGGGATCCCCATAGCCTGCGGCGATGAACCCGTCCCAGGTGTAGTCTCCCTCGTACTGCTGCACTGCGGCCTCGCAGTCGCAGATGAGATCCCATCTCTCGCTTGCGTCCTTGCACGCGACCAGCTCCTTGAGCGGCACGCGGCAGTTGGTGTACTCCGTGACGGTGTACGGGCGGGGTCCACTTGTCTCATCATCCACTCTGCCGTCATTGTGCCAGCAGTAGCCGAAGATGTGCATGAATCTCTCTCCGTCATTATCCGTCTCGATGTCATAGTACTCGTAGTCTCCAAAATCCTTCTCGGAGGGCACGATCCTGCCCTCACATACAAGACAGGCGTACAGGCGTTCCGCTGCCCACTCGAGGACCATGCTCTGCAAGTCCTCGGGCAGGTTGTCCACGATGTTCTGCGCTGTGTCCTCGCAGAGGCTCTGGTATGCGGATTCTCCGCACCATTTCAGCGCAGCCTCTCCGGTCATCGGTTCCATGTTCCTGATCTCATCATCTATCATCTCTCATTCCTCCTTGTAGAAGTCCAGACCTGTTGCATTGATGTGCTCTATGATCTGGTCTATGATGTCGTTCACCTGCTCGACATTGTCGGGGTCGTAGGGCTCGTCCAGCTCGACGCTGGTGTGGAAGCCTTCGACGAAAATCTTCACTTTCATGTTATCACTCCGGATCCACCGGCTCGAAGTCGGCATCATCGAGGCAGATGCGTGCATGCACGAGCGACGTCCGCCCGCAGCTCATGCTGCAGCACCTAACCTTCGCGGTCAAGTCGAATTCGTTGCTGTTCTCGTTCTCACAGGTGGCCCGGACCTCGTCCACGGCGCACTCGTCCTTTCCACAGTATACACATCACATATTCTCATTCCTCTTCGCATATCTCCACGATGTGTTCGCATAGTTTCTGGGGTATCCTTGCCCTATTCAGTTTGCCCTTTATCCCCTGGGTCCCTGTCTTGCTGCCCCTGGGCGCCCTGACGTGGCACGGCGCTCCTGGCTTGCATGGCGGCTTGAAGTTCGGGAAAGGATGGTTTGTCCAGATGTCCGTGGGTTTCTGCCTGGTCTCTCCGTACTGACAGTAGGTCACAGTGTATCTGGGTATACCCTCGAGCCAGGGCATCTTCCTCATGCCCCCTCTCGGGTTCTCGATGAAGTAGTAGAAGGGTTTGTGCTCCTTGTCCTCCTTCATTACTTTGCACGCGATGATAAGTGCGACGACATGCCTGTTGATGTCATCGCACTGCTTGGCGTAGTCGCTGACAGGGACGAGATCATCTCCTTCCTGCCGCCTGTGCTTGCTAATGGCAGCGACCGAGTAGGTCGTGCAATTATGAACTGCTGTATTGAGCACCGTGAAGGACTCATCATCCTCAACTGAAAGACAATATGTGTCCGCGACTTCGTTCGTGTCAGAGACCTCTCTGACATTCACCCAAGCGAACCCGTCTTCAATAGTGTATTGGAACCTGTTCGAATCATCGATATAGAATCCACAGACATAACTGTCATGAACATTCACTTCACGCCCCTCGATGACCGAGCATTGTTTTTCTTTTGGTCTGATGGTAATGGTCGTGTATCTACCATATGCTTTGAGGATGCACAATTGCATGCTGTATGCCAAGTTCCTGCTGACCGTTGTGAATTTCCATTGAGGATTTTTCGTAGATCTGTCCATATGTCCATCACCCCAAAGATATCCATCGACGAATTGCTTCAGATGCTCTTTGGGCAAGGAGACAATGGCCGCCGTTGCTGTTTTGTTCGCTGCACCTTTGCCGAATTGCAGTAGGAAATCACACAGCTCTTTGTTATGGATCTCATGATGGTGCGCAGTCCTGCAATCCCTTTCACTGAATTTGATCCCCAGCTCAGTCAGCGCAGATGAAATGATTGCGCGTTCATCCGTACTCTTCTCAGAGCAGATTGTAACAGTAGTTTTTGATATGCTTCCGTCTGCAATGTACAGCCCGACCAACCACCAGAACAGAGGATTCTTAGTAAGCTCCTCATGACCGGTAGGACCAGGAGGTACGATTGCATCCTGATTGATGGGGATGCCTACTCTATATTCCGTTGAAAGGTCTTTGGCCTCGACCCATTCAGGGTCGCTGAGGAAAGACTCGCGATGAGATTTGCCGCCCTTTCTTGTGCTGTAGCTGTTCTTCTTCCTTGCGTAGAATCTGTGATTGGGGGTACAGAGCAGAGGCTCGTGCCCAGCTATCCTGATTCTGATCAGTTTGTCGTTCTCGTGGTGAACTGTGTTGTAGACCATTTTGTATCTCCCAGTATGCGTCATAACATACTCGCCACTCTGTATGTGTTCTATGTTTTTATACCCTGTGGATGTCCAGACAGGTGTACCTGCTGGGAAGCAGTCCGGGGATGCCCAGATGACATCGGGGAAGCCGTCGCACAGCTCCTTGATATCGGTCAATGAAAGCTTGCCGATGTCCGCGTGGAGGTCCGCATCCGTCTCGGGGTCCCAGTCGACCGTGTACGTCTCCCAGCCGTGCGCCTTGAAGGTGTCGGCCATGACATGTGTTCCTGCGAAGAGCTCGAGGAACTTCATTCCACCACTCCCAAAAGGATGTAGTTGAGTCCCGAGTACTTCCCGAACTCTTCTTCGATTTCTGCTTTGATTATCTCGTTCAATTCCGAGTCCGTGGTGTCATCGGGCACCTCGATCTCGATCTCCTCATAGATTCTGTATCTGTACTTCATTCCGATACCTCCTCGATCTCGTTCCATTCGCTGTCGCAGTATGATATGCCGCCTGTCGTGAAACCGAATTCCACGGTGAATCCCTCTGCGCCCTTGCACTCCTTGTTCTCGCAGCGTACTCCTCTCGAGTAGATGACCCCTGCGTCGACGTCTCCCCAGGAGACCGAGTCTATGACTTGGCCCCAGAAGAGGTCGCTGCTCCCGCAGTACGGGCATTTCGCTCTCTCTGTCATTCCATTTCCTCCCTGATGTTCTTCTCCATCCTGTTCAGGGTCTTGATGAGGTACTGATAGGCGTCCTCGTCGATCCCCTTGTTCGTCGTGTGCGATGCTTCCACCATGCTCCTGACGGTCACGAGGGCCGTCATGTATCCGAATGCGCTTGCATTGTCCATTGTTCCATCTCCTGTTCGCTAAGGCGGAGGGGCGGTTGCCCCGTCCTGTTTCAAGCCTTGAAGTTCTTGGTAAGGGTGTCCTGGAATTCCTTGAGGAGCTCCTTCTCCTTCATGGTCGCATCCCTGTTGTACTTGCCCTTGATCTGGACCATCTCTCCGAGAGGGTCGACCTCGACGGTCAGCTGGGTGACGGGCTCTCCTATCTTCCTGAAGGATGCTATCCAGCACATGCCTGCGATGGTCTTGTCCACGTAGGATGCTACGCAGTTGCAGTTCTGCTGCGCTTCCTCGTAGAACTCCCTGACGGTGCGGAGGCACTTCAGCTGGTAGCCGTCGTGCTCCTGGTCGATGAGCCTGCAGCCCTCTTCGGCCCTGACCTTCATCTTCTCGATCTGGTTGAAGTTCTGTATGTAGGTGTACTTCTCGGTGTAGATGTCGTGCGCCTCCTGGAGGTGCTCGGGGTACTTGTCCCTGATGACCTTGTCGCACGAGTATGCCTGGCGGATGTAATCCTCGTACAGGCTCAGGAAGTTGCCCAGCTTCTTTCCCAGTCCCATTCCGATGGACTGCTGGAGGTATTCCCAGAAGCGGTTCTTGTCGATCTTCACCTTCACGTTGTCCGCCTTGAATGCCCTGACCACATCGGCCCAATTGTCGCAGCGGGGGACGACGATGGTGTCGAAGAGACTGTACATCCTTCTGTACGACATGTCGTTGAGCCTCTCGTTGTCGAGGTATTCGTCGAAGCACTTCTTGGCGAAGGGCTCGTCGAAGATGTCCGCGAGCATCGAGAATGACCAGATGTCGCTGCAATCCTTGTCGAAATCATGGCTGTAGCTGTAGCTGTAGCTGGAGGAGCAGCAGGCCTCCGACAGCACTCTGTAATAAGGGATCCCGAATCTCTTCGCCATCGCATCCACCATGTGCCTGATGAGCTTGGCGTGCCTGTCCCCGCCCCCGAATCCGAAGCTGGAGTACCTGGATGACGCGGAGTAGTACCAGGGGTAGTAGCGGCCGGTATCGCTGGTTATCTCGGTGTTGATGAGCCCTTCCTTGGCGAGCTCGATGAACAGGGGCTCGGTTGCCGTCACCAATGTCTCTGCCATCTTCTTGCCGCTGCGCAGCTCGGGGATGGCATTGCATCCCGTGACCACGTTCCTCTCCATCCCGTTGAGGAAGGTCGCGATGTTCTCCACGGTCGCCTTCTTCATGGTGCCGTCCCTCATCGTCTTGATGAATGCTGTTCCATAACCAGTCTCGTCCGGCTGGGAGAGATAGATGAAGAGCTTCATCGTGCACTTGCCGCCCGCGATCCTGGAGACCACCAGGTCGATGCCCGATGCCTCGCACTCGAATGTGATGGTCGATCTCTTCGCAGGGCTCCTGGCCTTCTTCTCGGTCTCCTGCTGGTTCCTGAATGCTTCAAGCTGCGTCTTCATGTCGTTTCCGAATTCTGTTGTCATTTTTCAGTCCTCCATTTGTTTGTTAAGGGCGTTTATCTCATCGGAGAGTTCTCTTCCGAGGACTTTGTCGATATCCTTCTGGTCCTTGATCTCAGTCATCTCGCCGTCCGCACCTACATGCACGATGGTGATGAATGAGCCCATGAAGCCTGAGTTCATAGCCAATCCTCCGATTCGTTCGTCTTCCTGTTGCAGTCAATCTTGCCGTGCATGTAGCTGATGTTGAAGAGGTCGTTCGCATCCCATGCCAGCTTGAGGAGCACCATGAACTCCCTGAGCAGGTCGCACATCTGTTCGGGGTTCGCGGCCATCTCCATGACCACATTGAAGTCGCATTCGTCGGGGTAGATGTAGAGCCAGTGGTCCACATAGATGCGCTCGTCGTTGGTGCACTTGAGGAAGTTGTCCATCGCGATTATCTGCTGCATGTTGTTCGCGATCGTGTACGTAGGGATGTGGTCGTTGTGGTTCTCGCAGTCCTTCTCATTGTAGTGTTCCTTCACATACTCGGTGATGAGCGCGTGCTGGTCCATGAGCACATCAGGCTCAACATTCACTTCCATTTTCATTTTCATAAAGATACCTCCTAAGGTACGGGGCCGAGGCCCCGAAGATGTTTCAGTGCTTGTAGATGGTCACTGACTCGCCGCCCTTCATATTGAAGCACAGCTGGCAGTGCTCGCAGTCTCCCCCGCACACAGTTGCCAATACCGGCACCTGGCAGTCCTCTTCGCCGTCGTTATAGTAGCTCACGGGGAACAGTTGTTTCTGTTTGTCCGTGGGTTGCAGCTCCTTCCATGCGCTGAGTACGATGTTCAGGTTCTCCGGGATCTCGTCGTAATACTTCTCGGCGATGTCGTAGAACTTGGTGAAGCACATGAACTTCGTGTTTGGGCATGAGTTGGCGATGCTGATCATCATCTCCATGACCTCGTCGCTGTAGATATCCCCACCTACGAACCATCTGAAGAGCTTGGCGTGTTTGAATGCGATGGCGTCGACGATGTCGCTGGCGATCTCGTCGAACATCTTGGCCTCGATCATGGTGGTGTTGTCGCCCCATGCCTTGGCCACGTTCTTCCTGCGCCTGCATAGTTTGGCTGCGTAGCAGTTTGCGGCACAGGGGAGTTCGACGTCCTTCCTGCACATCCTGTATGGGAGTGTGCTGAAGCTGAGGACGTTGCCCATTTTCGTGTTCCTTTCACTGATGTCGGTTCCATAATATCCTTTCATGGTATCATCTGTTTCCTAAGGTCTTTTCATAAGAGGTTTCGATTGAGGTTGTGAGCGTCAATCGTACCAGACATATAGGTTGCCGTCCTTGTACTCGAAATCGTCCGCGTGCTTGAAGAGCATGGCGATGTCCGAGGGACACTTGCCCTCCACGCCCTCGATGCTTATCCTCGAGTCGTCGCGCTCTCTTGTGACCCAGTATCCATGGGCCTTGAGGGTCGGATACTGTTTCATGAGCTCGAGGAAGCCGCCGATGCACGGGGCCTCGTTCTGCTTCTCGTCGACGTCCGCGTATCCTTTCTCGATGAGCTTCTCGAGGGTGCCGACATCGAGGTCCATATAGCGTTTGATGCCGCCCCACCAATGGCCAAAAGTCTGGATTTCGAACCTGCTCATTATCTCATCCCTTTCATCGAACTGCTCTTTCGTGAGCTCTGCTGTCTTCATGGTGTACATTCAGATCACCCCGCTCATCTTCGCTTCCATGAGCATACACATGTACTCCGCGTAGTCCTCTCTTGCCCTGAGGACCTCGAGCACCTGCTTCTTCTCTGCCCATGCGCCCCTTGTGGGGTCATCGGGGAGCATGATGACGGGTTTCCTCGTGCTCTTCCTGATGAACTCCACGACGGTCTGTATGGGCATCCTGTCCCTGGGCTCGACCTGCTTGATGACGAGCCTGTATCCTGTTCTGCTGTCCTGTTTCACTGCGATGTTCTCGCTGTTCAATACTGCCAATTGCCAGTCTTCCATTGTAATCACTTCCTAAGTAAAGGGTTTGCGGGGGTTCGGTTGCACCTCAGCCCTCGATGGCGTTGATGACGTCTATCGCGTCCCTGCATGGGAGCAGGCTCTCGTAGAACGCATCCGCTGTCTCCGGGTCGAGCTGTTCTGCTTCCTCCAAATCCCTGAGGAGCCTGCCGTATGAGCCTTGGCTCAATGCCAGTATCTTCAGGATCTTCTTGACTTCTTCTCTTTCCATCTTTAACCACCTGTTCATGATGGAGGTGCGGTCGCACCTCCAAAGGGTTTCAGTAGCGTGCTCCTGATTGCTCCCTGAGGACTTCCAGTCTCCTGCATTCCCTCTTGATGCTGTCGAGCACAGCCATGTTCTCATCGAGCTGATCCTTCATGCCCGTGGTGCGCTTGATGTCCACACTGTTCAGTGCCCAGTCGACGCACTCCTCGATGGTCTTGTACATCTTCGGGGTGCTTGTGAGCGTTCCTCTGAAATATCCCGCATCCTTGTAATCATCGAGGATAATGCCTTCGATGGGGTTGGAATTCCATTCCTTCATGATGACCTTGCACATCTTCGATGCTCTGGCGAGGAATTCCTCCTTGTGGTCTTCGATGAGTACTTTCAGGAGTCTGGGCTCATTCACATCGGATACGAGGTCCACCTTGACACATAGCCTGCCTGTGTCGTCCTTGAACATCCTCTTGATCGGCTCTCCGTCCTTGGGCTTGTGTGCCTGACAGAAGTTTTTCGCCATCGATGTGGCGTTCGATTTGTAGCCTTCGGCTACATCAATCAGGCGCTCGAACATCTGGATGGGTGCATTCAGTGTGTAAAGCGCACCCAGAATGTCGTAGGTTCTGCGTAAGTTGTTCAACTGCTGTACGATGTCCTGTTCTGTTACAGTCATTTCGTTTGCCTCCTAGTTTATCAAAGGGTTTCGAAAGGGGTTTGTTCAGGGTCTGATGAGGCTTGTGCCTCTGTAACGTGATCCATATAAGCGGGTGTGCGGTTGCACGCCCTCAGTTCGGCCCCCACATCTGTTCCAACCATGCGATGCGGTCGGCGCACGGCTTGCAAGTGTACATGAAGATGCCAGTGTATTTATCGTAATACCCTGTATCTTTCTCGTCAAGTCCGTGCTTATATCCAATCTTCTTGCATACCTCGCATTGGCATGCGTCCTTGGGTCTGACTGGTACGAATGGCCTGTTCATCTCGTACCTTGCGACATCCATCTTGAACACTGGGATGCTAACGTGTGCCATCACCATCCTAAGTATCCAATCGATGTTCTTGGTGTAGTGTTCTGTTTTGGCTGCGACTCTGAGCGTGTCGATGCCACGCTCTTTCCCGTACTTGTCGATGAATTCAATCATCCTGCCCGCCATGATGCGCGGGTCGAGTTCGGGGTCGGCGTATCCGAGCATCCAGTGATACTCGTTACCGACTTGTTTCGTGCGCATATCGTAGTTGCGTTCCGTTGCATAGTGGTATTCCATTTTGTTCATCTCCTGCAATTCATAGGTATCCTGATGCCAGCAATACTTCGATGGCTTCATCGCTGAGAGTCTCGCCTGCCTTGAAGCGCTCGAGTACCTCTTCAGATGAGATCTGCCCGTGTGCGATGCGTGCCTGTGTGGTCGTAAGATCGACTGCGATGTAGGGCTCGACCTTGTAGTCCTTGTATGGATCCGTGTTGGCAACTTTGAGCGCCGTCATGAGTTGCTTGGCATCGGTGAGGGTACCAAAATCTGTCTCGACGGTGAATTCGTCGCCCTCGCACGGGTAGTATTCCATTACTTTGAATTTGATGATACAATCGTTGTTCTCTGCTTTCATTTCAACCACCTTTATGCTACGAGGTCTGGCCACACAACTTCCTGAGTTTTGTTGTCCACAAGAGTTACGGTACCTTTATCGTATATGTAAGTGTAATCAGAGTCATCTAAGATGAAACTGCAACCCGAATCAATGTTCCTGATGCAGTCAAAAAGGAGATCTGACTCCCATATGACCTGTCCGAATTTCTTCAGGCATTCACAGTAGAGTTCCAGTTGTTCGGTGAAGCGCTTGTTGTTCATGTGTATGCCCAGTTCTCTCTGCTCTGCGAGGTATATCTCCATGTAGTTGCGGAGAATGTGGTAGTAGGTAATGCTCATAGCGTTAAAGTCGAAAACCTTGTCGAATAATGCGCTGAATCTTGCATCCATTTCAATCACCTGTGTGCGCGGGTGTGCGGTTGTCCTCACTCGTCGTCCCATTCCTCGATGTCATCGTATTCGTAGAACTCGACGTCATCCACGTCCCAGCCATATAGCTCGGGGGCGATGCTGTCTATCTTCTCGATGGCCTTGTCGGTCAGTCCTGACATCCATTTGATGAAGACTTTTTGTACGATGAGCTTGACCTCGGTGTCCTCGTAGTCGTATGCGAGGGACTTGTAGATGAGGTCATAGTCCTTGAACTGCTTGTTCAGGAACTCGATGGTCTGCGGTATGTCCTTGTCCTCGATCTTGACCGTGAGATATACATCACAGTCTGCCGAGTATTCTTTGTAGTGCGTCATGCGCAATCCTCCATGTTCCAATCGATGGACTCCAATACATCTCCGTATCTGTGCCTTGCGACAGTCAGGTAGGCCCTTATGAAGTCCTTGTTGTATTCGACGGGCTTGGCAAGAAGAGGGTCGATAGGGGTGAATCCGTCCATTTCATTCGCCCCCGTAGATGTCTGCGAGAGCGTCGAAGAGCTCCTTTTTGACAACATCGAGATTGTATTCTTCGATGGTGTCATGTCCGTGTGCGTAGTCCCATCCGATGACTTTGTAGCCCTTGATATGCTCGGATAGGGGGATTTTGCTCTCATAACCATCGTCACCGTAGGTGATACCTCCGTGAACGTCTGGCTTGTAAAGATCGAGATCAAGATCCATGGGTACTGCGATGTAAGCGCAGTAGTAGTGATGAGGGTTGTATCCGGTAATGGACGCGATTCTAACGTCCTCCTCGGAAGGGCAGTGTTCGTTAATCTGTACGATGACTCCGTTTGGGAGTTTGTCCAAGAATGCGATGTGTACATCTGACATTGCTAATAGCCTCCTATGGCTTGTATTTCCTACTCGGTCACGTCCGTGACCTTTCGTATGAGGTTTCGCGGGCGTGCGGTTGCACGCCGTTATTGGTAAACCTGCCTGATAAGTTGACCCATGCCCTTTGACCTAACCCTTCGACTTACGTCTACCCTGCCTTCATGCCTGCCTTATGGCATAGCCCGTAAAGGTCGGTAATTTCACTGACGCATCCAGATGTCCTAGCGAACACCCTTCACATGCTCCCGACTATTCTACACATTCGTGACGGCACTACTCTATCGTGCTAGGGACCGAGTCCCCCGATAGCCTCCCCCTTTGGGGTACTTAGGTCTACCGCATGGTGATACTCGCCGTGCCTAATTCGGGCATAGTGCATGGCCATAGCCATGCCCACGTCCGTGGGGCGGCGCCCCCAAGCTCGTCTAATGGCCGAGGGGCATATCCCCCAGCCCGTTGGCGAGCCAACGGCGAGTTTTCGTCCTAAACGACTTATAGACAGGCTATCAATCGTTCCGACTCAACTACAATGACTACATGGTGTTGTAAACTATATAAATCTTCCGCTATACGGATTTTGGGTATAGGGGTAGGAGGAGATGTTGAACTCGCAATAATCCCAAATTTTCGACTCATATACTTTATTTCAATCAATATACTTCATTTCAACCAATACATTTCATTTCAATCAATACACTTCAATTCGCCCGACACTCTTCATTTCAACCGATGCACATCGTTCCAACCAATACGCTTCATCTCAACCGATACACTTTACTCCAACCCTCATCTTTACCGATTCTCATCTCTACCCGGCTCATATGCGGTCCGATCCGACCCCCGTCTTCATCAGGCACACGATCGACCCCCCCCCCTCAACGGGTCCCTCCCCCGAAGGGACTCCTTCCGAAAATACGCTCCCCGAAGAGAAGTATATAACCGGAGTCGTATAAAAAAAGTAAGGGACCCCTTTCGGGGCCCCGGAGTGATGACGCGACAACTGCGGACTTTGTAGCGATCATACATCTCAGCGGAACTATTTATAATTAAAGGCCGCACGGTCAGTTGAGGCTGTTCGGGCCTTGGACACCTCCGCGCGGCCAAGGGAAACTTTGGAATAATGGTGTCCGAATGATAGAATGCATAACAGGTATATAAGAGATCCGCCGGGTTTTGCAAGGATCGGTGCCTCGGGACGGGCCCGACGGATCTGAAGAGTGTGCATGTCCGTCCCAGGACACACATGGTCGGACCCGGATAAAATGATTTCGCAGATTGCGGGCCCGGTGCATTCCCTGCCGGGCCCTGGTAATCTAGGAACACGCCTCTATATATTTATTAAATATTTAAAACAGTTGCCTATATTATCCCTCTCATATATGGGTACAATAATATACTCCATCAGCATACATCCATCCATGGAACTGACAATGGATTCCAAAGGATTGAAGGCCGCCTTCAAGGCGATCTCCACCCAGGTGGACTCCCTCAAGGTCGTACCCGACGAGCTGGGCTGGCGTCTCTACGCCATGGGCGCCGATAAGGTGTCGATGGTGGACGCGAGGATCAACGTCGAGGCCTTCACGGAAGGCTACGAGGTATGGCCGGGGTTCTGCGTCGACGTCAAGGTGTTCCTCGACGCTCTCGCCAAGGCCGGCGACACGGCCAAGGTGGAGCTGGGCGAGGGGTACCTTGTCATCAGGTCGGGCAGCCTGCGTCTGGTCAGGCCGCTGCTGGCGGACATCGAGCAGGTCATCAGGGTGCCGAAGGTGGAGAACACCATAGAGGCGATGCTGTCTGTGGACGACATGATGGACATCGCGGCGGGCGCGGACAGCAAGGGCAAGTATCAGAGATGCAGGCTCAGGATGATGGAGGACAGGTTGGAGATGGAGGTCTCGGAGTATCAGGACCCGTACACGACCACGGTGGTCATCCCCAAGGAGAGGATGACGCTGATGGGCGGGGAAGGCTCATGCCTGTATCCCCTGCACCATCTGCTGACGATGATCTCCGCTATCCCCAAGGGCACGCAGGTCGATCTCTGTTTCGATGAGAACAGCCTGCTGGAGATGAGGTTCGACGTCGGGCACACCGATATCCTTATGGTGCTGTGCCCGCAGGTGGAGGAGGACGGGCCATGATAGATATGACGGACGATAACAGGTACATCCGCAGAGGCAGACTCGTCACATGGTGCGATCATTGCCACGATTTCATCGACATCCCCGTGGACGGCTACAGCGGGGACTGCCCGAGGTGCGGACAGCCCACGCTGATGCGCAGGTGCATACGCTGCGGCTACGAGTGGTGGCCTCTGGACCCCAAGAGGTTCGCGTCGGCCTGCCCGGCGTGTAAATCCCCGTATTACAACCGCAGGAGGTCCATCGAGTACACGAGGGCGCCTGCGAAGAAGAGGGCGAGGATGCCGAAGAGGAAGAAGGACGATCCGGACATCATAGAGGGGTTGGAGATATGATCGGCCAATGCGTGTACTGTATCCACTACAGGCCTGTGGACGACCCGCTGATGACCTCCTGTGAGATAAGGGGCGGGATGAACAGGACGTTCGCGTCGTCGTACCACGAGTGCTTCGTCGGCAGGACCCAAAGGACAACGGAGGACGGAGGGACATGGACGGAATGATATGCCCGAGGTGCAAGGAGGTCACCGGGCACCTGTTCAGGATAAGCGTGGAGACAACGCCCATCGGCGCACTGTGCTATGACTGCCTGAAGGACCTCAAAACGTTTTTGGAGGCGCTCCCGACCGACGGGGAGCAGCACTGGGACAGACTCGGTGCGATGGACGGGTCGGAGATGGTCGAGAGATTCGACATTAAGGACGGATTCGTATGAGAGTATGCGATATATGCAAGGAAAGCGTGGACGGCAGGTACATGGTCTCGATAGGGGACTACTCGGACGACAACGATGGTGACACCTGCCTCAGATTGGAGCTCTGCGAGGGACATTACAAGGAGCTCAAGGGTATAATCAAGGATTGGATGAACGGCGGGCAGTGCATCACACTGGTCGGCGAGGATGGAGAGGAGGTCAGGCTCCCCATGCCCTCGGTGCCTGAGGGGACCAAGAGGCTCGAGGATTTCGACGGGGTGAAGGAATGAACGACGCAGAGCAGGCCTTGAAGCTGGCCGGGGAGACCCTCGGGGCCTTGAAAACATACTTCGAGAGGCTGAACGACCTGGCGTGCGAGATGGACAGCATGGGCTCGGCCGGGCTGCTGCTCGACAGGCTCATCACCGACGCGCTGATGGCCAAAGGGGCCCTCCGCGAGGTCGTGGACATCGCCATAGAGGAGGGAGAGTGATGAACGGGTTTCGCGTCACGGCGTCGCCGTCCACAAGTCCGGGTGAGTGGCTCGCCTTCGAGCTCTTCGAGGCCAAGAGTGATGCAGATAAGTATTTCGCCGAGCTCCTCGCAGAGAACACCATCCTCGCAGATGCAGGGTATCCGTGCTACGTCGTCTCCTACGACGAGCTCGGGGACGAGGGATGGAAGCTCAAGAAGCGCAAGCTCGTCTCAATGGCAGGTGAGTGAGATGCCGAAGAGGAAGGAAGAGGCGATACTGGTGTACTCCAAGGGCGACAGCCTTCTGGAGGGCAACGTCCACAGGCTGAGGATGATCAGGACGCTGTGCAGGGTGGTCTGCCACTACGACAAGGAGGCGGCCCTCCTGGAGGACGGCGTCAACATGCTGCTCATCATACCCAAGGACCACATCGGCGACCCTACCAGCATACAGAGCAAGGCGATAAACAAGATCTATCTGGACAGCATCTACACCGAGAAGGAGTCCGAGGACAAGGTCAGGAAGATAGTCGACCTATACGACGCCGCAGGGGGCGATCCCAAGGACGTCGGGTACGGTCTCCTGCTCAGATACACGGACAAACTGATGATGAAAGATATAAGTGCGAGCATTTTCTACAGGTGATCCATATGTCAAGCAAGAACTCTAAGATTACGACGCTCGAAGAGACACCCGACAGGCCTGCCGAGGCAGCCCCTGAGCAGCCTTCGGAGCCGGTCGTGCTCACGACGATGATGACGAACGCGCCCAAGGAGAAGGCCGTCGAGGCCGTGCCCCCCTCGAGCGAGAGCATCGAGGCCAGGATAAAAGAGCTGCTCCTCAGGCCCAAGAAGTCCGGGCAGCTCCTGACCATGAGCAGGTACAAGGTCGGACCGAACAGGTACTACTATTTCGAGTACGACGTCGACGGCGATGCGTACGAGCAGGCGTGGAACCTGTTCAGGGCCGAGAAAGGGGACAACGAGCCGGAGTTCATCCAGCTGGTCAATCAGATCCTGGACGCCAGCCCGAGGATGCACCGCGGCATCAGCTACAAGCCTCTTAGTTAAATCTATATACCTAGGGTAGTATACTGAGATTGTTCTCTTGTTGGAACATATCCGCTGCGAAGTACCTGGTTCGGCATGTGGTACATTTTTCGTGGCCTCCTAAGGTTGCCCCGCCGGTCGGGTCAAAGGCCGGCACCTGAACTCCACGGATCTACCTTCCCGACTCAGTAGACCCCGAGGACCCCAGGCGCCGGGGTCAGAACAGGCGCCATCCCACTCGATACACCGCGGAGTCTTAAGCTCCTCGCGCGGGTGAAGAGCGTCCAAGCCGACTCGACGTTAAACCGGGCCCCCGGATACGGGGTAGGGAGGACAGGCCCCCTCCCGAACCTCTTGTTTTTATCGTATTAAATATATCAGCGGAGCATGACAGTTACAGACGAGCCTTCCGAGACGTTCGAGAAGGCGAATTTCCCCTCTCCCGAAGAGGAATCCAAGGATCAGAAGGTCGAGGCGGCGGCCAAGAAGAATTCCGAAGCAGGCGTGCCCCAGCCGACCATCCGTCCAGGCACGGCAGAGAAAATAGTCGGGAATGCTCAGGCGAAGAGAACAGGGGTCACGGAGCCCAAGGACCCGGACAAGGACAGCGAGAGGAGTCAGGCCAATCAGAGTTTCGCGCAGACCGGGCAGATCAAGGTAAAGAAGCCCGGTACACCCGTAGAGGGTATGACCAACAGGCTGTCGCAGAAGGACAGGGATAATGCGGGAGCACTCCTCCCGAAGCAGGACCAGCAGCCCGAGAAGCCCCAATTCGATTCGCAGAAGATCGTGGATGCCGCCAAGAAGAATCAGCAGGGCTCCGCCGACCCTGCACAAGCGCAGAAGCCCGGGACACAGCAGGCTCAAGGCCCGCGCGTCAAGATCGGCCAACGCGAGAGCGGTCAGACCATCGGTGGCGGAGCCGGCACCCGCAGGTCCATCAAGGTGCAGACACCTCAGGGCTATATGGATGTGGAGCTGAATTCCAAGGGGGAGTTCACGGACCCCAAGGAGGTCGAGGCCCTGCAGAAGTCCGGGTGGAATCCCGGTGACGAACTGAAGGATGAATACGGGAGGAAGGTCGATTATGCAATGGAAGAGGGCCAGGGCCCACAGCAGGACCCTCAACAGCAGAATCCTCAGGGCACGGACTCCAATGATCTGCAGCCGGAGTCCGCCGAGGATGCGTACAACAGTTTCCTCGATGACATAACGGACGATGAGTGGACATACACCAAGAAGATGCTCGGTGACGTCGGCGTCGCCGCATTGGATGCCACGGCGAATCTCGGCGAGGCCCTGGAGAAGCAGTACGGCGCACTGACCGCACTGGCGTCCACGGCGCTGTCGGGCAGGCCCATGAGCATGGCATCGCAGGCCCTAACCAGCACGATGACGGGCATGGCGGCCATGAACAGCTTCGTCGATAAGACCGCACAGCGGTCGCTGGGCGTCAAGCCCGGCGTGGACCCCGAGAAGCTCAAGGACCAGCTGACCATCAAAGGCGCAGGCTGGTACAGGGACAGGGACAGGGCCGCAGCGGCCGAGAAGTACGTCACGACCAGGTTCGACCAGGCCATCAAGGATGTCGTCGGGCCCGATGGGGACTACAGCAACATCGACGACGGCCAGCTGTGGGCGATCAACCAGCGTATGAGACAGGACATGGACCCCATCATGAAGCGTATCCTTTCCAAGCCCGAGAACACATGGTCGATGGAGGAGCGTGCCTTCTCCAACGCATACAAGGCGATGAACAGAGGCGTCGGCAAGATGACCAAACAGGCCGGTGCCAACGCCAGGCTCCAACAGAGGGCGCAGAGACAGCAGATGCAGGACCTCAGACAGCAGCAGAAGGATGTCAAAGCGCAACTGAACGACCCTAATGTCATCATGGATGGTATCGAGAACGGCAAGATACCCAAGGAAATGGAGTATGAGGCCTATTCCACGTTGTACAACGCGCTCCATAACAAGGCGGAAAGGGGCATTCCGATGTCGGAGAGAGAGGAGAACACCTGGAATGAGCTCCTGAGAGGGAGGTATCAGAGGAACTGGTGGAACGCCTATCGCAGAAAATACGCGGAAAGGGAGTATGAGACCAACAAAAGGAAGTTCACAGGGTACTACAACAACGCTTTGAAGGCCGTCAAAGGCGCTATAATCCGTGCCGAGAACGACCCGAACAGAGGATTCTACCTTACGAACGAGGAAATGAACGCGGTCAAGCCCTATCTGTACCATATCAGGGCGGATATGGAGACCGGAATGAACAACAGGACGCCTCAGGAACGTCTTTTGAGCGAACTTCTGGACGATTATGCCTCTGAAACGACGGAATTCGGGGAAGACGGGGTCGATACCCTTCAGAAGATCATGAATCTACAGGAAATCCCTGTCAAAACGCCCGCAAAACAGAAGAAAACGGTCGAAAACACCCCTGTTCAGGCCACCGGAGCGCCAGGGTCGGAGGAAATCGTTCAAAAACCGCCTGTTGTGCCCCAAAATCCAGCAGAAACACCTGCGGAAACACCCGTTGTACCTCAGAATCTGGCAGAAACGCCTGCAAATCCGCCTGTTACACCCGAAAACAAGGAGAATACAGACCAAATGGGCGAACCATACGTGCCCCGCGGAGCGATCGACAACGCCAAACAATATCTTTCCGGCAAGATGGGCATGGGGTTCAACAGAAGATATATCGAAAGGAAGCGCGATGAGGCCAAGAACAGGATCGATGACACTCTAAAGAGCTTAGGGATCACTGCAGAACAACTTACCGAAGAGGGCTACAATAAAGGGCTGTATGCGAGCGATCTGGCCAATTCCCTCGGGGAGTATTATGCGGCCATGGAGCTTCTGAATGAGAATCCCGATGAAGTACCTGCGGAAACGTCCGAGCCGCCTAAGTATTCTCCGGAGATGCAGAGCTATATATCCGATGCAGCGGGGCTTTTCGGGGATGAGAAAGCCACATTGAACCTGAAGGACTATGGTCTGAAAAGCGGAAATCTCAAATCGCGCGGAGCTTCGGACTCGCACCTGAAGCTATCCACCCTCAACACCAGATTGAGCAGCGTGAACAATTGGATAGACATCGCAAAGGCCGACGTCAAAAAGTATACCGATCTGGCTGATAAACTGGAGGCAGGCGGTTATACCAGCTCTCCTGGCGGAGAGGATTATGTGAACAAGCTCCGGCAGCACGTCGAGGGTATCAATGAACGCCTCAAAACGGCGAAGGCCGCGCAGGCGAAGTTAAAGAAGGAGCTCGAGGGCAGAAAGGCCGGTTTCAATCAGCAATACTCCGATGTCATGAACATCGTGGCCAATCGGATGATGAACAGGAAGAAGAAGCTCAAGGGATGGGATGTGCTCACACCCAAGGATTATCTGAATTGGGCGAACTCCATCCAGGATCAGAATTCGCCTGAGGAAAGGTTCGTCGATTCCATGTCCACATATCTGAAAAACACATCCAAGGACGTATATGACGAGTACTACCCCGAAGTAATGGAAGCAATCAAGGACCCGGAGAAGATGAGGGAATTCTGGTTCAACAATGTCGTGAACAAGAACCTGATCGATGAAAAGTCCAAGAAATATAAGGAGATGGAAAAAAGTCTTCGCGAGAATGTACTGAATATGATGGATATGGCTATCCCTGGATTCGGCACGCCCAGGAAGATGCTGGAGGATAACCGTTACAGACCTATGGATGACGGTTCCGATTGGGCGCAGAAAAGGAAGAGCTTCATCAACGACCTGTCGAAGAAGACCAGGACCATGACAACAGGCGTAGAGGGCCTGGCACATCCGATGGCCGTGCTGCACAATGAAAAGGTATTGGACTACGGAAAGCTGTTCGATTCCGTATACCCCAAACCGACTGTGGTCGAGGACATATCCGGAACCGGAGAACAGATAGTCTCAGAGACTGCCGATGGCGAATCGGCCGAACCGCCCGCTGAGGACGGGTCGGAAGAGCAGGAGATATCCTTGGACGGCTATGATCCGAAGCTCGTCTCGGAGGTCGCGAGTCTCATGGAGAGGAACGCCGGTGGGGATATGGATCTTGACGAATGGGCGGAGCAATTGAAGAACACCTCGGCTGGGGAAAAGTACGGAGACGACCTCATCTATGTATTGGATGAGATCACAGATTATTTCGATAAACATCCCAAGGAGATACAAAAGAGATTGCTGAATACCTACAAATCCGTACCGTCGATCCAGGACATCTTCGATAACGAATTCGAGCTCTGAAACCGTTTTCCCAAACTTTTTGCCCCTGTACTTAACCTTCGGTTGTTTACTGATACTTCGTATTGAGACGAAGTTTCGTATTTTTACTAAGGATATTTTTAAATTTAATATGATATTTATAGTATGTTAAATCTATATATACTAGAGATTTTAATATCTTGTTTTTTCTCTACTTTGAAAAGACCTTAAGATTTTCAAAGTAATATGTTATAAAGGTAATACCTAAACAAAAAATTGAATTTGAAGGGTTTTTTATACGTGAGAAATTTAAAAGTATAGATTTATTGACTTCTTCGGAGAGCACGGGTTAAATAATCCTGAGGACATGCTCGGAGCAGAGGAGACATATGACCGACGAAGGCTACGTTTGGGTCGATGGCATAAAATGCACGACAGCAGCACCGCTTGTGGATATCGACAGGATAATCCCATATGAGAACAACACCAAGATACACGGCTCCGAGCTCGAATTCCTGAAGAACCTTCTGAAGAACCCTGAGATCGGTTTCCGCGACCCCATAGAGATCGACGGGGACGACATCATAGTACAGGGCCACGGCAGACGTCAGGCGGCCATAGAGCTGGGCATGACGAAGGTCCCCTGTATAAAGTATACGGACATGCACGGGGACGCGTCCGCGGCGTACAGGCTGGCGGCCAACAGGGTCGGCGAGCTCGCAGGCTATGACTTCGACCTTCAGAAGATGGAGATCGACGCACTTGAGGAGAAAGGATGGGATATGCAGCAGTTCTCGTTCGAGGATATGAGCATGTTCGACGAGCCCATCGACGCCGGTGACGGCGAGAGCGGGCAGATGGTGGAATACATCACCGAGGACGAGCCCATCGAGGACCAATATGAAGGTGGAGAGACCTATAAGCTGATGGTCATCTGCCATTCGCCAAGGGAAAGGAACGAAGCTGTGGAAGCGATAACGGAGCTCGGCTATAACGTGCAGACGCTCTGAGTCCGGCGAGAGGAGTGCGCCGGACATCCATGGCATCGGAAGCGGACTATTTGATAGGGTAACCTTGCAATGATTCAAGGCTCCACCTAAACTCGAGACCGAAGCCATAAATATCCGACTCATGAATATGTGGGCCTGCGGTCATCTGTGACCGTGTGCGGTCCACCCCGGACCGAGAGGAAGGTAATCTAATGGACACTAACGAATTAAGGGCGGCTTTCAAGGGCCTTGGCCTCAAACTCATGAAGTCAGGCGCTGTGAAGGACGTGTTGAATACATATTGCGTGCTATCTGACAACGGCGTTCTGTCAAAGCCCAACGGTGACAGGTTCGACTTCAATGCCACGGACATCGTGCGCATGAGGTACGACTCCAAGGCGAAGGAGGTGACCGTGAGCCTTATAGACGGCTCACAGGCGACCATATTCGGAGAGAAGGAATACGATGAGTCGGGCAACGTGCTTCTGAATCCGGGCAAGATGCCCAAGACCTTATTCGAGCTCGATGACGTCATGCCTATCCTGTTCCCCGGGATTGAGGAGGCCCTTTTCTATAACGTGCTCGAGGAACAAGGCATGGTCAGACCGGAGCTGTTCGGCGTGCCGACCGACATCGAGACAGAGTTCATCCCCGTGGACGACGACCTGTTCCCGTTCTACCACGAATCGGTACAGCGCAGACTGAGCGAGTTCGGGTTCACGGGAGCGTTCCCGCCGGCCACCGTCATGGACGAGGTTCTGAAGAAGCGCGTCCTGCAGAACAAGCGCAACCTATTCCTCGAATGGATCCAGGAGGTGGAGTGGGACGGTCAGCCTAGGGCCCGCAGATGGTTCATAGACGGTCTCGGCGCCACAGCTCCGGCACTGACGCCAGAGCAGGAGAAGATATACCTCGAGGAGGCCACCCTTGCATGGTTCATGGGAGGCATCCAGAGGATGTTCAGGGAGCAGAAGGTGGAGATAGTCCCCGTTCTTATAGGAGGAGAAGGTCTCGGAAAGGGTAACTATCTGAGGTACACCGTCGGAGGGAAGAAGCACGCCAACTGGTTCATGGATACCGTACAGTCATTGGAGGTCCCGGGCGGAGAGGAGAAGATGCTGGAGACCATCCAGGGGGCGATCATCGTCGAGTTCTCCGAGGCCACGCAGTTTTCCACCGTGAAAGGCGCGGAGCTCTTGAAGTCCTTCGTATCGAAGTCGAAGGACAAGCACAGGAAGGCCTACGCAAGAGAGGCCAAGATAACCTACAGGAAATTCATGCTCATCGCCACATCCAATAGGAACAATGTGTTCCTCGATGTGGGCGGCGGTAACCGCCGTTACTTCCCCATGTACTGCGATGCCAACAGGGCCATCCGTCCGTTCGACCCGAACAATGACGAGGTCAACGCGGAGGACGTCAGGCAGCTCTGGGCGGAGGTGCTCTATTATTATAACGAGGACCCGACGGCCACATCATATCTCACCAAAGAGGTCGCGGAGCTGGCGGCCGTTATGCAGGATTACGGTACCGTGGAGGACACCAACGTCAACATGATCGACGAGTGGCTGGACGACAAGGACAACGGCTTCGCGGAGGTCGGCAAGAAGATAACCAAGGAGGAGATATTCTACAAGATCCTCGGTGTGTCCATCACCGGTGCGGGTGTCGTACCGTTGTACGCCGACCAGATATACACGAAGTGGGTCGACAAGCAGAAGTGCTGGCGCAAGCTGTCGGCATACCAGCTCAAGCGTCTGGGCAAGACCTCCAGAGTAGTGTTCGAGAGAATGTACACCGCCGACGACATCAAGATAAAGCGCAGGGCCAACATGGTCAACATCGCGCCCGGACAGGAGTCCAGCTTCGTGGACATCGTCGGTATCGTAAGGAGATGCGCCATCCAATCCGGTGCGAGGGCGTTCGGGGACAGGATGTTCCTTACGGGTCTGTCGGAGAACGAGATCCGTGCAATCGTCGAGGCCGGCTACGTGTATCAGGACAACTCCGGCGAATATGTGCTGACGGAGCTTCCGTGATAGGATGGACGGGAAGTTCAAACTGATGGCGCACCAGAAGTTCGCCATCGAGGCCATCGAGGCCAATGATGGGCTCTTGATCAATATAGGTTTGGGAGGAGGAAAAACAATGGTCGCCCTGGCCTATATCTATAAGCACCTCAAAAGGGGCGATGCCAGGGACGCACTGGTGGTGTGTCCCGCGTCCCTCGTTGAATCGTGGAGACAGGCGATAGAGGAACTCCCTAAGTTCGAGGGCTTCGACTCCAGAGCCGTGGAGCTGATGAAGGAGAAGGTGACGATAACCTCGTTCCAGAAGACCTACAGGACCACCAAGAAGGAGATAGTCAAATCAGGCGGGCAGGTCACCTACCAGAAGATCGTCACCGTGAGACCGGAGGTGGATAAGAGATGGTCGATCCTGGTCATCGACGAGGCCCACCAGGTCTCTGCCCACAACGCCACAGGGACCAAGACCATGATAACCTTGGCCCAGATGTCGGGGAAGATAATCAGTCTCTCCGGAACGTTCACGTTCGGAGGCAGAGGGATGCCGGCCTACAGCAAGCTCTACGGGGAGATACAGATCGCATCCAAGGGCAGGGCGTTCAGGAACTGGACGGAGTTCAGGAACAAGGCGATAATCGCCGAGGACAGGTTCTACAACCCTCTGGCGTACGACGAGGCGTACTGCAAGCACCTGATGGAGAATTGGATGATCGTGTTCCGTACCGAGGACTGTGTGGACCTCCCCGACAAGGTCGAGACCGTGGTGCCGTGTCCGCTGGCCGAGAAGAAGGTCTACGTGGATTTCATGAATGGTGATTACAGCAAGTACAACGTGGACATCAAGATGGCCGGAGGCCAGTACACCAAGATGCTCCAGATAGTGTCTGGGTCGCTCAAGACGGAGGATTCAACGCTAATACTGAAGACATCCAAGGACGACGCTCTCATGGATATCCTGAGCGGTACGGACGATGCCGTGGTCGTGTTCTGCAACTACAGGGCCAGTATAGATCATGCCGCAGCGGTGGCCAGGAAGGCAGGGAGGACCGTGACGGTCTACGACGGGCGCAGCAGGACCGAGACATGGAAGGACTTTCAGGCCGGGAAATGCGACTGCATCGTGATGCAGTATCAGTCCGGAGGAGCCGGGATAAATCTACAGAGGAGCCACACCATGGTGCTGTATGAGCCTTGCTTCAGCGCGCTGCTGCTCACCCAGGCACTAGGGAGGGTGTACCGTACCGGTCAGACCAAGAAGGTGCAATACTTCTTTCTGGTGACGCCCGCATCGCTAGAGATGAAGGTGCTGAACACTGTCAGGAGCGGTAAGGATGTGTCGGAGAAAGTGCTCATCGAGCTGGCGGAAGGCTCGGATACAGATTAATATTATTGCAGTCATACAGAGAGGAGATAACAATGGCAACGCAGGAATCGAGGAATCTGGATCAGTTCCATCTGGACCTTCAGAAGGAGATAACCAAGGATCTGTGGCGCAATGAGAGGGTCATGGACGATTTCTATCTGGCCCACATGGTGGACGCGGACGCGCTGGCGAAGTGCAGGCTCAGCCGTTACGGCCATGAGTCCAAGAGTCTGGCGAAGTACACCAACAGGAGCGGGGACTACAACGATATGCAGAAGGCCAAGGACGCGTTCCGTGCGGCCGACAAGAACGTCCAGGCAAGGGATTGGGATCTCGACCAGAACGTGGCCCTGGTGTATTTCGAGCATTTCGGAGAGGGATTCTATGGAGAACCGTTCCCGAGCAAGAACACCGAGTGGAAGTGCCCCAGGTGCGGTACGCATTACATGCTGTCGCTGAAAACACTGCCCGAGAGGTGTATGAAGTGCGGAAGGGAGACGCCCATAGGAGAATTATATAAGGAGAGGGTCCTTAAGAGGTGACATCATGACTAAGGATCTCTCCGCAGAAGCACAGGCGATGATGGGCCTGAACGTACAGAATGTCATAAAGACAGTGCTCATGTCACCCATGCGCTCCTCGGGAGAGGTCAGAGAGGCGGACGGGAAGACATCCCTTGAGGAACTCTCCGCGTCCAACACCACTGTGATGACCCGCCTTATCATGCAGATGTCCTATAATGCTACCAAGGGAGACGTCAGATCGGCGCAGTTCCTGTTCGAATACGCCGGGTTCAAGGACGGCAGCTCGACAGACAATGATACTGTCGTGTTCGTGGACGACATCGCCAATCCCGCGGCCAAGACGGACGAG
The DNA here is from genome assembly GCA_937892275.1 of uncultured Methanomicrobiales archaeon. GTDB lineage: Archaea > Thermoplasmatota > Thermoplasmata > Methanomassiliicoccales > Methanomethylophilaceae > Methanoprimaticola. Next base: position 9,680 of record CALAVG010000010.1, on the reverse strand, counting down.
ACCGAGATACAGGATGCGGAATTCGAGGTCCTGCCTCCGAACGCCATAGCAGCACCGAAAGAGGTGCCGGAAGAGGACGAGGACATCGAGATCGTCGATGACCTCTAAGCAAAGATTTATATTACTGTGCTCGTATACTTGATTTAGACACTGAAAGGTGATCTAGTGATACAATGACGGAGATCGAATATACGAGAGAAGACAGGGTCGCCCTGCTGAAAAAACTCAACAAGGCGCGCGAAGATATCCAGAAATGCGACTGGATGAAGGACAAGTTCCTATCCTACGGAGGAAAGAGCGGATACAGATACATATCCGTGGACAAGATGAAGGCGAACGTCGCACCCATCCTGCAGAAGCACGGGTTGGAGTGGAGCGTGGATTTCAGCGCACCCGACAAGGCGGAGCCTCTTCAGTCCCTGCCCCAGCACTGGCTTATCAGGCTGGATGTGGAACTCATCGACATCGACACGGGTTACAGCATCTGCGACGTCGTGTACGGAGAGGCCGGGGACTCTCTTGACAAGGGAGTGACCAAGGCGGAGAGTTATGCGCTGAAGACATGGCTCGCCATGAAATTCATGATCGCGGACGGCATGGACCCCGATGCAGAGGATACCGGCGCGCCCAGCGTGCCTTTCAAGCCCAAGACCCCTGCGGAACAGACGCAGGTCATCAGTAAGACGCTCGGACAGGGGGTTGCACCTACACCGGTCGCACCCGCTGCGCCCGTGACCCCCACACCTGCACCGGCGGTGCCTAAAGCGGAGCCTGCCAAGAAGGCTCCTGTTGCACCGAAGGTGTCGGGGCCCGTGGAGGACGCGCCGAAGAAGAAGCTCAAGAAGACGGAGCCCGGGATTGAGGTCAATCCCGAGGGTACCGCGACCACGATGACCGTCAGCGCCCCCGAGAGTACGGAAGGGCACATGACGGTGAGTGTGAAGGAGCCCACGGCGGCCGAGAAAGCCCTCGAGGAGCTGAGACAGCAGAAGATCCAGCAGTACAACGAGAATATGACTGTCATCAAGAAGAATATGCTCAACAAGAAGATTGAGAACTATACCAAGGCGATCCAGCAGAGCAAGATAACTTCCGATAAGGCCAAAGAGTTCGCCATGAGATGCGCCGAGATAGGCTCCGATGCTGAATTCACACAGTTCATCCAGGACTTCCCCGAGATACAGGTGGACGAATGAGCAGAGTATACAAGGCTCCCGAGAATCCGTATGTGGTCGAAGGGAACCACTTTAGGATCACCGGAGGTAACGTCCACAAGGTCTCGGGAACGAGCCTCGGGGGTATCCTCGGAGTCTCCCCTTGGGCGACGGAGTTCACCGTGGCCTGTAACCTGCTGGGCCTGTGCTCCGAGGACATATCTGACAAGCCGGCCGTGAAGGTCGGACAGGCTCTGGAGGAAGAGATAGTGCGCTTCGCGGATACCGCGTATCCGCAGTACGGTCACTTCTACCCTGCGGAGCAGGTGTTCGAGGCCAGGGAAGGCGACCACGACAGCTGGGTGTCCGATTGGGAGGACGATACCTTCGCAGGGCATCTGGACGGAGTGGTCATCGGCGATGACGGAGAGGAGTATGTGCTGGAGATCAAGACCTCGGGCAACATGGATTCATGGGCCGAAGGGGTGCCTAGATATTACCAGCTGCAGGTCTGTCTCTACAACCACTTCATGACGAAGAAGGACATGGCATATGTTGTTCTGGGGGCGGTGAACGAGAACACGTACAAGGACTACCATTCATGGATACCCAACGAAAAGACCGTGGCGCTGTTCCCCATGAACATCGACCAGGAGGCCTTCCAGAAGGTGCTGGACCAGGTCAAGGAGTGGTACGAGAAGTACATACTCAACGGCGTTACGCCGGACTACGACCCCAACAATCCCATCGACGTGGAGATGTACGAGCACCTTGTCGGGCTGACGAAGGATATCAGCGAGATTGAGACGATGGTCTCGAAGCTCGCCGAGGTCACGAGGGAGATAGACAATCTCGAATCCGACAACAAGGACAAGTACGACCTTCAAGCGGAGATCAGGCAGAAGCTCAAGGACTATATGGAAGCACACGCATTGACCGAGATAAAGGGTACGGGCGCGAAGGTCTCGCTGTCCAAGACGACACGCACATCCATCGACGAGAAGGCGATGGAGAAAGACGGCATCGACGTATCCAAATACAAGACCGCTAAGATTTCAAACACATTAAGATATAAAGAGATAGAGGAATGAAAATGTTGAACAGAACAGAGCACAAGTATATCAATGAGACACCCAGGCAGGACACAGACTTCGCAGACCCCGTAGAAGGACTGCAGTACGCAGTCATCAGGAAGGCAGAGTGGGACCAGGAGCTCGACAAGTGGAAGATCGGGCTTCACTCCCTGACCAACGGAGCATACATCAATCTGACATTCAATCTCACCAACATGGATCAGAACGGCAACGAGGAGCCCAACGCAAGGAACCGCAGGACGCTCATAAGCCTCACCAAGGCCCTTTACGGACCCGATGAGGAAGGCCTCCCCTACCCCGACGACATCATCGGATGCGCGGTGCTCGTGGACGTCAAGAAGAGCGTCTCCAAGACCAGATTCAAGGACGTGACCGTGACCGATGAACAGGGCAACACAGTCACAGTCAAGCAGCCGTTCGTATTCTGGAACGTCTACGACTTCAAGCCCGTCCCCGAGGGGGTGGCCAAGGGATTCGGCAACCCCGAGCAGTACTCGCTCCCCGAGACTGTCGAGGAGACAGAGGCAGGAGACATTGAGGAATGACCCCGGAGAGCGAGCTGAAGAGGGACATAAAGAGACTCTTGGAAGCTCGCGGGGCATTCTGGAGTATGGTCACAGGCGGGCCATACTCCAAGCCCGGGGACCCGGACATCATCGCGTGCTACAAAGGCAGATACATAGGTATCGAGGCCAAGTCCGCGCATGGCGTCCAGAGGCCCGAACAAATCATACGCCAGAAACAGATAGAGGCCGCGGGCGGCATCTATATCCTGGCATATTCCGTGAAGGCTGTCGAGGATTGTCTGGACAGCATTTAAATCCGAAAAACACCTACGGTGGCATGCAGGGCAGGTTCGTCGATTTCCTGGTCATCGGCCGCGGGCCAAGCGCGGTTTCCCTGCAACCTTCTTTTTATAGTCGGATATTGATGCGAATCATGATAATCATGACTATCAATGAACAGATTGCGGAGGGTGCGAAGCTCATTGTGCTCACACAGGACACCGACGAGCAAATCACCGTACCCAAGGGGGTTTCGCTCGTACTCGACCTGGCTGGATTCACTCTGAGAGGCGACGGAGTTGAGCACACCATCTTGAACAATGGGACTCTGAGGATCATAGATTCGTCCATAGGTCTCACGGGAACGATCTATAACAATGTCAAGAGCAAGGCCTGTATCTTCAACAACTTCGGCGGACTGCTGGTCGTCGACGATGCGACCCTGACAAGAGGAGATGTTTCATATTACTGCCTGCACAACTGGGGAGAGAACGTCACTATCAACCATGTGAAGATAAATATCTCCGGTAACGCGGCGGCCATCTCCAACGGATTCTACACTCCTTCCAAGGAGAACCCCGATAAGGTGTTCGTCTCCATGGTCATCAAGGATGCGGACATAACTACATCTGGATCCCCCAATGCATGTGTCAAGAACGACGAATACGGTGTCATGGCCATCATGGGCGGGAGATACGTCTCGCAGTCGCAGTACGCCGTGAACTCCTGGAACGAGCTTTCCGTAACAGGCGGCTACTTCGAATCCGTTGCGTCCAAGCCTCTGGTCTGCGGTTCCACACCCAGCTCGGGAGGGCACTGCCAGCTGAAGATCACCGGAGGTACATTCAAGGGTGCCACCGGGATCATGGACGACTGCTCCGAGGGGCAGACCTCAGGAGATTACGTCGCGCCCGTGTGGGCGATAACCGCCGGTAGTTACAACACACCCATCGAGGCCGCGTTCCTCGGAGACACCATGGAGATGTCCCTCCTGCCCGACGGCACATACGGTGTCGCCATGGTACCCAAGAACAAGTGGAAGGTCGTCAAAGCCCCCACAGGCCCTGGTCTCTGGGGATTCCTGTGCGGAGTCTACACAAAGGAGAAGGTCGACTATACGGCAGGCGGTATCGAGCTGTCCTTCCAGTCCATCACACCCGTGGCCCTGCTCAGCGTGGCCGCAGAGGGCGGAGTCACAGGATACCTGAACGGCAACAAGCTTCAGCTGTTCAGAGGCGGTGCCGAGGTCAGCGGAGAAATCAAGAACCTTACAGTTGCAGTCATCGGTCACTAAACACTTTAGAGCCCCCCGGGGCTCATATTTCTTAAATAACCCCTTTTATATACATCAAATATGGACGAGATAGAGCCTCAGAGGCCGGTCTACACAGATCCCGAAACGGTCGCGATGACCTTGGGGCTCAGCGATCCCGAGGACCCCCACGCCGTTTTCAAGTTCAGCGATGTATCCAACCCGTCATACGAGTTCATAGAGCACCTTATAATGGCCAAGGAAGATGAGATAGACCTCAGGCTGCACAGGAGCTGGAGAGAGAACAAGGTCGTGGACGAGATTCACGACATCCCCGTATACCAGAATGATGAGAACAGCTGGATGGCATGGGGGTACGCGATGGGAGGGAATTCGATACAGCTCAGGAGGGACCTAAGGCCATGGGACCCCAAGAAGGGTGACAGGATATAGATCAGGACCTTCAATATGATATGGTACGACGTCTCCACACAGTACATGGGATTCTATGATGACCCCCTATACCGCTCCGAGATATTCGAGACCCAATCCGACCCGCCTGCCAGGTGGTCATACGGTAACGAGTTCTGGTTCGACGAGCTCCATGGCAAGCTCATGCTCAGACCGCGTATGCTGAGACCGCACTTCAACTCTCTGTGCATCTCATACCGCTACGGTTCGACCCAGCCGGTCCCGGCAGCCATCAAGAGGCTGTGCAGCATCCTCGTGGCAGCGGAGATACTGAACATGGACTTCTATTCCATCAAGGTCGGAATGGGAGGAGACATAAGCGGTATGAAGGAGTCGGCCATAAAGAACTGGAAAGAAGAAGCTGGCAACATATTCTCCGCGTATCAGAGGTCCGGAACGGTCTATTCCATCAACAGGAGCTGACATGAGCCAATTCAACGAGGATGACGACGCCGAGTTCTACACGGATGACGTGAGATTCATCGCGGATATGCTGAAGGACAATTGGGGGACGTTCCATAAATGGAACCTGGAGAGGCCGCCCATCATATACGAGCCGGAGCAGTGGATGACCAATGCGGCGAACGCGGCGATATTCGTCTATCAGATCTCCAGATACAACTCCGTGTCCACCACGGATTATTCCACGATACAGAGGACGTCATTCATAGCGGTGCGCACATCCGCGAGGCACAGGAAGGTCTTCAGGAAGATGGTCGATGAGGTGTATCAGATCATCTACGCGCACCGCAGAGTAGGCCAAAACAAGCTCAACGGATACACATTCATGGAGATCATCAACGACAGGGACACCAATGACTATCTCGGTTGGTACGGGAACACCCTGGACATAAAACTCACGACCTACAATTATCCCGTGGCATCGGATGGATACGGCATTCATGATGACGACTGTGAAGGGTCTGTTTAAAATAGATAAGAGGAGTTGCTCTATTCATGACATGTCAGTTATTTGAGAATTGGGAGGGCTGCAGATGACGCTCATACGCAAGTCCGCAATCTTCTCAAAGGAAGGTTCATTCGGACAGGGTAAGGGAAGCGATTACGCATGGTTCCCTTTCCCTCCCGGATATAAATTCTCTCACACACCGTCACGTGCGACCACCAGGATACAGACCACCGGTACGAAGAGATTCGACAACATCGCATACGGTACCTTCTCAGGCACTTGGGAGGTCACATATATGATGGATTGGAACTATCTCGAACCGTTGCAGATGGTCTTCGAGACGTATACTCCGACTCCCGTAGCCGGAAAGACCGGATTATATGAGCATACGTTCAGAAAGGCAGACAACAAGCGTATCGAATCCTATTGTATCAGGGAAGCATATGACAATACCATGGCCGGAGGCAGAGAGGATGAGGTCATCGAGCTCAGAGGATGCGTCGCCAGGTCGGTCACATTCTCCAAAGCGTCCGGATCATCCCAGACTCAGGTGACGATAAGCGGGTTCTACAGCTTCAATGAGTCCTTTATCGGGCAGATAGAGCACCTGGACTACGAGAGATACACCGATGTGAATCTCATGGAGTACATGTGCCTGTTCATCGGGGGACTCGAGGACGACAATTACATCGCCAACACTGAATCCCTGACGATAAGCATCGATAATTCAGCGGAGGCGATATACAATGTGTGTTCGCCGTTCCCGGGAGAGTACATCGAAGGTGTGACGAACTACACATTCAGCACTGTTGCGTTGGCCAACGACCCCAGGCATTACAGGCTCAGACTGAATTCCGGAGGAAAGGACAATACGCACACATACCCGCTGTCCAAAGGACTGGCACCCATAAGCGAGATGCACATGATCTCCTATGATGAGGAGGCCAGAGAGCATGATAATTCAAGGGTCGAGGCATTCGAGGCCGCAGACAACAGTCTGGATATAAGAGTGTATGACTGCGAGATCAAATCCGTACCGTATCCGAACGGAGACGGCAGCAAGCTGGAGGATTCCATATCCAGTTCCATGTGCAGCGAGATATATTTCGTATTCACGACCAGAAGGCCGACATACGCACTTACCGACGCTAACGACCATAGGAAGACATCCATCGTCATCCCGGTATGAGCATAAAGAAGAGGAGATAACATGACTGGAGAAGTAAAGAAGATAATCGTGAAGGACATGGCGGATTTCGGTCTCGAGGGAACGCTCGAGATGCGCAGGCCGAACAGACGTAAGCTGAACGACCTCAAGAACGCCATGGGCAAGTGCACCAAGCTGGTACAGGGTCCGAACGGCCCAGAGATCCAGGAGGCGAACCTGGGGGATATGGAGATATGCAATATCCTGTCCTGCGTCTACAAAGCACCGTTCACTATCTCTCTGAAAGGGTATCTGGATTACGCCGATATGCTGTCCCAATACGGGAAGGACGAGGAAGAGGCACAGCTCTTCGAATATCTCAAGGAGACCTCGGAGGAGCTGAAGCAGGATAGCCCTTTTGCAGACTCTCCATCAGCGGCGACCGCGAACTCGGAATGAGGAACCTGTATGAGAGCGTCGCATCAGGTAAGCCATTGTCCACGGACGGTCTCAGACTGTTCATGTACGGGATATACCTGAGCAACGGAGGCACACCCGAAGACTATATGGCGCTGGATGACGATGACCTGGACGCGATGTACATCGCGTACTCGGCAGAGAAGGCGCATGAACATAACCAATGGATGGAAGGACTGGTGGACATCGTGAAGGCCATATTCGGAGCTGATTGAATGGCAGAGGGCGAAGGCGGAGTATATCTGGATCTGTACGTGCGCTTCCAGAACATCATGAAGGAGATGAAGGCTCTTCAGGACCAGATCAACAAAGCCGATCTGACAGTACCGGTCAAGATCACTGCTTCCGAAGGAGTCGAGGGTACAAAAACAAATAAGGCCCAGGGCGATAAGGAGGCTTCGGATAGGGAATATGGAGATAAACACCGTGAGATGGTCAAGAACGCGCTCACGCGTATCTCCGATGTGGGTGTCGGGTTCATTCAGAAGACCTTCGGGATGGTAGAGCAGCTCTACGCTACGCTGAAGAAGCATTCACCGCTCCTTCAGGCCGTGGAGCAGTTGTTCAATCTGGCTTGGATGCTCTTCTTCATGCCTATCGGCAACAAACTGGCCGAAACGCTCATACCTGCCGTCCTCCAGATGGTGGATGATGTCATGGAGATATGGGATGCCTTCGAGGGCATGTCACTGGGCGAGATGCTCGAGTACGCCATCGAGACCGGAGCAGAGATGCTGGGTGAGTTCCTGTTGAACATCGGCGAGGAATTGGCAGAACAAGGCGGATTGGTAGGTTCGATCGGGAACATGCTCGTAACGATGGGTGATTTCATCAAGAATCATGGGGCCCAGCTCATCAATCTACTGACCAAATTCATGGAATTCATCCTAGACCATCTCAAGGAGCTCATCGCGGTGGTCATTGCATTCAAGGCCATCACGGTGGCCCTACAGATAAGACAGATCATAGCATCATATATGTCTGCATTCGGCGGCCTCAACATCCTCGGGGTAATCGGCGCATTGACTCCGTTGGCATTGGTAGGGCTCGCCGCAGGTGGAGTAGCGTATGGTGTAATGGCCGGGGCATTTGCCGAGGGCGGGCACGTGGATGCAACGCCCGGAGGGCATTTGGCCGTCGTCGGAGAGGGCGGAGAGGGAGAATGGATAATCCCCGACTCGAAGATGAGCAGCATCGGCGGGAACAACACGTACACTATCAACAATTACATGATGAGCACCGACGAGCTCGACAGGCACATCAGGGAAGTCGTCTCCGGAGAGGTCAGCGCGGCCAGGCTCAGGAGCGGATACTGATGGCCAGCCATGGGACCTCAAGCAATCCCTTGACCTCATTGAGTGCAAGTCTTCAGGAGATGTATGAAGACTCCGATAAGACATATTATGTAGCGAGCGGAGCAAGCGTCAATTTAACAGGAAAGACCTCCTATCCGTCATATACCGCTACTTTGACGACAGGCGGGTCTGGAATAACATGCGACAGCACTTCCGGCGATGCTACGGGCAGCATGCCATCTTCCGAAGTGACCATATACTGCTCATACCATAGGTCTGCTTTAGCGACAGGCGAAACATTTGCTATCAAATTAGTGCCCGGAGGTCAGACGGGGCCATTCGAGATAACCACGGCACTGTACCCTTCGGCAGCTGGAACAATAACGCCCTCATCTGCAACGGTAGCGGCCGGTGGAAGCCAAAGATTCGTCATCTCTGCAAACTCCGGGAATTATATCTACCAGGTGTCTGTCGACGGGACGGATATACATGTGGGAGGCTCGTCCATAACGACATATGCCTATACGTTCACCAATGTGTACGAATCACACCACATATCCGCGACCATATTCACGAACCCTACTCAGATCATCACTGCGTCCGCAGGTTCCGGAGGGACCATATCCCCCAGCGGAAGCGTCACAGTGGTCAGCGGACAAGATCAGACATTCTATATTTCAGCTAATACGAATTACATTATCAACACGGTCAAGGTGGATGGAGAGACTGTGAAGACAGGTGGAACATCGTATGAATACACTTTTACCTATGTTGTGGATTCTCATACGATTGCCGCCACATTCACATACCAAGATGATCCTGTCACATATTATACGATCTCCGCGTCCGCGGGAGCAGGAGGCTCAATCTCGCCGAGCGGGAGCATACAGGTGCCATCGGGCGGTAGCCAATCATTTTCAATTGCCGCCAATACAGGTTATGTCATCAAAACTCTGGCCGTGAACGGGTCGACCGTGTCCTCTGCCACAGGGTTGTCCACCTACACATATACTTTCAGGTCGGTGACTGCGAATCAAAGCATTTCGGCGACATTTGAGGGAAGTCAACCCGAGCCCGACCCGGACCCTACGAGCG
>CALAVG010000009.1 GCA_937892275.1 uncultured Methanomicrobiales archaeon | reverse complement strand
CACCTGTATCTTGGCTCTTGAATCGCATATACTGGAGCATACCTCTCCGAAGGTCATGTCATGGATGTTCCTCATCACACCCCACAGTTCCTGACTGCGGTCCATCATATCCGATTCGGTCTGTTTGCATAACAGGAACTCCTCCCTGCCACGTTTGAAGAATCCATTGTAATTCGAGAACAGTTCTTTCACATGCTTGACACGGATGGTATCGAATTCCATCGCCAGGGTGATGAACTGAAGATAATCCCTTATCTGGGAGAGGTCGCGGACGTTGAGGGAGTTGATGAACGGAAGCCCTTTCCTGTACATGGATGCCCTGACGGAGTACGCGATGGGACTGGCTGTGTTCAGTACTATGGCGAAATCGCCAGGATTCTCCGGATCTATCATGTCAGCAGTGTTCTCGGCGATCTGGCGGTCGTTCCCTATCTCGTAAATGGTTTCTATCTCGTAGGGGTCCTTCTTGAATATGGACACGGATTCGTGCCTGATCGGGATGAAATGCTTATCCAGGTCGTTGAAGAGCTCCTCCTCAATCACGGCAACGAATAGGCCCTTGTAGAATTCATCCTCCTCAGGGATGAAGTTGCCCATGAGCCTCTCCAGAGTGGAGATGTGCTCATAAGAGTCGTAAACGGCCTTTGAGGCCTTGGAATGGAGATGCTTGCGGACATCCTTGGTGTACTTCCTGATCTCCTTGATGTTCTCGATCTCGCTGTGGACGTACTTGATGCTGAAACCGGTCTCCTCCGATACGATGGAGAGGACCTTGAGTTCGGAGCAGAGAGGGCTATCCGATATCCTTGATGCTATGCGCGAGGCAATCTGTTTGGGAGTGAGTGCGAAATATCCTACCACAGGCCTGTCGATGCGCCCGTTCAGGGCCGTGGCCAGCGCTGCATCGTTCGTGATGACGAGATCGAAGTCGCGGACCTCATCATACAACTCGTCTATACCCTTTACTCCCTTCATATCAATCTGCAATGGGGAATCGGTAATAAATCATCTCGGTCAAAGGTCACCGCATCAATACTTTAACTCCGACTACCATGGCCCTTCATGGACGACGTGTACGTTGTGGAGGTGGCAGTCACCGGGCCTAATGGTTTCCCTCAGGACAAGGTGGTCCAGGTCTCCGTCTGCCGTATGCACAGCGACGGCACCGATTTCGATACAGTTTACGACTCCTTGGTATTCGCCGACCCGATGGATCTGGGGAAGGATTCACTTGATTACCTGTCCGATAATTACGGAATAACAGCAGAGATGCTTTATGTATCGCCGACCGAGGATATCGTTGTGAAAGAGTTGTTCGATAAACTCCAGGATAAGGAATGTACATCGTTCAACGTCAATCGCACCTTCGGGCAGTTCCTATGCGTGGAACCCTGGGATCTGAACGGGGAGATCACATTCCTGCCGTCCATATCCAGCAGGATCCCTCCGGAGTATGCCAAGGATATCAAGGCCGCTTACGATTATGTGACGCCCGGGAACCCGATGGATGTCCAAGGTACCAATTCCATGGACCTGTGCCTTATGTCCACGTCAATCATGATGAAGCTCCGCCAATCTGGATACTTCTAATCAGAAGTGGCGGAATATCGTCTTGATGTTGAGCAGCGAATACAGGATGCTCAATAGGAACAGCAGGAAGTACAGTATCAACGGCCCTATACCGAGAATCGTCGTGATGACTCCGGGAGCTGCGATCAATGCCACTCCGATGAAGAAAAGGAGCAGACCGCCAGCCAGGAATTTGAATCCCATCTTATCATGGGAATCCTCATACAGTATTCCCAGCCCCAGGAACCCGAACAGACCCGGCAATATGGTCAATACCAGCTTCACCGTATCGTTCCTCTTCCTGGGCTGGGAGCTCTCGGCTTCCTTCTCCGAGGATGCGGGTTCGAACGGAATCTTGGTATAGCATTTGGGACAGGTTATGCAATTAGAGGGCACAGGCTCGCCGCATTTGGGGCAGTAACGTGTCATTCTATCTTCTGTATGATGAATCCAGTACATGTAGATGACGCTATGAGCTTTCCTTCCGTGGAATAGACTCTTACGTCATATATTGCCAATGAACGGGAGATGTTGATCGGTCTCGCCACACATCTCAGATCGGTGTTGGCAGGCCTGTAGAACTTGACCTCGGTGCTCTGACCGGTCCCGTCGTGCATCATGTTGGAGATGATTGCGAAGGTGTGGTCCATCAATGCGTAGATGGCCCCTCCATGGACGCGGCCCATGCTGTTGATCATGAAGGGCTGGATGGCCATGGAACAGACCACCTCCTCCTTGGAGATGCTCTCAATCTTGAGACCCATGTGCTGAGCGAAAGGGGCCGAGAAGACATCCAGCACACGGTCCGCATACTGTCTGGTATCCTCCGACATCTTAGGGAGAAGCTCTGCCTTATCCATGAGGGACCGATGGTCTGCTTTTTCAAAAAGATATCTGAACAACATCCGGTTTTGTTGCTGTTGACGAAATCGGAGTCACAGTTGATTTATCGTTAATCATCTATCTAGGTCCGATGCCCGAGGTAATTTCCGTAACCGAACTGAACACACGCGTCAGCGAGCTGTTCTCCAAGTCTGTGTCCCTGAACGACATATGGGTCAGCGGAGAGATATCGGGCCTCAAGAAGTATCCATCTGGGTACTACTTCTCTCTGAAGGACACCAACAGCGTCATAAGTGCGGTCATATTCAAATCAGCACTGTCCCGGTTGGGTTTCGAACCTACCGAGAACATGAAGATACGTGCCTTCGGCCGTGTGGCCCTGTATGTTCCCAGGGGACAATACCAGTTCATCGTCGAAGTGATAGAGAAATCCGGTATCGGGGACAGGTATCTAGCATTCGAGGCCCTCAAGAAGAAGCTGGGGGAGGAAGGACTCTTCGAACAGTCGCATAAGAGGACTTTACCCGCATATCCGAAGAAGATCGGTGTGGTGACATCCCAGAGCGGAGCGGTCATCCACGATATCATCACCACTTCGGCATCCAGATACACCGCTGACATCGTCCTTGCGCCGGCCATGGTCCAGGGAGAAGGAGCGGCACAATCCATCGTTGCAGGTATCGAACTGCTGAACAAGAGCGACGTGGATGTGATCATCGTCGGCAGAGGAGGTGGATCCATCGAGGATCTTTGGGCCTTCAACGAGGAGATAGTCGCCAGGGCGATTTACAATTCGAAGATCCCTGTGGTCTCCGCAGTAGGTCACGAGACCGATTTCACAATCTCTGATTTCGTAGCTGATGCAAGGGCACCGACTCCAACAGGTGCTGCAGCAATCATACTACGCGACAAATCGGAGATCAGGTCGGAACTGCAGGGATACATGACACGTCTTAACCGCGCCATTGGTTCGGTCATGGACGGTATGAAGCATTCGTTCCAGTTATTGGATTCAAAACTCGGTCTGCAGAGCGCTCTCGATGACCTGGAGATGCGCTCGATGATGGTCGAGGAACTCTCAAAGACGGCTGAATCCTCCGTACTGGCCACATTGAAGGACATGAAGAACCAATACACGTCAGTGGATGCGAGGCTCAGGCCGTCAAGAGCGTTGGAGGACATCAACAGCCTGAAGACCACCGTCGAGGCCTCTCTGGAGCGTATACAGGCGAGTTCCAAGCACATCATGGACATGGGCTCGACCAGACTGCTATCCGTCTCAGAGGGCCCGGAGAAGGCCATCACATCGATACTCAAGAAGGCCGAGCAGGAACTGGGGTCCGATTCCAAGCAATTGGAGGGTCTGAATCCCAGCAATGTCCTAACCAGAGGGTACAGCATGATCACGGACAAAGGGGGCAGGGTACTGACCTCCATCGAAAGGATAAACGTCGGCGACAGCATCATCGTCCGTCTCAGGGACGGCAGCGCTGAGGCCGACATCTCATCAAAGGAGTTGAAGGAATGACATACGCAGATGAAGTAGAGAAGATGACATTCGAAGAGAGCATAAAGACACTCGAGGACCTCGTCAAGGAACTCGAGGCAGGCGGAATCGATCTGGACAGGAGCATAGAGATCTACGAGAAGGCCGTCCTGCTGAGGAATCACTGCAGGCAGATACTGGACGAGAGTGAGCGCCGCATACAGAGGATAATGGAGTCATCCGGTACTCTGAAAACCGAGGATCTCAAATTCGATTGACCTTCCAGAGGGCTATCCCTCTGGATTCGGCCCACTTCTTGGATTGGTTGTACAGCGATGTGTTCTCGAAGTCGTTGAAATCGTACGCCAGTCTTAGCGCTCCGCCCAGGGTGCCGTCGTTGATGGCATTCGCGTTATAGCTGCCGAAATTCTCCTTCAGGCCGATAAGGAGGATGCTGACGGTATCATGACCGCGTGCGATCATGTGGCTGTCCGTTTTGGAATCCATCTGCATCTGAAGGTCCCTGGCCACGTTCTTGCTGGACAGTTCCGAACCCAAGGTGTTGGAGATCACCTCGCGCACCATCTTCTGGATGTCGATCCCCAGTGTGCGTCTGTCTATGAAGCTCCTGAAGTCGAGATCCTTGAAATTAAGGTTGTAACCACGCAGATAGGACAAATACATTAGCAATCCGACCGGGTATGCGGCCTGGATGATCACATCGCGGACCTTACCGATCTGTCTCTGGAACCTATCCAGTCTTTCGGTGTCTCCGTACTCAGTCAGGACGTCGTCCAGGGCTGAGCTGGTGATGAGCATCATCTCCATGTCACGATGTTCCGTATAGAAAAGCGGTGGGGATACCGTCATCTCCTTGAGGTCGTCCAGATCCCTGTCTACTATGCCGATGGTCCTTCCGTCTTCGCGGCGAACCATCTTATTGACCGCCTTGATGACATTGCTCTTCGAATGTGCGGGTATTATCCTTACCTTGTCCGGTTCCGTGAATTTGGAATAGAGACGGAGATCGGTGTTCCCCTCGGCGAGCATGATCGTGCCTTTGAAGACAGATCTGTTCATCGAGATCTGGTTACAGATGTCATCGGAAGTAAGGTATTCACGCATTTCTCTGCACCAATTCCATGGCAAGGTCCCATTTGTCATGGATAACCTGGGGTGAGTGGGTCGCCACCACGATCTGGATGTTCCTTACCCTGCATATGTCCCTGAAGTAGTCTCCCAGGACCTGCTGCCATGAGACGTGGAGCGAGATCTCAGGTTCATCCAGGATCACGACTCCACCAGAATTCGCATGGAAGAGGATGTAGTAGAAGATCAGGAGTATCTGGACCTCTCCGGAGGACAGCTTGTTTATGGGAAGCGATGTGCCGTTGTTCATCGTCACATGTATCTTCCCGCCCGAATCGATATCGATGGATTTGTTCAGGTAGATGTTGTTCACGATGTCCTTGTAGACGATTATCGACTCCGCGAACTGATAGTTCCTCTCCACGTATTCGGAGATGGAATAGGCGATATCCTCATACTTCTCCCTGTCCTCGATGATGTCGTATCTGGATGGAGGGAACCTCGTACCCTCAGGGATCTCAGGTTCGAAGCCGGCATCCTTTATGAAGTCCAGCTTAGCCTTCAGGTCCTTGCACCAGAACTCCAGATCGCTGCCGGACATCTCCTTGTGCTCGGCCTCTGACTTCTGGAGCTTGTTGTGCTCCTTGGCGTAACGAATGGAATCGCAGAGTTCCTGCGCGCAGGATTCAAGAGCGTTCACAACATGTCCGTCCTTTTTGCGTATGAGAAGGCGTTCTGGGGGGAGGTAGATAATGTCACAAAGATTCTCCAGTTCCTCATCGGTCACAACGGATTCAAGCTCGTTCTTCTGCATCTGAACAAGGAGCTTCCCGTTGTTCTTCTGGGCTATGAGGGTGCTGCCGTCGATGAAACCGATGTCCAATCTCGAGAAAGGGATCTCTTCGAGATACGTCCTGTCACCGCGGAGGATCGTGTACACCATGCGAGAGAGGGCCGATTTCCCCATGCCGTTCGGGGAGTGGATGAATGTGAGGTCCGGATTGAGGTTCAATTCATAGTCATGTTCGTTGAATAGACCTCTGACATTTATCGACCGAATCTTCATGGATTCAGGATTGTAATCCGCTTATTAAACAATTTATAACTCCTTCCCGATTGGTGGGTCGATGTCGAATGACGAGATCCTCCAGACCATATCCGCGGATATCACCGCAGGAAGGACGGAAGGTGTTTCAGCCAAGCTGCTGTCTGTGGCGGAATCCACAGCGGATCCGTATGAGATCCTCAAGTGCATGTCGATACTGAAACTTGTACCGAACGACGGTACCGAATCGAAGATCGCTACAAGGCTCGTAGACATCGCAGATGGTAACAACGGGTTGGAAATCGCCAAGGCGCTCTATAACCTCGATTGCCCTTATTTCAGTCTCAAGATCGTCGAGGACCTTTTCGAAACGGATGAGACGCACAGGCTCGAATGTCATTGCCTCTACGACATGGAGGAATACGAATCCGCCCTTGATGAGTACAAGGAGATCACGGATCCCTGCATCAACGACAGGATACTGCTTACATCCATATACAGCTCGTTGGGAGAGCATAAGAGGGCCATGGACGAATCCGAAGCATTATTGAAAGAGAATCCCAACGATTACGACGTCAGGATCTCGTATGTTCAGTCCCTGGTCATGGGCGGTAAAAACAAGGAGGCTATGAAGTACGCACGCAGCGGACTCAAGGACAAATCCGCCGATTCCAATGCGGTCGCGGCTTATGCGCTGAGGATCCAAGGCAACATCAAGGCTGCCGGAGGGTATGCTTCCCGTGCCGTTCAGTTGAACCATGAGCACATCGGAGGCATGGAGACTCTCGGAATATGTCTCGCACTGAAGGAGGAGTATGAGAAAGCCAGAATCGTCGCCGGAGCCATCAACGAGATCTCTCCTGGGGACAAAGCGGCCATCAACATACTTTCTTACTGCGAAGGTCACTGATCGTTGCGAACCTTCCTGTATTTCCTCGATGACCTGAAGGAGTATTTCACCTCGCGCCAGAACGACGGGGTGAAGAACACGAGTGCTATGGATATCTCAAGACGTCCGATCCACATCAGGAACATCAGAACGATCTTAAGGGGTTCGCCAAGGCTGTCATAATTCCCGAGAGGTCCGTAATTACCGAATCCTACTCCGGTGTTCGTAACGGAACCGATGGCAAGTCCGATGGCATCCACCCATTCGAGACCGGCGGACATGAGGATGATGATACCGATCACCACTGTGATCATGTACAGGAGAACCGTTGAGACCGCTCCGATGACACGGGAATCAGGCACATCCTCATTGTCGACCTTGACGGAATATACAGCGTTGGGGTGCAGGATGTTAAGCAGCGAGTTCCTGAAGAAACCTATGATGATCCTTATCCTGGAGAATTTGATACCTCCCGAGGTTGATCCTGCGGATGCTCCGATCATCATCAGTACGATCAGGATGGCGATGACGATTTCAGAACTCTGAGTGAAATCGTACACAGCCAGACCTGTGGTGGTACCTATGGAGACGACCGTGAACAGGGTATCCCAATACTCGGTTAAGTAATTCTCCGGGTGGAGTCCGATGCTGGACAGGTCCCCGACCCTGAAGATGAAGAGTATTATGGAGGCCAGGAAGAAGTAGATTATCAGGTTGCGGAGCTCTTTGTTGCGGAGATAGATTTTGAAACTCCTGGTGGATATCGCCTTGAAGTGCAAGTAGAAGTTGGTACCTCCGATGAACATGAAGATCATCGTGACCAGCTGGATCGACCATGTCGTACCGATCAGACTGGTATCCGAAATGAGGATACCTCCTGTCGAGATGGTGGTCAGACTCATACAAAGGGAATCAAGGAATGGCGCATTGAGGAGCATCAACAGCACGAAGTTGATGACCGTAAGCACGACATAGACCGTGATGAAGCTGCTGGCGGCCGTTTGGAGCTTCATACTGTAGTTGGACGAACCCGAACCTTCCAGTTCGTTGTTGAAGAAGATACGTCCCATTCCGAAGAGCGGGAGTATGTAGATGAAGATGATGACGATCGCTATTCCTCCGAGCCATGCTGTCATAGCTCTCCAGAGCATCAGGCTCTCGGGCCAATAGAAAACGCTGTCGACGGTCGTACTTCCGCTCGTCGTGAATCCGTTGACTGATTCGAAAAGGGCGTTTACCGGTGTCATACCGACCATGAGATATGGTATGGAACCGACGAAGAACATGGCGAACCATGTCACTGCAATCATGATCAATCCGTTCACAGTCCTCAGACTGTCGGATGCGGAGAACAACAGGAACAGGACAGTTCCTGTCGTGATAAGTGGGATGGCCGGATAGAAGAACGGATCGGGGTTCTCGTTGAAGATGAGGGCATACGTACCGGGAACAAGGAACATCAGACCTAGGATGGCCAGAATTCCACCTAGAAGTCTCATTTCGGTGCTCCTGTACACCGCGAACCTATCGATCAACCTGTCCTTATTCAAGAACGCCATCCGATCAACTCTCTGAAATCGCTTTCCTTCCGAAGACCTTCGCCAGTTCCTTCTCCTTGGTGAAGTTGGTGAAGACCATTACACGGTCCCCTTCCATGAATTTGGTATCCATCATGGGGTAGATGATGTTCCCGTCACGGTAGATGCCCAGGACGCTGAGTCCGTTCGGCATGACGATATCGCCGAAATATCTGTCCATGAGCTTTGACTGTTTGTTCACATCGTGTATGAAGAACTGCTCCTCGTGGTTCCTCATCCTCATCACGACATTATCATTGGACATGACGCACTTCGAGATCTCATTGGATACGATCCTGTCGAAACCGATGATAGTGTCCAGACCGGTGAATATGAAGATGTCCATGTACTCTTTCTTGAGATACCTGGAGATGATCTTGTTGGTGTTGTACTTCTGGGCTGACATGCACATCAGGAGGTTGGTATCATCCTGGTTCGTAACGGATACCAGGCAATCTGACCTGAAGATGTTCTCCGAGGACTGCAGGTTCGGTTCGGTGAAGTCGCCGTTGACCACCAGGACGCCGGTGAGAATCCTAAACAGGTCCTTACATACATCCTGGTCCTTCTCTACGATCTTGACGTATCTCTTCTTAGAGTCTTCGGCCAGCAGCTTCGCCAGATGCCTTCCCACGATGGTACCTCCCAGGATGATGATCTCCCTGGAGGCATTCTCTACACCGAGTGCCTCGTTGATCTCGTCGATTGCCTGCTCGGAACCCATGATGCATATCCTGTCACCGGCATGGATCTCCATGGAATCAACCTGGAAGAACAGATCGTCGCCGCGGTAAATTGCAAACGCGATAGCCTCATAGGCGTCCAGTGCGAACATAACTACTTTACCGATCAGGTCGCTCTCCGGCGGTACTTGGAAGACGGCCATGGATGATCTGAAAACGGGCATGATCTCGTAGTCGAGGGCATTCTCGAGGACGCAGAGCTTGTACATCTTCTCCGCTGTCAGGAGCTCGGGAGAGATGATTATGTCCACTCCGGGGACACCCTGGTCCGTCGTGCTGATGATGTAATCCGGGTTAGTGATCGATGCGACCGTCCTGATACTGGGCTTGATCCTCTTGGCCATCATGCAGATGAACAGGTTGGAATCGTCGTGCGCCAATGTGGAGATGATTACCTCTGCCTTGTGAGTCTGGATGGCCTGCTCCAAGGTCTTGGGGTTGGTACCATCCTCGTGAAGGACCGAAACATTGAGACGGTTCTTCGCAATATCTGCCAAAGCAGCATCGTCCTCTACAATCAGCACATCGTGCATATCGGAAATGGTCTCGGCAGCAACGTAACCAATACTACCGGCACCGATGATGATCACTTTCATGGGCGAAGGTACCGAAACATCCCAACGTTAAAATCATTCGCATGGGAAACTACCACATTACTGGTATATGCCATATCACCTGGCTGGTAAAAGTACATTTTTGAACATCGGGGCCCACTCTTCCGATGCTTTGGCCAGACTATCTACATCTTGTCGCAACCGATGCGGGCTTGTCCCTCAGGTGATCGACTCATACGGCTAAGTCCACATGACATCTAATTTATATTCCATCAGGATTAGAGAGGGTCATGTGGAAGCAAGTTAGCGAGGATTTCTGGGCACAGAATCGCTCATCGAAGGTAGATCAGGTCAACGACACCGTCAAGGACATCATCGAACAGGTCCGCAAGGACGGCGACAAGGCGCTGATCGAGCTCGCCGAGAAGTTCGACAAAATCAAGCTCAAATCCGTCGCAGTAACAAGGAACGATATCGATGAGGCCTATTCCAAGGTCTCCCAGGACATAGTGGACGAACTAGAGAATGCGGCCTATAACATCCAGCGCTTCCATCAGATGCAGAAGCCCGCAGGCCTCTGGCTAACAGAGGTCGAACCCGGCATCACTCTGGGTGTCAAGACCACCCCTCTCGAGAGGGTCGGATGCTACATCCCCGGAGGAAGGGCCTCATACCCCAGTACGGTCCTGATGACCGCCATTCCGGCGAAGGTCGCAGGTGTCGACGAAGTGATCATGTTCACTCCCGCACCCGCTAACCCCATAACGCTGGTCGCTGCCGACATCGCAGGAGTGGATGAAATCTACTACAGCGGAGGTGCCCAGGCCATCGCTGCAATGGCCCTCGGAACCGAATCGGTAGAACCCGTTCAGAAGATCGTCGGACCCGGAAACGTGTTCGTCACCGCGGCCAAGATGATGCTCCGCGACAAGGTGGACATCGATTTCCCCGCAGGACCTAGCGAAGTGGCCGTCCTTGCTGACAAATATGCCGACGTGGAGTTCGTTGCAGTGGATCTGGTTGCCCAGGCAGAGCACGACCCCTCATCCGCATGTCTTCTCGTCACCGATGACCCGACCCTGCCCGACAGGGTGTGGCCCATCATGGAGAAGTTCATCAACGAGACCCCAAGGAAGGAGATTATCGAGAAGGCCATGAACAACTCCGGATACATCATCGCGGACGATCTAGATCTCGCCATCGAGATCATGAACGAAATCGCTCCCGAGCACCTGTCCATCCAGACCAGGGATCCTCTCGACACCCTGAGCAAGGTGAGGAACGCCGGTTCCATCTTCGTCGGACCCTACACGCCCGTAGCTGCAGGCGATTATGCATCCGGTACAAACCATGTCCTCCCCACGGCCGAGCACGCTAAGACCTGTTCCGGACTGAACGTAATGGCATTCATGAAGACATCCACTGTCCAGTACCTGACCAAAGGCGGTCTTGCAGCTCTCGCCCCCACAGTAGAAACTCTTGCCAACGCAGAGGGACTCTACGCGCACGGAGCTTCCGTCAAGGCTAGAAAATCGGACGAGTGAGGCTGTACAATATTTAGGGTGGTTATCCACCCTTTTATTAATGTATCTTTTTATATAACCTAGTCAAAACATCAGTTTTTCTCTTGATTTTGATTAAAATCAGGCTTTTTGGGCGTTCCCTTTTTATCCTTTGAGCATGATGACAATGCATAGAGGGAGACAGTCCCCTTGCATTGGAGTAATCCAGCTGTCTCTCCTATTACCTTTGTATCCATCCAAAAAAACCAGAGGGCGGGTTTTTCTATGAACACTCCATCCAAGGTACATGGAGAATCAGAGCACGCTCTTCGATGAGATGACCGGCGGTAGCGATACCGTCGTGAAGAACGGGCTCTGCAACGTCTGCAAAGGGACGAGGCGTCTGTGTGGCAAGGACAGATGTCCGCTTATGGTCAAATTCTATACAAAGAAGATTAACACGCCCGTGATCAAGAGCAACGATGTTACCGGCAGTTCGCCCCCGGCGGTCTTTGTAGGACGTTACGGCTATCCCAAGGTGGAGATCGGTCCGTTGCTACCCACTTTCATGGGAGATACGACGGAACTTGACAAGCCCGAGCTGTGGGGCGGGAAATCGATGTACGACATCGCCGCCATGAGATATCAGCTCGTGAGGGGGAAATACCGCATAGATGCCACCGATTTTGCGAAATCGGGGAAGATAGTGGACAACGTCCAGGAACTCGCACTGACTGCGAAACCCGTCAATGTCGAGACATACTTCGAGAAGAAACCCTCGGGACGCATCGTACTCGATGACGAGATCATGCCTTTCGGCCCCTCGGGTAAGATGTCCAGCATAAGGGTGGAGAACGGGAGGTTCGAGCACAATCTCGAAAAGTCGTACTATGACACCGATATGAATTCTACGGATGCCGTTGTCGCCGCTTATCATAACGGTACGTTCGTCTCCGAGATCGAGAAGGCGTTCTCCGTGGGAACGATGGGTGTGGGAAAGCGCAGGCGCTTCGTACCAACCCGTTGGAGCATAACCGCGGTCGATGACATCATAGGCAAGAATCTGATGAAGGATGTCAGGTACAACGAGACCATAGATGAGTTCAGGCTCTTCCAATGGAAGGGGCTCGACAACTGGTGGTCCATCGTCATGATGCCTGTCACCTGGAGGTACGAGATGATCGAGGCATGGTATCCGAAGACCTCCTGGAACCCCAGTCCCAACGAGATGGTCGTTGCCCACGATCACGAGTTCTTCGAGGGCAGGACGCAGTACGCGGACAACATCACCGGCGCATACTACGCGGCAAGATTGGCCGTCACGGAATACCTTCAGAGCATCGGCCGTTCTGCAGGAGTGATGGTCTTCAGGGAGGTCCATCCCGGTTACGACATCCCCCTGGGTGTTTGGAACATTCGCGAGAATGTCCGGGCAGCTTTGCGTACCCAGCCCTACACCGCAGAATCACTTGAGGGCCTCTGGCCCCAGATCAACGCCTTCATGGATCTGAAGAAGGAACGTTGGTTGCATAACTCGGAAATCCTCAAGGACTATCTGATACAGCGTCGCATCGAAGACTTCTATTGATGCTGGCATACCTTATTCTATCTGAAGGAAGATTAGTATCTTTTATATAGAAGAACTAAAATATCCTCCAACATAGAAAGGTGTAATGCCATGTATGGATCTGGAAATCAGCCTGTTATCGTACTGAAGGAAGGTACACAGAGAAGCAAGGACAAGGAAGCGCAGTTCAACAACATCGCAGCCGCAAAGGCGGTCGCAGATGCAGTCAGGTCCACACTCGGACCCAAGGGAATGGACAAGATGCTCGTCAACACGATCGGAGATGTCGTCATCACGAACGACGGTGTCACAATCCTCAAGGAGATCGATGTCCAGCACCCCGCAGCCAAGATGGTCGTCGAGGTCGCCAAGACACAGGATTCAGAGTGCGGAGACGGAACAACAACATCCGTCGTTCTCGCAGGAGAGCTCCTCAAGCAGTCCGAGGAACTCATCGATGCGAACGTCCACCCCACAGTCATCACCAACGGTTACAAGATGGCAGCGGCCAAGGCAATGGAAGTCCTCGACAGCATCGCAGTCGATGCCAAGAACGACAAGATCCTCAAGCAGGTCGCAGCCACAGCACTGACCGGAAAGTCCGTCGGAGACGAGGAAGCACTCCTCGCAGACCTGGTCGTCAAGGCCGCAAAGGCAGTCGAAGAGAAGGGAATCGTCGACCCCAAGAACATCCGCCTCCAGAAGAAGGTCGGAGGAACAATCGCGGACACCGAGATCGTTCAGGGAATCGTCGTTGACAAGGAAATGGTCCACAGCAGGATGCCCCAGAAGGTCGACAAGGCGAAGATCGCTCTGTTCTCCTGTGCCCTCGAGGTCAAGAAGACAGAGTTCGACGCATCCATCCAGATTACCGACCCCACGATGATGTCCTCATTCCTCAGCGAGGAAGAGAACTCCATGAAGGCAATCGTAGAGGTCATTAAGAAGGCAGGAGCTAACGTCGTTTACTGCTCCAAGGGAGTTGACGAGCTCGTACAGCATTACCTCGCAAAGGCAGGAATCCTCGCATACAGGAGATGCAAGGCATCCGATCTCGACGCAATCGCCCTGGCAACCGGTGCGACCATCTGCGGAAACGCGATGGAGCTCACCAGCAAGGACCTGGGAACCGCAGGATCCGTTGAGGAGAAGAAGGTCGGAGAGGACGGAATGTCATTCATCACCGGATGCAAGAACGCAAAGGCAGTCACCATCTTCATCCGCGGCGGAACCGAGCATGTGCTCGAGGAAGTCGAGAGGGCCCTCACAGACGCTATCCGCTCAGTCGGAGTAGCACTCGAGGACGGAAAGGTCGTTGCAGGAGCAGGAGCACCCGAGATCGAGGTCGAGCTTGCACTGATCGACTACGCATCCTCCGTTGGAGGCAGAGAGCAGCTCGCTATCGAGAAGTTCGCAAAGGCCATGGAGATCATCCCCTGGACCCTTGCAGAGAACGCAGGTATCGACCCCATCGACAGCATCATCAAGCTGAAGAACGCCCACGAGAAGAAGAACGCCAAGGCCAAATACTACGGTCTTGACCTCGACACCGGAGATGCGGTCGACATGCTCGCACGCAACGTCATCGAGCCTCTCAGGGTCAAATCTCAGGCAATCAACTCTGCTGAGGAAGTGTCCAACATGATCCTCAGGATCGACGATGTCATCGCATCCCGTAAGGCACCCGCAGGAGCAGCTCCTAGCGACGCTCTCAAGAACGGACCTCACGGAATGGCAGGCGAGATGTGAGTACATTCAAGACGGGGTCCGACCCCGTCATAAAACCTTTTACAAAT
>CALAVG010000008.1 GCA_937892275.1 uncultured Methanomicrobiales archaeon | reverse complement strand
GCTCGATTCATATGAGGACCTCGCAGATACACACCGTTAAACCTTTGGACGTTCGCATTCCGAAGGGAAGGTTCACAGTGGTCACCGGCATGTCCGGAAGCGGGAAGACCACGATGGTCCTGGACAGTCTGATCCCCGCTTTGGAGGCATCGATAAACGGAAAGGAACTGCCTCCCCATGTGGAATCCGTCGACCATGATGGGATAGCACACGTCAAACTGATAGATGCGACACCCATCGGGATCAACATACGTTCGACCGTGGCGACATATGCCAATGTGCATGACGAATTGCGCAAGGTGTTCGCCAAGACCCCTGCGGCCAAGGAGAAGGATGTGAAAGCAGGCGACCTATCGTACAACACAGGTTCCTTGAGATGCCCTCTCTGTGACGGTACCGGATCCATCAGCCTCGATGTGCAGTTCCTCCCAGATGTGGACATCCCGTGCCCGGACTGCAACGGCTCACGTTACTGCAGCGATGCATTCAAGATCACCAGGGAGAAGAATGACGGAACAGTGCAATCCCTTCCCGAATTGATGGAACTTAGCGTTGATGAAGCGTTGAAAGCATGTGACGATCTCAAGATCGTAAAGAACAGATTGCAGATGCTCCACGATGTAGGATTGGGATATCTCACGTTGGGCGAGGCCACTCCCGGCCTGTCCGGAGGAGAGGCACAGCGTCTCAAACTCGCCAGCGATATGGGCCGCGGACAGGATGATACAATATTCGTATTCGACGAACCCACCATAGGACTGCATCCTTTGGATGTCCAGTTACTGATGGGCATATTCCAACATCTTATCGACAGCGGTGCGACGGTCCTCGTCATCGAACACGATCTGGACATCATAAGGAGCGCGGATTACGTCATCGATCTCGGCCCTAAGGGTGGTGATGAAGGCGGCAGGATCGTCGTCGCAGGTACCCCTGACGATGTCAGGGACTGCAAGGAGAGTGCTACGGGAAGATTCCTGTGAAACCATGATCGACACCGTTGGGAACACTAAGAGGTCTCTTGTTAACTATTTGTATATGGTCCGATTCAGGTCATCCGTAGAAGGAGGCTAAGAGATGGAACCGGATAAGATCTATTTCGACATGGACGGCGTATTGGCAGATTTCACACTCGGTGTGAAAGAGATGTGCGGTATCGATATCGATACACCGCAGGAACAGAGATCGAAAGAACAGGATAAGGCGATGTTCGATGCCATTCTGAC
>CALAVG010000007.1 GCA_937892275.1 uncultured Methanomicrobiales archaeon | reverse complement strand
GCATAAACCTGGTGAAGAATGAGTGGCGTGGAGACTGGAATTATACGATTGCCCCAAGAGGATAATTTTGTAAATTATTTTTCATCAGTTCCTTACGTTCTCCATGGACTAACCGTCAACCATCATGTGCGATTTTAGCATTTACCGATTTTCCACGGTACATAGGCAGGATACGGTGTTCAGTCTTTGCTAAGGTCCCTCCACGAGTATGAGACCTTCAGTATCCTGATGATGTTGCGATCCTCAAGGATCACGTAGAACATGATGAAGTTCTTACGGAATTGGAACTGTCTCTTGGGATAACCGTCGATCCTCGCGGACCTTTCTCTGACCATATGGAAATACGGATTGTCCCTGATATTCTCTATGGACGCTTCCACATCGTCCAGGAACGACAGGGCGGCTGATACGTTCCCGAGTTCGATTGCGATGTACCTGGCAATCGAATCCACCTGTTGCTTTGCATCAGGGGATAGTTCAATGGAAAATTGGGTTATCCCTGAGCTCCTTCAGGAATTCGAAAGCGTCCACGTTGCCTCCTTCTTCCTCGGAACGTCTGAACGCTTCCGCCAGCTTGATGTCCAAAAGGATCTCCTTTAACCTGTCGTAGGTCTCTATATTCATCAGTACTCTTGAACCGAAGCCGTTCTTTGTGATCAACACCGGCTCTTTCTCTGACATCTCGAGGATCTTGGAGGTGTTCCTGAGTTCTGTGATTGGGACTATGGCAGTCATGATCACTTATATGTCGTCCGAATATTTAGACATAATTATGTCATTATAATGTATATAATATAGGTCGAATCTGGAATGTGTCGGATATAGTGGGAAAGAGGCCGGCGGCCGGTGCTGGACCGAGGTCCCACGCACCGGCGCCGCCAGGCACCTGTGTCGCCCGCACCCTTCGCTCCCTGAGGGTCGCTACGGGTGCGCGACGTCCGCTCACGCGTCCGTCGGGCGACTATTACGCCAAACAAACGCCTTCTCAAACGATTGTTTCACGACTTTACCGCTGTCATACATCAGACCGACCACGAACTGCGACTCGGGATGGCCGCAGGCCGCAGTTGCATGCAATATCTCGAAGGCCTTCTCATAAGACTGTTCGATACCTTCGCCCTTGATCAATTTCATCCCGTTCTCGAACGCTCTGTCCAGTTCATTGGACAAATGATCGCCAGATGTGCTTGATCCCATGGATGTCTCCATGTGGCAGACATTTAAAAGCTTATCAAGGAAACTCTCAGGACATCTGACATCATAGGATTGCTATTATGGCGCCTGATACGACAACGGCCATGACTGCTCCGGCGATGCATGCCCAAAACCAATCCCTTTCGCTTACGAGCCCTATGAATGCAGCAATGACTGCGAACAAGGGCGACGCTATCAATATTAGCAGTCCGTAGTACAGCACGGAGTTGCCTTCTTCGAGGAATTCCCCGATCACTATGAGGAATAGTCCCAGGACTATACCGATACGGAGGGTCCAAGCAATAGATCTGTTCATGTTCACAGTATCCCTCCCACACGAAGAAGGACCAGAACTGCCATGATTACCAGGACGACCGAGAAGTATCTCCTCAGGTGCTTGGTGCTTATTCTCCTGGCCAGATACGTTCCCGAAATCGCACCCAGGAATGCACCTATGGCCACTCCGCCCGCGAACGCAAGGTCCAGCTGACCGCTGAAGAAGTAGGTTATCGCACCGGAGAATGCGGTTATCCCGATCATGTAGCTGCTGGTCGCACTGGCGGCCTTCATAGGTACACGCATTATGAGGTTCATCACAGGGACCTTTATCGCTCCTCCTCCGACACCGGTCATGGAGGACATCATACCGGCGAACACGCAGGCGATACCTCCTTCGCCGACGTTCTGGACCTCATAGGGGATCACTTCTCCGTTCGCCTCGTCCCTGTATTCGAAGCTCATCCTTCCCTTCCCGTCCTTTGGTTCGACGACCCTTTCCGGGCTCAGGTACATCCTGATCGCGCTGTAGATCATCACCGCACAGAAGATCAGGCTGAGGATCCATTCCTCCAGAAGTCCAGCTATCAGCGCACCTGCTACGGCACCTATCGTGGTCGTCACTTCCAGCAGCAGACCAAGACGCACATTCGCCAGTCCTTTCTCGACGTAGACGCTGGATGCTCCGACCGAACCAGCCACGATACCGACGAGGCTGACAGCAGCTGCTGCGGCAGGGGACATCCCGTAGCACAGCATGAGAACCGGAACGAAGATCACTCCTCCCCCGAGTCCGAAGAGGGCACCCATGATCCCGGCACCCGCCCCGAGAGCTATCAGCGACAGAAGGATGATCAGTTCCATGATGCACATTATGGGTCGCACATATTTTTAAGGGACGGGAAGATGAGGTACTGTGGCCATTATATTGATGAGATATGCCGAGATCGGGCTCAAGAGCACCCCGGTCCGTAAGAGATTCGAGAACGCCCTCAAGGATAACGTCCTGAACATGCTTATGCAGGATGGGGTGGAGGCTATAGTCACCAGCAGGGGCGCCAGGTTCTATGTGGAGGCCACTGATTTGGATGCAGCTGTCGCATCCGTCAGGAAGGTTTTCGGCATAGCATCGTTATCCGTTGCGGAGGAGAGCTCCTCCAAGATGGAGGACATGTGCAAGGCTGCCGCAGAATATTCACTTTCCAGATTATCCGAGGGACAGTCATTCGCTGTCAAAGCTCGCCGCGAGGGTTCCCAGGGATACACGAGTCTCGATATGGGAAGGGAGATCGGATCAGCTATCTTCCTGGCCAACGAGGACAAGGGCGTCAAGGTTGATCTCACCGACCCCGATGTCACATTCTTCGTGGAGGCCCGTGACAACCGCGCCTTTATCTTCCAGGATTACGTGAGATGTCATGCAGGTCTTCCCATCGGTACACAGGGCAAGGTGATCGCATACATCGACGGATCCGAGAGAAGCATAGTGTCCGCATGGCTGATGATGAAGCGCGGATGCAGGGCACTGATGACCGGTGACGGAGATTTCTCGGTCCTCAAGCAATACGATACGTACCTGAGGAGATACGACGAGAACAAGGACGACCAGAAGAGGATCCTCGGAGTCGTCATGGGAACGGACCTCAACGGATTGGATTCAGTCGATGTCTCCAAATACGAGCTTCCGGTATTCTTCCCGACGATAGGTATGACCGACGAAGAGGTCTCCGCACTTTATAGGGACATCTCCGTCGGCCTTTGAAGTTCCAAAAGGTTTAGAATTCCTTGAGCAGGTGCTCGAGGACGACGATGTTCCTCAGGGCCGCCATCCTCTCGAATGCAGGATAATCCTCAGGCGAGGATCCTTCCGCATCGTCGGACAGGCATCTCAGGATGACGAAGGGCACATTGTTGAGGTAGCATACCTGTGCGATCGCCCCGCCTTCCATCTCGCAGCATAATCCGTCGCCGAAATCGTTGAGGATGCGCTCCTTCTGTTCTATGGAGTTGATGAACTGATCTCCGGTGCAGACGACGCCCTCCTTGACAGTGATACCGACAATGGAGACGTTAATGGCATGGTGGAGTTTGTCGATGAGTTCCCTGTCAGCGGGGAATTCCACGAGTCCCGTGTAGGGGATCTCTCCCTTCTTGAATCCCAGAGGGGTCACATCGAAATCGTGCTGGAGGGCCTTGGTGGAGATGACGATGTCGCCGATGCTGAGTCCGCTGTCGAGACATCCGGCCACACCTGTGTTTATGATGCATTTCACATGGAAATCGTTGATCATGGTCTGGGCACAGATACTTGCGTTGACCTTTCCCATTCCGCATTTGACCACTACGATCTTGTCCCCGTGGAGGGTACCCATGTAGTATTCCATTCCTGCGACTGTCTCGATCCTCTCGACATCCATTAGGCTCTTGAGTCCGTCGACCTCGACGTCCATGGCACCTATGATGCCGATGTATCCTCCGTCGTCGTCCTTTCCGGAATCGTTATGGACTGCGAAGGAGCACAATAATACGATCACCACCGCAGCGGTGGCGACGATCAATAGATCTCTAGTTCTCATGACCCCTTAGAAGCAATGAACCAATATGAATTTTCTCGAATAGCTTATTAGAGTAGTGCGGCATTACTATTCGGAACTATGCCAGATGATGCATCAGCGACTGTTGGATCGGGCCGTATAGGTATTCTCGATCTTTACAAGGGTATGGCAATAATGGGAGTCATTATCACCCATCTGGTGCTTCTTCAGAACGGTACGGACGGCCGTACCGGCGATCCATTACCCGTAGTTCAATTCATGTTCTCCGGGCTGATAATGTTCATTGTCATCTCCGGTTACTTCTACAAACCAGGCAAGTCGTATCTCGAGAATGTGAGGTCCCGTGTGGTGCCGCTGTTCGTCATCTTCATCGTACTGACTGTAGTGATGACGGTGTTGATGTACCTGTACCTGATGGCGCTGGGATATGATCTCTCCCAGTATAGTCTGATCGACACGATCGTTGGAGCGGTTTTGGGTAAGGGTTATGCGTTCGTCGACTTCACATCACCGGAATTCCTTCCGTATGCGGAGGTGCCGGCACCTTTCTTCGTGACCATCCAGATGTACTATCTCGGTGTGCTGTGCTTCGCCTATCTGATCTTCTTCGCACTCATCGACCGTGTGATGGATGACTGGAGGAAGCTGCTTGCAGCGATAGTGGTGCTCTTCCTTATATCATCGGCATACATCGAGTTCGTACACCTTCAGACGCCGTTCTACATCCACATGGCCCCGATGTTCGCCGGATTCCTGATGGTAGGTGCCTTGTTGAAAAAGGTCAATTTCGCTCATTTCCTGGAGAACGGGCTTCGCGATAAGCAATATTGGATCGGTTTCCTTGTCGCTATCATCTGTACAGCATTGACATTGATCCTGTTCCCAGCAGAGACTGATGTCACTCTTGGAAAGATAGGTAATTATGGCATATTCACGGTATTCACCTTTGCGGCAACGTCGCTCTCATGCGGTATCGCGCAGCTCTTTCTCGCAGCGATCCTGCTGAAACTCCCTATCTGGAACAGCCTGTTCCTGCACATGGGTAAGGAGGTGTTCCCTCTGTATCTGTATCACATGATCGTGTGCAAGATGCTGATAGCGCCGTTCGTCACGCTGGGCACCGATCACAACATTCCGCTGCCATTCGCCGAGGCATTAATCATGGCCTTCGTGACCATAGCGGTCATATTGGTGCTCACATACTTCTATCGCAAGTTCATGGCACGCAGTTCCGAGGATCCTCCGAGGCCTCTGCCCGTTTCCGTCTGATCGGCGCATCAGCTGTCCATCGAGACTGTCGTCGATCCGTAGACGATTTCAAAGAATAGAGGAGACCGCCCGATATGGGCGGTTAAAGGGTTTTATACTGAACGTAAGTCAGATCACTTGATCCTTCTCTGGTTCGCCTTGACCGAGGGCCTGGCCTTCTCAGCACCCTTTCCGGTGTGCCTCATTCCACGTCCCTTCTGTCCGGCGGAGGTCTTTCCGCGGTAGACACGGTTGGTGTGTGTCTTCTCGCAGATCCAGTTGATCTTGGGGTCGGCCTTGATGACGGGGTGTGCGGGGTCGACGAGGATGACCTCATACCACTCCTGCTGTCCGTCTGCTCCAACCCAGTAGGAGTTCAGAACCTCGAGGTTGGGGTATCTCTTCGCAGTCCTCTCCTCGGCCATCCTCTGGATGCTCTTGCCGGTGATGATCTGGTTGATCCCCTTTCTCTTTGCTCTCCTACCTGTGACGATGGCTCTCTTGCGGAAGGATCCCTTCCTTACCCTCGCCCTGACGATGACGTATCCCTGCTTGGCCTTGTATCCGAGTGCTCTGGCTCTGTCCAGACGGGTGGGCTTGTCGACGCGGACGAAGTTCTCTTCCTTCCTCCACTTGATACGGCGCTCGTAGTTCAATGCCTTGACGTAGGATTTCTCAGGTACGTCCCATGCATCAGCGATGTAGCTGTACATGCTCTTCCCGTTGACCGGGCGTGTCTCTTGAGTCTCTTCGCTCATTTTATCACCTTTACGGATTCACCTTTGACGGCACATTTCCGTTCGTGAGGTTAAACGTCTCACTGGAGATTCGGATGAACAACCACTATATAAATAATGATAGGCGCACGGGAGATTAATTTAATTCTTAGTAGGAGGGTATGTCGTCAGCATGGAAATGATACCCGATAATCTTGCAGAATTCTTCGAGAATAATCCCCGTCCGGCTCTGGCGTTCTCAGGGGGAGTGGACTCCACATACCTGATGTACGTATGCAGGGAACTGGACGTGGATATGATCCCGGTGTTCTACACGGGAGGTTTCCAGACCGTGGCTCAGCTCGTCAATGCAGAGAACCTGTGCCAGCGTTACAAATTCACACCTTCCTTCGTGGAGGACGACATCCTATCCGTACCTGAGGTCGTCGCCAACGGGGAGGACCGCTGCTATCAATGCAAGAAGAGGATGATCACTGCCATGTGGGACCAGGTCAAGGGGTTCGACAGGACCTGCCTGATGGACGGTACCAACGCATCCGACGATGCTTCCAACAGACCAGGGATGAGGTTCCTGGAGGAATTCGGAGTGAGGTCGCCCTTGAAGGAATGCGGTCTTACCAAGCCGGATATCCGCAGGCTGTCCAAGGCAGCATCGATACCAATATGGGATATGCCTTCGGATTCATGTCTCGCTACACGTATCCCCACAGGCACACCGCTCACCGTGGACGACCTTGTCCGTACGGAGCGTGCAGAGAAGAGCGTCAGGATGCTGGGTCTTAAGGACATAAGGGTGCGCACATCCGGTGATATGGCGATCTTGGAGACGCTCCCGTCGCAGAAGGATCTCCTCGGGGAGAACAAGGATGAGATCAAGGACATTCTCCTCAGATATTACGATTCGATAACATACGCCGAGAGGAAACCGGGACTATGAACGGAAGAGAGATTCTTGAAGCAGTGAAGGACGGAAGCCTATCCGTGGATGATGCGGAGCGCATGCTGCGTGCACAGCCTTTCGTCGACCTCGGTTTCGCGAAGGTGGACACACAGAGGAGACTCAGACAGGGCGCGTCGGAGGTCATCTACGGTGCGAGCAAGACGCCCGAGCAATCGGTGAAGATCGTCGAGACTCTGATGGATAACGGTTCGGAATGCGTCATGGTCACGAGATGCACCGAGGATGTTCACAAGCTCGCTCTGGAACACGGTCTCAGATCCGATTACAGGAAGGAAGCGAGGATCTGTATCATCGGGGACATGCCGGCGAAGGTCAGGGAAAGCTACGTATGCGTCCTCTGTGCAGGTACCAGCGACATCCCCGTGGCCG
This sequence comes from uncultured Methanomicrobiales archaeon, assembly GCA_937892275.1. Classification (GTDB taxonomy): domain Archaea; phylum Thermoplasmatota; class Thermoplasmata; order Methanomassiliicoccales; family Methanomethylophilaceae; genus Methanoprimaticola. Next base: position 14,690 of record CALAVG010000007.1, on the reverse strand, counting down.
AGGAGGCCGCAGTGACCGCGGAGGCCCTTGGATGCAATGTTAAACGCACATACGATGCCGGTGTGGCCGGAATCCACCGTCTCCTTTCCGATGCCGATACGATAATGGGCGCCACGGCAGTGATAGTCGCCGCTGGTATGGAAGGTGCCCTTCCCAGCGTCGTCGGAGGCCTGGTGAGCGTACCTGTGATCGCAGTACCGACATCGGTCGGATACGGTGCATCGTTCGAAGGTCTCACAGCGCTTCTTGCAATGTTAAATTCATGTGCGTCCACGGTCAGCGTGGTCAATATCGACAACGGTTTCGGAGCGGGCTACATAGCATCGCTCATAGACAAGAGAGGTGAGGTGTGATGAGGACTTTGTATCTGGAATGCAACGCAGGTGTCTCCGGGGATATGCTGTTGGGAGCTCTTTCCGACCTTCTCCCGGATCCATCCGAGGCGAAGACGATGATAGAATCCGCAGGGATACCCGGCATAACGGTAGAGGTCTCCCACAAGGAGAAGAATCACGTCACTGGTAACAAGGTCGACATCCTGATCCACGGAAAGGATGAGGAACAACACGAGCACCATGGACATTACAATCACCACGAGCACCGCAGCCTGCCCGAGGTCATGGACATCATAAATGGGCTGAAGGTATCCGATTCGGTCAAATCCCATGCCATGCAGATCTATGAGGAGATCGCCAAGGCAGAGGCCGAGGTCCACGGGGAACCCGTGGGAGAGGTCCATTTCCATGAGGTCGGTATGCTGGATGCGATTGCCGATGTGGTCGGAAACTGTCTTCTGATAGAGAAGTTGTCCCCGGAGTTCATAGCATCGTCTCCTCTCCGTACAGGTTACGGATATGTCGATTGCGCTCACGGGAAACTCCCCGTACCTGCGCCGGCCACGGCATTGATCCTCAGGGATGTCCCGTGCTATGCCGGAGACGTCGAAGGGGAATTCACCACACCGACTGGTGCTGCGATAATCAAGCATTTCACGAAGGAATACGGACAGCGTCCACGTATGACTGTTAAGGAAATCGGTATCGGACTGGGCAACCGCGAATCATCCATCCCCAACATGGTGAGGGCGTTCTTTGGTGATTCGGAGAACGGCATGTTCGAGATCTACGAAATCAACTGCAACATCGACGACATGACCCCCGAGGACCTCGGTCCGATGATTGATCTTCTTCTCGAGGAAGGGGCACGCGATGCCGCCCTTACCCCTATGATCATGAAGAAAGGCAGGCCCGGATACAGGCTAACATGTCTCTGCCGTCAGGCCGAGAAGGACAAGCTGGCGAATCTGATCCTTGCCAACACATCGACGATCGGCCTCAGGATCTGGAGGGCCGAGAGGTTCGAGATGTCATCCCATATGGAGATCTGCCATACGGAATACGGGGACATCCGCGTCAAGGTCTCAGAGGGGTACGGTATCAGGAAATGGAAGCCCGAACACGATGATCTCGTCAAGGCCTCAGAAGAGCATGGCGTATCGATAAGGAAGGTCCGCGAATCGGTCAGATTCGAATGAAAAAGGGGGAGGGTGATACCTCCCGTTTAGTTCATTTCTTCTTCTTTACCAGGAATACCACTGCACAGATAATCGCGATCAGGATGATCACGAAGATGACAGCGAACATCGTGGTATCATCGGAGGACTGAGGAGCATCGCGGTCCGCCGTAATCTCCATGTCGGATGTTATCTTGTCCCCATCGGAGATGTTCCATCCGGTGAGTGTTCCCTGCTTGGGTTCTGCGGTGACCGCGAAGGCGTTCACCTTGAGAGTGTTGCCGCTGATTGATACAACGGCATTCGTGGCGCATCTCAGAGAGTCCACGGAGTAATTCACGTTCTTTCCGGTGAATTCAAGTTCGTATGTCAGCACGGTACCAATCATGTCGCCGAACGCACCGAGTCCGCACACCCATTTGTCGTTGGATGTGAGGTCGTTCGTTCACCAACGGACCATCTTCGTATCGTAAGTGGTCTGTCCGGATGCGTAATCGACCTTGGTGACGGTCCCCTGTTCGCAGTACCTGATGTCCGCACCGGATTTTACGTTGGCATAGGCGGAATAGGTCCCGTATCCGTTCATGTAGGCACAGCTGGTCTCGTCTACAGAGTAGTGGACCACATTGCCCTTGGTATCCGTGTACGATCCTTCCGTGACAACTGTCACGCTGCTTCCGAATTTGACCGATCTCAGCTCCTTGGGGAGAACGATGCTGATGGTCTTTGCGTCGATCTTCGATTTCACATCATCAGAAATGGAAATAATTTTGTACAGTCCGATGTCGCTGCTGATCTTGTCCACAATGTACGACGGGACGTATACGAGGTCGGAGTTGGCCTTGAATTCGATACCCGTGATTTCCAGGGTACCGACGTCATCCCAGCCCTTGTTGTATTCTGTGGGCTTCGTCAGAACGGTCATTGTTATGATGACTTGCGAATCTGTGTTGTATGTGCACACGTCCTGCCCTTCGTTATGTATCACTGTACCTCTTCCGGATCCGAAAGAGACGGTGTCGCCGATGGACAGCATATCATCATCCGCATCCGTCACGTCAGCGGTCTCCACGAAGGCGACCACACAGAGGACTATAGCGAACGATGCCAGGAGTAGAACGTCCTTCTTTGCTTTATAGTCAAACATTGTATACTGGATGGTTATGCCAATATATCGATTTATGGAGAGTACTCTGTAATGGACGATGCGGTCTATCCAGATCCTGGACCGACCATTGTAATGTGAAAGAATGATCCGATTCAGTACCTGAATCTTCCGTCGACGAACTCCACCTCGGCCCTCTCTCCGTCGGGCCATGTGTGGTATCCAACGCCCTGGGCCTTTCCGTACTTGAAGTCCGCCTCGTCCTTCTCTCCGTTGGGGTAGGTTATGACTCCCTTTCCGTGGTACATGTTATCCCTGAACTGTCCTTCGTACTTCTCCCCGGTGGACTTGATGTAGATGCCGTAACCCTCGAACATGTTGTTAACGAACTCTCCGGTGTAACGGTCCCCGTCGGCACAGATGTAGACGCCCTTGCCGTTGAACATCCCGTTCCTGAACTGTCCCTCGTACTTCGCACCCGACGCGAACGTGTAGATCCCGTGACCCTCGAAATTGCCGTATTGGACCTCGCCGGCGTATGTGTCGCCGTTAGGCATGTTGATCTGTTGTAGGTTGCCCATTTCTATTCCTCTCGGATGGGAATCTCTGTTACCGTTATAAATTGTAATGGGAAAAGGGTCCGCCGCCCGACGGAGGGCGGCGGTGATATGTCTCTATCACTCGTAGTTGAGTCCAATGGTGTCTCCGAAGCACATGTTGGCGATGGGGACGAGTGCTGCTGCACTGGCCTCGTCGATGGCAATGGCAGGAGGGCCCTCGCCTATCCACATCACCGGAACACTGGTTACTCACAACGCCGTCGCTTGCGGAACCTCAGCCCTTATGACCTCAACCATGGTCGGACAGAAGACCCTGGAAGACATGATGGTCAAGGAAGGCCTCAAGGACAAGTGCAAGACCAACGTCGACGGAGCACCTGTCACCCAGCAGTGGGCCGACAGGATCGGAGCAGATATCTACTCAGAGAGTGCCAATGATGCAGTGGCGAAGTTCACCGCTGAATTCTCCGATGCTTGAACGTATCAAATTGAAGGGTCGCACTCCGATGTGAGAACGGCGGGGGCCGATCCGTTTTTTCCTCCTTCTTTATTCAACGGAGAGTCGACCCTTCATAATGCCAGACTTAATAATAACAGGATTTCTAACTACTTTTATAAATGAAGAAAATAGTCCAGGTTCAATGAACGATGGGGAGGACGTATACTGGAACTCATTCCTACCAGCATTCTTTGACAGAATGAGTCTAGTCATGCGTAAGAACATGACGAATATAGTTTCCAGTTACGGTCTCACCAGTGCTCACGCTGTCTATCTTATTGCGCTTCAAATAAAGGATGGACAGACTCTTGTCAGTCTCTCACGTTTCCTCGATCTCGACACAGCCAACACCAACCGTGTCATCAAGGTTCTCAGGGAAAAGGAGCTCGTTTACGACGACCGTAAGTCGGACAGCAGCAAGAAGTACAAGATCTTCCTCACGGAAGAGGGACATTCTTTGGCAGCAAGGGTGATGGATGGAATCACCGAGCTGAACAACAGTTACTTCAGGGACATACCCCGTGAGGATGTCCTTCACATGAGGAACACCCTTATCCGTGTCCTGAACAACATGAATGTCGATATCGACAGTTACATGGGTTCAAGGTATGAGGATCCATTTTACACCCATCTTCACATCATCCCCGAGGATGGATACGAGGCTCAGCCATTGCGTCTCTCTGGTCAGAAAAGGAAATGAGCGGATCGCTTTAGAAGCTATATATTAACAGGCCGATGCAACTAAAATCCGCATTGTGCCAGCTTTCAGAAAACCGACCATTTTCCAGTTGGATGAATCAGGCTATTATTTTATATACGGATTTTACGATATTCAACTTATGGGAAAGGTAGTCGCTGTATTGTGCAGTCCTGAGGAGAATGATTCGTCCTCAAGGATCGCCGATGCATTCCTGGATGGAGCAATGGGTCTGTCCACGAACATCATCGATTTCTACAAGCTATCTAAGCTGCGCTCTATACAGGATTGCTGCTGTAAACCTGCGCCGGTTGCAGAGAAGCGCATGATCTACGATGACGTACTACCTATCCTGGAGGATATCAAGACTTGTGATTGCGTGGTCTTCGCAACGCCGATCTATTTTGAAGGACCATGTGGCCTGTACAAGATCTTCGAGGACAGGATGAGTTATTTCCTCGATGAGAACGATGAATCCACTCTTGCTCCCGGTAAGAAGGCCCTGCTTATCCTGACATCCTATTATCCCGATGTGGATTTCGCAGGATTATCCGGATACCTTTCGAAGAACCTCGAGAAGATCGGATTCGAGATGATGGGCATAATCACATACAGCAGTCACATGGGCAAGGAGCCTCTTGAGAAGAACACCTTTGTACTGCACAAGGCAAAGGAGATGGGGCTCACCATGCGTAACACCCCGACTGTCTGATGCGGTAATCGGGCCTGCAGTATCTAGGAACAATATGCATTCATTATCAGTGGATGCGCTCTGAATCTATGGTCAGAAGAAATCATCGAGGCTTCTTGTCTTGGCCTTGGGCTTCTCTTCCACAGGTTCCTTTTTCTTTTTCGGAGCCTCGGCGGATTCGGCGAACTTACCGCTGAACAGAGTGGCCTGCTGATTGCCCATGAGCAGATCCTTCTCCTCCCAGCCAAATACCTCTGTGATGCGTGACGCAGTCTGTGACAGACGTTCAGCATAATACTTGTAATCGGGTTTGGCGGTGAACTCCACTCCGCTGATGTAAGGTTCCACGGTCTGGGGGGATGATTTGGAATCTGTCACTATCCAAGAGACCTTCATTCCGGGGATGAACTCGTAACCGAGCTTGATGAGCTTCTTGGCGGCCTGCACATTGGCCATCCTGTCGGGGTTCTCGTACGCGTCCAATCCCTTGCAGGACTTGGATATCACGAGTTCGGATTTGTACACATTTCCGTTCTTGACATTCTGGATGGTGCTCTTGACCATTGAGAGCGCTTCGTCGTTCCTCTCTTCGAGGATCATTTCGAACAGGTCCGTCAGCATCCTGCTCTGCAGGTCGAATGAATCTGACCTCCTGATCTCGTATCCCCTTACCAGAAGTTCATCGGAGACCTGAGGCCACACGATCTTCCCGACATATCTCTTCTTCATTCCGTGCGTGAACATGGGTTCCAGCAACTTCTCGAATTCCAGGGTGCCTCCTTCAACGGAGAACCTCTCGGCCATCTTGTTGCCGAATTCGATCGACCCCTCGAGATTCTCCACAGGGGACTGCATGAATATGGAATCCGTATCGGAGTAGATCACGTGGATCCCTTCCGATTCAACCTGGTTGATGATACCGATGGTGTTCGCCCTAGCGAATGCTGTTATCGCAGCTCCGATGCTCTTGTCGGTGAATCTGTAGAATGTGGAAGCGAACACGCCGTAGAACGTGTTCATCAGCACCTTGACCGCGGCCTGCAGACCGTCGTAATAGTTCTTCTCGTGAGGGTCCTGGGTCTGCTTCATCAGCTTCTTGATCCTGTCCCTCTCGGCCATCAGATCCTCGAGGATCCTCGGAAGGAGTCCCTCCCTCCTCTCTTTGGACATGAAGCGGGCTCCCGAGGGGCTGATGATCTCCCCGTCCTCGCAAAGGGTGGTGAAGCAGATGTTCTTCGCTATGATCAGTGAGGGATACATCGATTTGAAGTCCTCCACGCAGACCCAATGGTACAGTCCGGGTTTCATGCTGTGAACGTATCCTCCCTCGATCTGATCCGCACCGGCGATCCTGGTACCCATCTGAGGAACACCGACCTTGTTCCTGTCGGCTGCACGAATGAGCAGCGAATCGGACAGCTGTGAGGATCCGGATGTCATGACGTCCTCGATCGTGAGTTTGGATACCGCTGCAAGATCCATATCGGTACGAAGTGTGTCCACCTCCAGTAGGATACGGAGTGCCAGCTCGGCATCCTTGAAACAGTACTTGATGACCTTCTCCCTGTTGTTCGCCCATTCGGAGTCCATGTATTTCGGGTCCACATCCAGTTTCTGCTCTCCGAGCAGCATCATGGATACGGCGTTGAGTGTCTCCTGTTTCGGGCGAAGCTTCATCTTGACCGCCCACCACGCATCGCATACTAGACGTCCCTTCACGCGCCAGAAACGGTCGCTGACGAGTCTAGGCTGGCTGCCGTCCCTTCCCCAGGGTAGGGCATCCTTCATGCGACGGGCCTTGGAACGGTCCATAATCTTGCGGATGTCGTAATTGTCTATGTTGTACCCTGTGATGACGTCGGGGTCCTCTTCGCGTATGAGTGCTGCGAAGCCGTTGATGATCTCCATCTCATCGCCTACTAGGGATCTGCATTCGCGGATCTCGTCCCCGTCCGTGACAACCGAGCATATGGTGTAGATGAACTCGTGCTCGACAGAATTCTCGATATCGAACGAGAGCACCTTCAGTCCGGGGTCGAAGGGGTCGATGTTCTCGAAGGAATCCATCTTGATTACGAGATCGGTGAAGTATCCCTTTTCGATGCTCTCTCCGGTTACTCTAATGCAGGCTCCCATATCCTTGTCGTAGAAGAAGCGGTGCTGGAACGAGATGTCTGCGGACAGTACCTTGTAACCCTTCCTCTGGAATCTTGTCCTGTACTCGGATATCTTCCACGGACTCTTGATGGTGACTTTGAGGACCTCGTGCATCTCGGATTTGTACAGGAGCCTGTCATGTTCCAATGAGATGACCTCTGAGTCCTCCTTGAGCTGCTGCTCCAGTTCTTCCTTGGGATCCACAGCGAACAGATAGGGTCTGAAACCGTATGCCAGGATGGTGATGGATTCCCTGTCGCGGGTCTTCCCGAACAGCTCTATCACCGGTTCGTCGCCGTCCTGCGTGGAGGAGGCGCTGATCAGCCTGACATCCCATGTTCCCATTGTATCACTTGTTCGCGACGATCCTTATGACATCCCCGTCCTCGAGGATGTAATCCGCACCCACCGTGCGCTTGGTCTTCGCATTGACCGCACGGATGAACTTATCCCCGAGGTCGCTGTGGACCCTGTATGCAAGGTCCCTTGCGGTGGATCCGCGGGGCAGGAGGAACGCATCGGGAAGCACGCGTCCGAAGTGGTCGGTGTACTTGTTCTCGTCCTCCACGGGGTAGACAGTGATCAGGTCCAGCATCTTGAATGCTGCATCCTCGATGCATTTCTGCACACCTGTTCCGCCGTACTTCTCCATGTTCGTCTTCATGTAATCGAGGGCCTTCTTCTGACCATCGTTGAGTGTGACACCTTCTTTGATGGTGAAGGTTGGGTCCCCGGGAGTGTAATCGATAAGGCCGGCGGCAGCCGCCTTCTTGAGGGCCAGTTCCGTCTCGGCCATGGTGACGACGCAGATGTCGTTGATCGCTTCCACCTTCTCGATGTTCCCTTCCGGCGCGATATCGGCCTTGTTCATCGATGCGATCATGGGCTTGGACTGTTCTCTGATGTTGATGCACAGCTTGAGGAGATCGTCATCCGTCCAGTTCACGATGTCCTCGGGCATCTCCACGGACATGAGCGCCTTTTTGATCTGCGCTTCTGTGACGTTGAGTCCGGCGAGCCGGTCCTGGATGATCTGCTCCGGTTTCTGACCTGTCATCCTAGCGGCCCTCGCCATCTTGTTGAATCCGTTCTTGAGGATCTCCCTCATCCAGTATTCGATCTCCTTCCTGAGGAATGTGATATCCTCGGTGGGATCGTGGGAACCTACATCTCCGGGAACACCTTCGATATCTGTGGATCCGCTCACGTCAATTACATTGATGAGTGCATCCGCCTGTCTGAGGTCGTCGAGGAACTGGTTACCCAATCCCTTTCCCTGCCAGGCATCGGGGACCAACCCGGCGACATCCAGTAATTCCACGGGTACCATCCTGGTCCCGTTTACGCATAATGAGTTGTGCGGCGTGCATGTGACTCCCAGAATCTTGCATGGGCACGGGGTGCGCACATGGGCCACTCCCTTGTTAGGTTCAATGGTCGTGAAGGGATAGTTGGCGATATCAACGGGGGCCATAGTCGCCGCACCGAAGAATGTCGACTTACCAACGTTCGGTTTCCCTACAATTCCTATTTGCATGCTTATCGCCGGGAGATATCCGTATGTGATAAAGTATCTTTGCTGGATATGCCGGCGTTCAGTGCTTCAGTCTGAATACCGCATCGGCAATCTCGCCTATCTGTTCCGGCCTGAGATGTTCGACCCTCTCGTCGATGTACGGGACGTCGTCGCCCGATTCCATCATGTGGGCGGATTTTAGGGAGGTACCTATCTTCTTCCTGCGGTGGTTGAAAGTGACTTCCACGACCTTGAAGAACGTCCTCTCGTCGAGGACCTTGAACGGAGCTTCCCTGGGGGCGATCCTGACCAGGGCGGAATCAACCTTTGGCCTGGGGTTGAATCTGGATGCTGGCACAGTCTCCATTATCTCGCAATCGACCCTGTAGAAGAGGTTCACTGTCAGGCGTGAATAATCGGGACTGCCCACCATGGCGACCATGCGGTCGGCGAACTCCTTTTGCACCATCACCACAGCTGTCCTGAAATCGTATTCCAGGAGTTTGAAGATGATTGGGGTCGATACGCTGTACGGGAGGTTGCTCACGAAAACATCGAATTCCGGGAAAGGTTCCTTCACGGCATCGGCATGGATGAGCTTCAGGGAATCCCCGTAGGTCTGAGTGATGTAATCGGCAAGGATGTCGTCGATCTCGATGCAGGTGACGTCGTCCGAGACCTCGATCAGTCTTTTGGTGAGGATTCCCAATCCGGGACCGACCTCGAGGACCTTGTCATTCTTGCTGATACCTGCGTATCCGATGTGCCTGTCGGCCACACGGTCGTCTATCAGGAAATTCTGGCCCTTGCTCTTCTTGGGAACAATGCCTGTATCGGCGATGAGCCTGCCGGTATCGTTCATCTCTGGATGAAGAGGTAGTGCTTCCTGTCGGGATCCTGGATCTCGAGCATGATACGTCCGACGATGAGCTTCTCGGGAGCTTTGATACCAGTTCTGGTGCCGAGGTCCTCGAAATCCTTGAAGTTACCCTTCTTCCTCTCGTCAAGGATGATGTTGAGGGACTTCTTTCCGAGTCCGGGCAGTTCCTCCAGCGAGTGCTTGCGCATGCTGATTGCCTGGGCGTTGTTGATGAACCCGATGAACTTCTCCTGGTCGGCGAGCACTATGTCGGTGACCGCGAACTCCAGTTCAGAGGTCGCGGTGATCGTGAGGTCGTTGTATGTGATCCTGCGTTTGACGTGGTCGATGATGTCGCGTTTCATTGTGTCGGAATCCTTTCCGATGAACGTCTTCTCACCGATGGTCACCATCGCACCGGCCTTGGGGACGAGCTCGAAGAGTTTGAACTCCTCCGCACCGAGTGCGTAGCACACGGGCTCCTTCTTACCGAATCCGGTGGAGGGGGCGCCTTGAGGCAGATAATCTAAGATGTAAGCGTACTCTTCCATGGGAAAAACACCCCATCAGATGTACTTACCAACGATCTCTATGATCTGGTTTATCTTGTCGCTGCTGAGATTGATTCTCTCTTTGGAGAAGATAGCACGGACATCCTCCGGGTATTTCGGGAGGATATCCGCGATCTTCACAGCAATGACATCCGTTACTTCCTCGATCTGGCTAACCTCTTCGATGATCTTGTTAGCGTCCTCGAGGGATATGTTTGAGACTTTCTGCGCATGGTCAAGTGCTGCTTTCTGTGATGCGAGGAGGACATCCTCATCCTCGAGCTCTCCGGCCGTACCCTTCCTGCTCTCGGCAACCTCTTCCAAGAGATCTCTTACTTCTGCCAGTGTGACGTAGCGCTCAGTCATGTCTATACCTTCAGTTGTCGACGTTCCTTACAAGGTGCTCGGGGCGCGCAACGACCATCTTGGTCTTGTTTCCGTCCTTGACGGATACCTCGTATGCCGCTCCCCTCTCTCCGACGACGACTCCGGTGAGTCCGTGGAATCTGGAGAATGGCATTCCCTTGTGGATGCTGGGGTCGATTATGATGTTGACTTTCTCTCCTGCCTCGAAGGTCTGGAAACCTTTCGTGATGGGTGAGAGCCCGCGTGCCCTTACTGACTTCTTCAGCTTGTTGCGGGTCTTTGTCCTTGTTCCGCTGGATGCCTGCATTGCTTATCCCTTCATTGTTCTTCGAATTTGATCGCCAATACATCGAGGGTCTCGACTTTGCATGGTATCCCAAGCCTCTCAGAGAAGCTCGGCACGCTCCTGCCCTCGTCACCGGACACGAACTCCTTCACGTACGTTCCCGAATCGGTCTCGAGTTCGAGATCGAAGGAATCGTCGGATATCTGTTCCGCCTTGCACCAGTGGATTTTCCTCTTTCTCACAAGGTCCGCACGACGGTGCTCGACCCTGCGAGGAGTCCTCTGGTCTATATTGACGTCCTTGAACGATAGGGCAACGTTAGATACCACTTCTTTATTAACTTTACCCTCTGCTTTAACATGCACGTGGTATACTTTATCGGAGGCTGCGGCCTTGTAACGCTCCACCGCCTCGCGCTGTACGAAGTGCAGGTTGTTGAATCCTGCCAGCTCCGACATGTTCGATCTGCGCTCGAGCTCGTCCAGATCGACGTACCTGTGCTTGGGTTGGCTTATCTCGAGGACGAAAGGTCTTCCGTCGCCGAGCATGAGGGCATCGATGTCCTCCCTTCCCATCCCGTGGAAGAAGTGTTCGTCACCTTTCGCCATCTCCAGGGCGATGTCCCCGATGATCTCCTGGACGGAGGTCTCGTACATCTTTCCCTTTCCGTGGCAGTGGTCGCATCCCTTTCCATGGCAGACCCTGCAGGGCCATATGGTCTGGGGGATCTCCCTGCTGTACTTGTTGTAGCGTCCCGCGATGAACACCGGTGCGATATCAAGTGTGACATCTGCGAAGCGTGTGTCCACCAATGCCACCACCTGAGGGTTCTTGAATTCCACGGGACGGTGGATCATGGGAAGTGCCAGTTTTCCAATCTCACGGTTGAGTTCCGCCTTGATGGTCTCGGAGTTCTCAAGGCTGTACTTCTCCTTAATCTCCTTCTCCCTCTCGGTTATCTCGGGTTCAATCCTGGTACCGATCAGGAAATTATCAGAATCCACCTCGTTGATCTTCTCCGCTGCGGCCTCGGCGAACCTTTCGAGCATGTCGAAGACGTTCTCGCACAGCGGACAGAAATCCATGGCCGGAGCCTCCGTGCCCTCTTCCTTCAGGGCATCGCGGATCATCCTTCCGCGGAGGTCGTTGGTCATGCCTGTCCCAATTTTGCCGAACATACGGCCGAGACAGTGGTCGCACAGGCCCGATTCCGCCAGTGCCTTGGCAGTCTCCAGATTATCGGATATCCACTCTTCCATGCGGATCCCTCAGAGATCGAATCCCATCTCGGTGATCCTGAGCATGGGGCGCTGGCTTTCGAGATAGTGATAGACGGTCGCGTGCTCGCTGCCGTTGATCAGGAGCTCGCATGCATGCTTCGCCACAGGGAGACTTACCGAATTGCCGATCAATCCGACGGTGTTGCCGTAGATGACCATGTCGCATCCGGTGAGCTCCTCGATGAGCTTGCGGGTCTTCCCGTTCTTTCCGATGAGCCTTCCTCTGACGCGGGGCATCTGGCTCGAGCGGTCCCCGATAGCTTCCTTCACATCGATGAGCTCGAAGTACTCGTCATCGTCGAAGAGCCTCATGGCCTTGTCCGGGTTGAATCCCCTGCCTACGGCCTTGACGATGTCCATCAGCTTGAGGGGCATGAGAGGGTCCTCGAGTTCGACGTCGTCATGGATGATGACCTCGCCCTCCTCGGTGTCGATGTCGATCCTTATTCCCGAAATGTCCTGGAGGACCTTCTTGGTCTCTCCGTTTTTACCGATGAGCGTACCTACCCTGTCGGACGGTATCCTGATTGATCTCATTCCTCTTCATCTCCGTTGTCGTTGAGTGTCTCTTCCAGGACCTCGGCGTCCGTCATGACGGCCGCGTCCCTCTTCCTGAAGAAGCTGTTTATGTTGTGGATGTCCCTTTCCAGGAGCTCCTTTGCATTATAATGGTCCTTAGTCATGGCCTGACCCACATCTATCATGATGGGGCCTTCCTCGGTCATGAGTATGTTGTATTCGCTGAGGTCGCCGTGGACCAGATGTGCCTCCTGCCATCCGTCGATTATGAATGACAGCACCTCCTCGTAGGTCTCGTCCGGATCCTCCAGGATCACATCCTTTAGCTGGGGTGCAGGCCCTGTCTCGTCACCGATGTATTCCATCAGGAGACAGTTCTGTGCGAACGTTATAGGTTCAGGCACGGGTATTCCGGCCTGCATGTACCTATCGAGGTTCTTGAACTCCTTGTTGACCCAGGCGTATATGAGTTTCCAGCGGTTGCCGGTGACACCCTTGAATCTCGGGTCTCCCTCTACGTACTTCGCCACCCTCTTGAACGTGGATGTGGAGGTCCTGAAGATCTTCAGGGCCATGGGTTCGTTCTCCTCATCCGTCGCGTAGAAGACGTTGCCCTCCTTACCGGTGGATATGGGGTAGTGTACGGAATCGATGTAACCATCCTTCATGAACTCGTAGATGGTCATTAGGGTCTTCTTATCGAAGACCTCTGCCTCGGTCTCCTTCTCGTCGCCCGTCTTGTTGGTCTTCAGGGCATCGACGCGACGCTCAAGGTATGCGTAGGCTTCCTCGTATGAGGACATTCAAAGGCCTCCGGATCAGAAAATGTCCAGGTTCTTGGGGACCTTGTTCCTCTTGCTGAGGTTGACGGCCTGTGTCTTCGTGTACCTGAACCTGACATCGCATTTGTCGGGTTGGAAATCCCACACGGATATGATCAGCAGGTCGCCTTCCCTGATCCACATCCTCTTCTTAATCTTTCCTGGGATGCGTCCTACGCGGGATACTCCGTCCTCGCACATGACTTTGATCTTGGAGGCTCCGAGCAGCTGATCCGCTATCCCGAACATCTCTGCTTCCTTGATGTTAGGCAGACGTACACGGGTTACGTCCTCATCAGGCATTTCAAGCGGTTCATTGTCGCTCATTTCAATCCTTCCATCTTTTCCTTATATTAGAGGTTTATAAAAGGGTATGGTTGTCCGTTTATGATACTGCACTTTACGGATTTCGTAGCGACTGTAAAGAAAAACAGTCATTCCGTCTCTTTATAATCGGGATTCAGACTTTTACCGCCATGAACGGTGAAAAGAGAGTATTCCCGTGTGAGCTGGCTCTGTTGACCGGCATGCTGCTGGTATCTTTCTCCATCTGTCTGTTCGTTCGCAGCGGATACGGTGTGACCGTTCTCGCATCAATACCTCTGATGCTCAGTTATGTTTTCCCTGTGATGGATTTCGGTACTTGGAACGTGATCTATCAGATTCTGCTTCTCTGCATAGCGATGGCGATAACCCGCAGACCGAACATGGGTTACGGGATATCGCTGGTCGAAGGTGTCCTGTTCGGGATATTCCTGAACATCATGAAGGAACTCTTGGCGGATATCCCGATGAATTTCGAGCTGAGCATAGTGTATCTGATTGCCGCCCACATACTGCTGTTCTTGGGGGTATCGTTCTTCATGAGGAGTTACATTCCTCTGCTCCCGTGTGACCTGTTCATCAGGGATGTTGTCATCACATACCATATCAGGTACAGAACGTTCAAGACGATCTTCGATATCTTCTGCATGGTGACCTCCGCAGTGATCGGGCTGCTCTGTCTCGGAGGGATAGTCGATATTGGCATAGGTACCGTCATTTCCGCTTTCATCACCGGGTACTTCGTATCTAGGATCACTTCGGGAATCTATGACAGGTTGTTTGAGTTCAGACCTGTGACAAAATTGTGTACGAGGTATTTGTCGGATGACGCTCCTTGCAAGAACGAGCGCGTATGATAATCGTTATAAAGGAGATTGCGATGGTCTTGTTCAATAAGCTCCAGTAGTGTAGCGGCCAATCATTCAGCCCTTTCGAGGCTGACACA
>CALAVG010000006.1 GCA_937892275.1 uncultured Methanomicrobiales archaeon | reverse complement strand
TCGCTGGTAGCTTCCCTAACAACATGATGATCCTTTCCGGTATGAGTGACATCCACCAGATGGAAGATAACATTTCTTTCATGAAAGATTTCGAACCCTTGTCTGATGATGAGATGGATGCTGTATGGAAAGTTCGTGACATCTTCAACAATCTGAACCTGATCCCATGCACCGGATGCCGCTATTGCATCGAAGAGAACGATTGTCCGAAGAAACTGAGGATCCCGGACATGTTCTCCGCCATGAACTCGGATGTTGCGTTCGGAGGATGGAACGGTTCATACTATTACAACCACATCGCGACAGGGGACGACCACGGTAAAGCATCGGATTGTATCAACTGCGGTAAATGCGAGAAGGTATGTCCTCAACATCTTCCAATAAGAAAACTCCTTAAGAATGTGGCAGAAAGATTCGACAATTGAATGGTGATATCATGAAAGACATAGTATTATTGACAGGAGCAGGACAGATAGGATTGGCCATCGTCCGTAGGATCGGATCCGGAAAGAGGATCATCGTTTCCGACTACAGTCTGGAACATGCGGAGAACCTTGTGAAGACACTGACGGAAGCAGGTTTCGACTCGGTCCCCTTCCAGGCCGATATCTCGTCCAGGGATTCCGTGAGGGCCCTCCTTGATTTCGCATGTTCGGAAGGACGGATCGTTCGTTTCGTGAACGCTGCAGGTGTCTCCCCCAGCCAGGCGCCCATAGAAAGGATCCTGAAGGTCGACCTGTATGGCACCGCCCTTCTACTCGATGAAGTCGGAAAGGTCATCGCTGAAGGGGGTACAGGGATCACGATCTCGAGTCAATCGGGACACCGTATGCCTGCACTCACCCCAGAACAGGACGAACTGCTAGCTATGACACCGGTCGAGGAACTCCTCGGTCTCGAGATGCTCCAACCGGAGAATATCAGAGACACGTTGCACGCATACCAGATGGCCAAGAGGTGCAACGTCAAACGTGTCATGGCAGAATCCGTGAAATGGGGGATGAGAGGAGCTAGGATCAATTCCATATCCCCTGGGATAATCGTCACACCTCTGGCCATCGACGAATTCAATGGACCACGCGGTGATTTCTACAAGAATATGTTCGCCAAATGTCCAGCCGGAAGACCGGGTACCGCGGATGAGGTCGGCGGACTCGCAGAATTCGTGATGTCAGAACGCGGAGCGTTCATAACCGGTTCGGATTTCCTCATGGATGGAGGGGCGACAGCATCTTATTTCTACGGCCCGTTAAAGGGCTGAGAGCATGGACGGTACCGAGTTATCCAAGGAATCACAACTCCTAAAGGACTTCGAGGAAGGCAGGATCCCTATGATGGGATTCATGCGCCAGGCCGCCGAACTGAGGCAACATGGTGGCTTCCCTCACGATCCTAGACTCGGTACCG
>CALAVG010000005.1 GCA_937892275.1 uncultured Methanomicrobiales archaeon | reverse complement strand
CCGGTGCTTACTACCAGGTAAAGGACGGGACCGTGACACTCAACGTCGTATCCTCACTAGCATACGCCGCAGCCCTCAACGACACCATCATCGGAGACATTACAATCCACGGAAATGTCGCCGCCCTTGCAGTCGGATTCGAGAGGACCAACTATTTCACGAACATTACGGTGAACGGGGATTCTAGTATTACGGCACCTACGAGCACCGCATCTGCTTACGCAGTCGCTACGAGCCTGACCGTGGTCAGCATGGGCATCAGCGGAATAACATTCGTCGCTTCCAGCCCGGTTACCGGGCTCATAGGCAACACCGATAGCACCATGGCATTCCTCGCGACCAAGGGAATGACCCTTGTCGAGGACAACGGGAAGCTCTTCATTACTGGAGAAATGAACGCTTCCGCTGTAGGATCCTCCGCAGCAGTCGCGGCCGGAACCGTCTACCTCGGAAAGGATACCGACACATTCACCTACGCTGGAGGGGACAACTATTTCCTCATTGCAGACGATGCCACAGCGATCGCAGAATCTGTATCTGCTACCGGACTCAGCAGGCTGTACGTTGAGGGAGCGTTCGAAGTCCCCGCCAACAAGACTGCCACGGTCGTGACCCTCATCGATATGGGTATCGTTACCGTGGCCCCCGTGACCAGCACGACTGCCAAAGGAAGCTTGACAGTCACCACCCTGTACATCGGAATGAATGCATTGCCCACCGACACCGAACAGACCGTTGGACCCGCCGTATTCAGCGGACCTGTATCGTTCACTGCGGATGCTGAAACCGCCATTGCCAGAGCATACGTTTACGGGATCGCTACCGTAGATGCCACCGGCCTTCCCGCGTACAGCACCACCTATGTCGTCGACAATGTCGAGTGGTTCTCTGTCTACGCCGGAAGCAACACTGTCGGACTTGTCGATTACAAGGATGCTGCATACGTTGCCGCTGCTCAAGTCACCGGATGGACCGATGGAGAAGGTAAGACGATCGTCTTCTCTGACTCCACATACATCGGAAAGTACGATGCGATCTACGCAAAGATCGACTACTATATCTATAGCGTAACCGTCTACACCGATGCTGGAGTCAAATCTGTATCGATCGATGGAGTCGAGCTCAAGAATGACAGCACCAACATTTTCTCCACTGTAGAAAAACTCAAGGCTGGAACCCACACCGTCACTTTCACAATGAAAGAGGGATACGAGGGTACACCTACCCTTGCAACCATGACCGGAACCATTCTCAAGGACAACAAGTTCACGGCCTCGGGAACACTGGAGAAGGATTTGTCCTTCCAGCTAACGGGAACCGAGCCCACACCTGAGCCCGAACCCGTCACTCCCGAAGAGAAGTCCGAGTGGACCATCACCACCATCCTGCTCTGTATCCTCGTCGTCCTGATCGCCATCATGGCGGTCATCGTCGCACTGAGGCTCAACAGAAG
>CALAVG010000004.1 GCA_937892275.1 uncultured Methanomicrobiales archaeon | reverse complement strand
CTTGAATTCCCGAGTTTTATTCTTTCCACACCTCAAAATCGGAACCGAGAGCCTTTATCTACACATTCTCTAACGGACTTCGGCGACTGTTTTCATCAACTTCGAGCCCGAATTCAATGCTATCCCCTACACTTCTGGAACGGTTTATGACTTTGTGGTAAGAAACTATATATTCTTACAACGCATCCAGAATTCATGCAGATCATGTATGCCAAGAAGGCATCAGGGACGTACGCCACAGCCTGCGATTCGGTTCGTATAGATGGCAAGGTGCAGAAGATCAACAGAATCTATCTCGGCAAGGTCATCAATAAGGAGAAGGGAATATACGAGAACAAAAAGCTCGGACTCATCACATTCGATCCGAAGACAGGCGCATTCGGCAAGCCCGATCTTGCCCAGGTGCCCGCCAGGGCACCTAGGGGCAAGAAACTCACGTCTGCAGATTTCGGTGATGCCTATGTGTTGGACAGGTACGTCACAGATATGGGGATGGAAGCTGTCATCGACAGCTTCGGATGTCAGAACCCGGATACCATGAAGGCATTGATGATGTATTACATTCTTCATGACGAACCCAACGATTACGCACTGGATTGGTTCGAGGGAAGCTATGCATCGGTCCTGTATCCTAAGGCCGATATGGATGGTAGGAGGATAAGCGAGTTCTTGTTCATGCTGGGTGCTGATGATGTGATGAAATCATTCTTCCACTTCTATATTCCATTCGTGTTGAGTACAGGTACATCCCTGTCGTTCATGATCGACAGCACAGGTGTTCCTAATTCGATACATATGCCTGAAACGGCGATAAGCAATCACAACGGCAAGATCAGTCTCGAGGTGAGACTGATTCTAGTATGCAAGAAGGAGGATCGTATGCCTATATACTTCAGGTATGTGCCCGGAAATATCATAGATTCCTCAACGCTGATAAGGACGGTCGAAGAACTGGAGCTGATGGGAGTCGAGATCAGCAACGTGCTGATAGATGCTGGATATTGCACTTTGGAGAACATGAGGGACCTCATCGATTCGCACATCCATTTCATAACCCGTCTTAGACCGAACTATGACATGTACAAGGACATGATCGCCGATGACCTGTTCAGGCTGGACAGCCTGAACACAAGAGTACTCTACAAAGACCGTTTCATGAGAGTGTTCTCCAAGGAAGTAAAGATGAAAGGCTCCGGTAATAAAGTATGGCTGCATCTGATCCTCGATGAGGATATGAAGAACTCACAGGACAAGACATCCTTCCAGAGATGGCAGGACGGGAGGATCACGGAGGAACAGAGGGATGAGGAATACAGAACCAACGGCATCTTTATTCTCGTTTCTTCCTATTGGATAGAAAGGGAGGAGGTCGTAGCGGATTACTATGAAAGGGGCGGCATAGAGCAGCTCATAGATGTCGGTAAGACCGACTGCCGTCTCGGCGAGGGCAATGTCCAGGACATCCAGAGATTGCGCGGCAAATGGCTGGTCGAATTTTCAGCTATGGCCGTGCAGCAAAGCATGCAGAACGCGTTCAAGGTCAGGAAGGAATACCTATCGAGCAGGAAAAGGAAGCATAAGGATGCTATCGAAGGCAGGAACATGTGCGTGTCCCACGCACTGTTCGTATTACGGAATCAGAAATGCGACATATTCGAGAGTGTAGTCCTGCCCAGGGAGAGGACCCCCAATGTCTCCGCTGCCTACACCCTGTTCAACATCGATCCTCCCAAGAGACTCGACAAAGACTCGGCCTAACTTCAAGATGTGGTAAGAAAAAGGGTCGGGAACTCAAGCT
>CALAVG010000003.1 GCA_937892275.1 uncultured Methanomicrobiales archaeon | reverse complement strand
GCCTTCCCTGTAGCTCCCAACCGAAAGTCGAATCGTTGCACGGGAAGAACGGACAGTAGCAGAAGGAACAGTCCTGGCCTGTGAAATGCGCTGGATGGTACGGACAGTTGTGGTCCGGGCCCAACCAACCCCTCTTAATCTCCTCGTTGACCTTCTTTACGATCTTCTCCATGCCGATCGGTGGATGTATCTGCAAATACGCTTATAACGTATCGGTTGGACCGAAAGTGGGCGCTTTATAAACAGGGAAATGTCTGGCCTTGAATTGAAAGTTGGTTGCACTTTCGGTCACCCCCTGATTTCGTTCTTATACTCTTCCGCGAATCCTACTCTGATGGGAAAACAATTCAGATTCATTCACTGCGCGGACCTGCATCTCGGGTCGCGTTTCAAGGGTCTCGACACTCAGAATCCGTCCCTGGCTGAGAGGATGAGGCAGTCCGTTTTCGAATCGTTCTCGCGCATCATCGATGCGGCTTTGGAGAATCACGTCGATGCTCTGGTCATATCCGGTGACCTGTACGATGACGACAATGAACTCCCCTCCACAAGGATGTGGTTGTCTGATCAGCTGGCGAGACTGGACGTACCCGTGTTCATCTGCAGAGGGAACCACGACAGCAGGACAAGCTGGGATTCGGCCATTCCTTATCCAGCGAACGTACACGAGTTCGGCACATCCCCCGAAAGGGTCGAGCTGTCTGAGGACGTGGAGATAGTTGGGATAAGCTATGCGGTCCCCCACGAGACAAGGAACCTGGCCAGCATCCTCGAGGGAAGTTTCGACAGATTCACGATAGCATGCCTTCATGCGGATCTCGATACAGTCACCGAAGGGTACTCGTACGCTCCGTGCTCGATGTCCGATATGCAGTCCGGAAACATCGATTACTGGGCCCTGGGCCACATACACAAGAGGGAGGTCGTCTCCACCAGCCCGTATGTGGTGTATCCGGGCAACATACAGGGAAGGAGTTTCAAGGAGACCGGTCCCAAAGGCGCCTATCTGGTGACGGTGGATTCTCACAGGGTATCATCCATTGATTTCATCCAGACCTCTGTCTATCATTGGGAGGACATGACGGTCGACATCACGGGCTGTACGTTCAACGATGTCATGAACATCATCGGCAACAAGGCCGATTCCAATGCTATATGCAGAATAACCTTCACAGGTTCCGGAGAATTGGACACTCTTCTCCGTACCAACATCGATAATGTCTCGCACACGATCACTCAGACTGCAGGATGCTTGGTATCTTCACTCACTGTCAGGACATCTCCGCCCATCGATATCGAAGCGAGGTCCCACGAGAGGGACATGGGTGCAGCGGTGATCAGGGCAGGAAAGGACCTTTCCAATATGACCAAGGAGGAACTGGTTGATCTCATCTGTCAGAACAAGAATGCCTCTAAACACCGTGATTTCTTCATGGCGATGTCCGACGAGGATGTACATTCTCTCGTCGACGATGCCACCAGATCCATACTCGCAAGGATGGTGGTGTCCAGATGAGGATCCGCTCGCTCCATATCGGTTCATTCGGTAAGATCAGGGAGAAGGATTTCCAACTGGATCCCGGATTAACCGTGTTCTACGGCCCCAACGAGTCCGGTAAGAGCACCACGATGGAATTCATCCGCAGTACCCTTAGTCCGTCAAGGAAGAGTTCGTACCCGCAGCGCAGTACGACCGATTCTGGAACGATAGTATATGAAGAGGGAGGATCGGAGAAGAGGATTATGATGCAGGGCAAGACCGGGAACACCGGCGATGTGCCCAAATGCATGGCCGACATGGATCCGACGACCTACCGCAATATCTTTGCAATGACCAGGGAGGGTCTAGATGAGATGGCCCCGCTCACCGGTGGCGACATCAGGACCAGATTCCTGACGATACCCGGAGGAGAATCGGTTCCCGACGTCATCAAGAGCATAGACGACGACAAGGACAGGCTCATCGGAAAGACCGCCAGTTCCCCTTCGGAGATCAATGCCCTTGGTAACAGGGAAACAGCTCTTCAGTCGAGGATCCACGAGATGCGTTCCCACGCGGAGACATACTCGGAACTCAGCACCCGGAAGGATGAACTGGATAGAAGGCTCTCAGAGATCCGCGAGTCGAACAAAACAGCTGAGAGCAACAATGCTCTGTATGTCAGGGTCGAATCCCAGAGGGCAGCATTCAACGAACTCAATGAATTGAGGAAGAAGAAGTTGGAACTGTCCTCTAAGCACATGGCCGGCAAGGATGTACAGGATACCTACCGCAATTTATCGAGTGAGAAATCACAGGCGGATGCCGCTTACAGGGCTGTGAACGAAGGTAGAAGGATGCAGGTATCCTCTCTACCTGGAGGGGACGAAACGAAACTGTTAGGTTTCCGCCCCCGCATCCAGTCGATACTAGACAGGCAGTCCAGATATCAGTCTGAGATAGCCAAACCGCAGTCCCGTTCCGTTGAGAAGAGCAACGGTAAGGTCCGCATCGGTGTTGCCGCGATATTGCTTGTCATCGCTGCTGCAGCGTGGATCGTGACCGGTCTGGACATGATGGTGAAGATTGGAGTCAGTGCTGTCATGGCAGCAGGTGCCGTAGCAGCCTTCCTGCTGATCAAGGACAAACAGGTCTATGAGAACAACCGTGACGAGAATTGGATCCAATCATTCGAATCGGAGATACATTCGCTGATGAATGACATCGGAGTAGCGCCTGGAAATCCCCAATCGGATCTCAGAAGACTTGTGGAGATAAACAGCACCCTGACCAATCTGGATACCGCCCGTAACAACAGTGCCGAGCTCAGGATGGCCTATATGGGCGCAGATAACCGTCTGATGGGATTCCTTTCCAAATATGGAGGTCTTGAAGGATATCAGCAGGCCGTGAGGGATTACGAGACATTCACCGGATACGGTGCGAAGATCGAGGCCCTTGAAGGAAGCATAAGGAAGTCAGGATTCGATCCCGATCAGCCTCTGCCGGTCGTCGAGAGGATCGACATTGATACAACAGAGCAGGACGAGATCAGCAACGAGATAGGACGCTTGACATCGGATATGAGGAACGTACTGGACACCAAGGAGCTGGATTCTCTGATCGACCAGACATATTCCCTCAACGCTCAGAGGAACAAGGTCCTGACCGACGGAGCGAAAGCAATCCTGGAATCCGCCATCATACAGAAGGCATGTTCGGATATCTACGAGACCGTGCATCCAGATGTCATAAGTACGGCGGACCGCTATCTGTTAATGATGACCATGGGCACATGCCATTTCGACCTCGACCCGAGGAACACCGATCTCACGGTCATATCGAAGGGAGAACCCAAGAATCCGAAGCAGTGGAGCACGGGATTGCGTGCACAGATTCTCCTTTCCATCAAACTCGCGGTAGCGAAGGAGATGGGCAACGGGGAAGTTCCGGTCATACTCGACGATGTACTGCTCCCGTTCGACAACGACAGGAAGAACGGTGCTTGTCAGGCACTTTCAATGCTCTCGAACGAGATGCAGGTGCTGCTCTTCACATGCGACGATGACGTCGAGGATGTGTGCAAAGACCTACCAAATGTGTCGATCATCACCATGTGACCGACCTAAACCCCCTTTTCTTTATATATATGATTTAAATTGTCCTTAGCAGGGAGAAACCAATCCCTGTTCACTCACACAATATCACGATCATCACTCGCCTATGTATGGCGAATACTGAAGGATCCGGGCAACGGAGCGCCGACCCGACAATCGCAAGATCCGAAGTTTGGTTTAAATTGGGCGTGCACGCCGAATGAGCGGTCACGAGAAGGGATGCAGAGCAGGGACCAGATAATTCTCCCATGAACACCCTGGAGGGTGCAAATGAACATTGATCCCAATGCAACAAAATACATGGTAAAGGCAAAGATCACCGCTGACGGAATCATCGACAGGCCCGATGTCGTCGGCGCAATTTTCGGACAGACGGAAGGACTCCTCGGAGACGAACTCGATCTCAGGGACCTGCAGAAGTCCGGAAGGATTGGAAGGATTGAGGTCGAGACTGTCACCAAAGGCGGCAAGTCCGAGGGAATCATCTACATGTCATCGAGTCTCGACCAGGTCGAGACCGTAATCCTGGCCTCCGCCCTTGAGACGGTCGACCGCGTCGGACCCTGCAAGGCATCGGTCCATGTTCTCGGAATCGAGGATGTCCGTGTCACCAAGAGGGAGAAGGTCGTGGAGCGTGCCAAGGAGCTGCTCAACGAACTCATGAAGCAGTCCG
This sequence comes from uncultured Methanomicrobiales archaeon, assembly GCA_937892275.1. Classification (GTDB taxonomy): domain Archaea; phylum Thermoplasmatota; class Thermoplasmata; order Methanomassiliicoccales; family Methanomethylophilaceae; genus Methanoprimaticola. Next base: position 8,121 of record CALAVG010000003.1, on the reverse strand, counting down.
AAGGCTCCAGCTCCAACCTCATGAACAGCGTCAAGCAGAGCGTCCAGATCGAGGAGATCACAACATACGGTCCCGACAGATGCCCTGCCGGACCCAACGTGAAGGATTCCGAGGCCATCATCATCGTGGAGGGTAGATCCGATGTCCTCAACCTGCTCAAGGCAGGAATCAAGAACGCCATCGCAGTCGAGGGAACGAACATCCCCAAGACAGTTCAGGAACTCTCCAAGGAGAGGGTCGTCACAGCATTCACCGACGGTGACAGGGGAGGAGAGCTCATCCTCAGGGAACTCTTCCAGGTGGCAGAGGTCGACTTCGTCGCCCGTGCACCCCGTGCACACGAGGTCGAGGAGCTTTCCGCCAAGCAGATCGTCAAGTGTCTCCGCAACAAGGTCCCCGGCGACCAGTATATGGAGATGAACAACCTCAACTTCGAGGAGAGGAACTTCGAGGAGCTCGACAGCTTCGAGCCTGAGGGAGACTACAGGCGTGACAGGAAGGACCGCCACGACCGTGACAAGCGCGACAGGAGGGACCGCGAGGACCGCCATGGACGCGACGAGAGGCGCGAGGAGCGCAGGGACCGCGATGAGCACCGCAAGGAGAGGTTCAACAACGAGGCCCTGGACAAGTACAGGAAGAAGCGCGAGGAGCGCCAGGAGAGGGAAGAGAGGCTCGAGAAGGAGATGGATGCCATCCCCGAGACCGATGACGAGATCCCCGCAGTGAAAGAGGAACCTGTCGTCGAGGAGCACTACGAGGAACCTGCAGAAGAGGTCAAGGACTTCGAAGAGGAGGAGAAACCCAAGAAGTCCACCAAGAGGAAGAAGGACGCCGAGGACAAGCCCAAGAAGTCCACCAAGAGGAAGAAGGACGAGGAACCGGAGGAGCACTTCGAGGAACCCGCAGAAGAGGCCCCTGTAGAGGAATCCGCTGCGGAACCAGCTGAGGAACCCGTCGCAGAGCCTGAGGAGCCTGCAGTCGAGGAGAAGCCCAAGGAGACCAAGAAGGCAAGGTCCCTCAAGGGAAAGAAGCTGATCACCGACAAGGTGCTCACACCCGAGCAGGAAGCACTCCGTGATATGCTCCTGGAGCTGTCCACTACACACAACGCAAAGGTCCTCGATTCTGAGAACAATGTCATCAGGCAGGTCGCAGTCAAGAGCCTCGTCAACTCCCTGAAGGAGGATGAGGACGAGGTCGCAGCGATCGTCTTCGACGGAGTCATCTCTCAGAGGATCATCGATGTCTCTTCCGAAAAGGGAATCAAGACAGTGGTGGGAACCCGTAAGGGTAACATCTCCAAGATGCCCGCCGAAGTGACCATCTGGACCAAAGAAGATCTCGTATGATACCCATGGCTAAGCAGAAGCATGTTGAGACCTGGGAAGATTTCCAGGAAATGAAATCGACGGCCGATATCCTGATCCCCTCGGACCCTCTCGACAGGGTCCTCGGACAGGAAGAGGCTATCGAACTGGCGAAGATCGCTGCCAAGCAGCGCAGGCACCTGCTGCTCGTCGGACCTCCGGGGACCGGAAAGTCGATGATCGCACGTGCACTTTCCATGAACCTTCCTGCACCCACGCAGGAGATCCGTGTCGTGAAGAACCCGGAGAACCCCGAGAGGCCCCTCCTGTCCGTCATGGACGCAGAGGAGGTACTCAGGGAGGAGGAGATCAAGGCCGCGTCCATTGGTGTGCTCTTATCACCGGAGGAGGCCCCCGCGAACGTAGCCGAGCACCTTGGATACAAGTGCAAGAACTGCGGCGGATACTCCCTTCCTACGGACATCACATGTCCCCACTGCAACCAGAGCAAGCTGGATTCAACAGCTAACAAGAGCAACCCGTTCCAGGACATCTTGAGTAACCTCGGAGGAATGCTGGATGTTGCAATCCCTGAGATGACCGCCGGAAAGGAGAAGGTCACTACCCGTGACAGGAACGACGAGCAGGTCATATTCGAGCGCGCTGGCGACAAGATCCGCAAGCTCGACCAGGCAGCCATCAACAAGAGGGCGGAGCTCCAGAGCACCAGCAACGAGAAGACGCTGGTCAAGCTCAGGAGGAATCCCTTCGTACTGGCAACCGGAGCATCCGAGACCGAACTGCTGGGAGACGTGCGCCACGACCCCTACGGAGGACACGAGAAGCTCGGTTCCCCCGCATACGAGAGGATCGTCGCAGGTTCAATCCATGAGGCACATGAGGGAGTCCTGTTCATCGACGAGATATCACATCTGAAGGACCTCCAGAGGTACATCCTCACTGCCATGCAGGACAAGGTCTTCCCCATCACCGGAAGGAATCCCCAGTCCGCTGGTGCTAGTGTAAAGGTGGAATCCGTCCCCTGTGACTTCATCCTGGTAGCGGCATGTAACATCCAGGATCTCGAGAACATCCTCTCCCCTCTCAGGTCGAGGATCATCGGAAACGGATACGAGGTCCTTGTGGACATCGCCATGCCCGACACTCCCCACAACCGTGCAAGATACGCACAGTTCGTTGCGCAGGAGGTCCAGTTCGACGGACACATCCCCCATGCGACCGTTGAAGCGGTCGAGAAGATCATCGCAGAGGGTAAGAGGCGTGCTAAGCTGGACAACCAGAACAATGCCCTCACCCTGAGGCTGAGGGAACTGGGAGGACTCATAAGGTCCGCCGGTGACATCGCCGTCATGGAGAAATCCAAATACATAACCGGAGACCACATCGACCGTGCGCTGAGGAGATCCCGCAGCGTAGAGGAACAGATCAAGGAGCGCTACGGTTCCTACAATAAGGGTCTGTCCAAGGATGTATCCTCTGCTCAGAAGGAACGCTCCAGCTACTACTTCGAGACCGAACACCTTGATGACTCGATGTTCTCCTGAAACCTTTCAAAGGGGGCTTTAGCCCCTCATAATTTATGTTTTTACTGACAATAAGTTGCTAAGAGTCTTATATTGACAGCAGGTTCTTTCGATCAATGGGCTTGAACAAGACCGTCCTGTTGATGATTTCGATACTGATAGCATCAGCGATAGCGGTCTCCATCCCATCCGTCGACGGTGCCGAGAAGCAACCGGAAGGACCTCTTCCCGAGGAACTCTATCCGGATGCCGATGTCATCCTGACAACCGATGCCAAAGGCAACACGCTCATGACCTTCAAGGCCTATGGCGATTATGAAGTGAATGACAAACACCCTTCCATCTGGTTCACCGAGATCATTACCGGAAAGGACCTGACCATCCGCGACCTAAGTCTGGTCAAGGATTCCATAAGCATCGTCGTCGATGACGTGAAGCTCAACAAGCTTACACTTTTCAACATAGATTCCAAAGCAGCGATGAATTCAGCGATCAGCGTTGATTTCACCATGGTCAAAGGAGAGATACAGACGTTCTCCCTGATGTCCATACCTAACAACATGAAGCAGTATCTGGGAACATCCTACGATGCCCTTCCCACACCCATACGCACCGCAGAACTCGATTTCAAGTCCGGTACGGTGAATTTGATCAATCCTACATCGCTGATGCTCTCGATCACCTACTTCTATCTCAACCTCGACTATGGGATGAGCGTCAACAAGCTCTACACCACTGGAGAGAACGGCAAGTATTCCAACGTCTACGTGACTGTCAACGGTGCGCACGTCGGTTACATGACCAACATCGCATCAAAGATCGGTTACCTTCGGTATGACATCAGATCGGGAATCATCGACTACTTCTGCATCGGAGCCAACACTGAACATTCCATCAACAGGAACCTGTCCAGCATGGCTACTTCTTACGTAAGCGGTGATGTTGACCTCCATGTCGGTGAATTCGCATCCATCGGCAGCTGCATCATGGGAGCCGGTATCCTGAACATGCCCCAGAGGCTGTGCAACGGTTCCGCACTCACATCGAGTACTGTCCACATGGTGGTCATCGATGCCCAGGGCGTCACGATATGCAACGACACCGCCTTCCTGAACGACAGGAGGACATCCGCATATCATTTCAACAACTACAAGATCGGACAGAACCCCAGTATCAGCTCCATCACGGATTCCTTCAACATGGACGGAAACCCTGTGAAGCTCTATTCTGAATCTGGAGTTTGGTCGTCCATCTCCTCAACGGTTCTGACGACAGGATCCATTCTGTCCCTGAATACCGATTTCGTCATCCAGCCCGACAGCCAGTTCATCATCCCAAAGGGAGCGATAGTGTACAACTCGGACAACATCGTCCTCTGCGGTACCCTGGATGTCAAGGGAGCATTGGTGAACAACTCGGTCATACAGTGCAGGCCCTCTTCCGAGATGATCGGAGAGACAGAAGGGATCGGTTATCTGGCGGATTACGTCTATTACGCCACAGCGACCAATTCCCTCAAGGTCATGTCGCAGAGGGACGCGGTGGTCATCACCCTGAAGGAGGAATGCGCCATCGAAGACATCTCTGCAACATTCGCCGACGGGGATGCAACTGTCATCGTCACTGTGAGCGGATCCTCCCGCATCTACGGTAACCAGTTCATGATCGCCCTTACGGATCTTCCAGGAGTGGAGGAGTTCGATAAGAGGTACAGACTGGACATCAAGGGAATCGACAGGAATACACTGGCCAACAGCACAGTGGACATCTATCTGTCCGTGGATTCCCAGGTGTGCAATGCGATCTACGTCGAGGATGCCGAGACCGGAGAATTCAAAGTCCTTTCCACAGCTGAATACGCTTCTCAGATCAAGGTGTCTGCAGGAACCTACATGGACTTCTATCTGTACACTTACGTCACAGAAAGGCCCGAGCTGCCCCAGGAGCCCAAATTGGACACCAGCATGTCCAACATCGACTATGTCCTGATAGCAGCGATCGTCGCAGTTCTGGTCGTCACTCTGTACGCACTGGTCACGATGAAGCGTGATTGAGCTCTGCGACCATCCTGTAGCCGTTCTCTCCGGGCCCATAGAGGTCGAAGACCTTCTCAGTAATCACGAACCCTCTCTTGCTGTAGAATCTGTATGCTGAGGAGTTCGTCGTACGCAGTTCGAGCTGCATCGCAGAGAAACCTTCCATATGGCATTCCCTCCTGAATGTCTCGAACAGCTTGTTCCCGATGCCCTGTCCCCTCATGGGGGCATCTACCGCGAACAATGTGATGGAGGCCTTCCCGTTGTTCAGTTTCGCACCGCAGATCACTCCGACCATGTTGCCGAACAGATCCACTGCAACGAACTGCCCTCTTGGCCAGAACGAAAGGAAGTACTCGATGACCTCGATGGAGAAGTCCCCGTCGAGGTTCGAGTTCAGCAACATATGGGCGGCAGGTACGTCCTCCGCCCGCATGTTGCGGTAGATCATCATCTCTTCTTGCCTCCCGACTTCTTTCCTTTGGATTTCTTGCTGCCTGAGGCCCTCATAGCGGCGACGAGGATAGCAAAGAGGATGATCAGTATGGGTGCGATATATGGTTTGATCTTCTCGAAGAGTCCGTCTGCAGGATTCTCCTTCTCATTCACGGTGAACGAATAGGATGCTTTTCCGGTGGAACCGCTCGTATCGGTGACCGTTACGGTTAGGATGTGGTCACCCTTCTGCAGGTCCAGTATCGTGCGTGATGCAGTAGTCTGCTTCACAGTTCCATCCAGGTCCCACGAATATGTGAAAGAACCGCTCTGTTTGACCTCTACGGCCACAGTGTACTCTCCGGGGGAGTCGTAGGTCGACTGGATCTCCGTGAAGGTCACAGTGAGCCCGGAATCCTTGTAATTCCTGTCGAAGTCCCCCTCGTATGCCTTGGCGAAGTAATCTGTGACGTCCTTGTCATGGATGACGATCAATGATTCCCTGTTGTTGTTGAACGAGGTTGTCGTCCAGTTGACCGATGCGATAATCACCGTATCATCGCAGATGATGCCTTTGTTGTGGACGTAGGGTGCGAGCATCTGTGCCGTCTTAATCTGAGATGTGGCGTTGATCTCGTCGACAATAGATAGGGACACGTTCTTACTGAAGATCAATCTGACATCAAGGCCGATCGAGGCCTTCTGAGATAGGTACTTCATAGGGGATTCTACCGTGTAATCTGTGTAAGATGCGGTGAGACTCTGCTGTTCGGAGAATATCCTGTCTGTTGCGTTGGACATGTAGTAGACCTCGGCATCGTACGAACTGTCCGGTGAAAGACCGGGCGTGATCTGTGTACTGTAAGTCTTGACTGGATAGGTATCGGTCGGAGAAGTGTATGTGAGGGTGGCGGGTTTCAGACCGGAAGTGACTTCGTCGAAGTCCACCACATCGCCATAGGACATATCTGAATCATTGGTGAAGACATTCATCATGAATGATGCATACTCGATGCTCTCCACGATCGCTCCCCATCCGCGGTTACCTGCTCCTTGAGTGGGGTCTGTGACGACCTTACCGTTCATGTTGTTCGTGACCCAATTCTCGGAGGTTATAATCACCTTGCTACCATCTATGATACAGTATTTTGCATGTACATAGTCGAATCTGTCGCCAGAAACGTCACCAATGAGTTTTATGTCAGCTCCAGCTTCAGCGAGGGTCTTCAGTCTTCCGTCCGTCACGGGTTTGGCGATGTCCAACGGAGCGGCCTCGAGAAGAAGATTGACTGATACTCCGTTCTTCAGCAACTGTTCGAGCAGTCCAAGGACATTAGCGGAAGACAGGGTGTAGATGGTGATGTAAACCGATTCCTTCGCATCCTCCAGCGCCCTGTATACAGGTATACCTCCGGATTCAGGGAATAGGAACGGTGTGACATCTGCATCTATCTTTAGGTCGGGATCGAACGGGATGTTCGTTCCGCCGGGCATGTACTTGTACCAACAGGATGAATCGAATCCGTCGGCTGAGATCCTAATTGCGAAATTCCCTTTCTTGATAGCGAAGGGATCGCCTGTCCACAGGCCTTCCTTCTGGACCGTTGCGTTACCATAGACGAACGTATCGATGATGATCTCTCCTTTGAAGAGATATACATCGTCTCCCGAATTGGAAAGGGCGAACTTGCTCGAGAATGTCACGTCACCTTTGCCGTCGACATATGTGGTATAACGATCGGAGAAGAAGGATTTCGTACCGTCCTTGACGAACGTAAGGGTCTCTCCGGGGCCGATTGTAAGGGATTCATCGAAGGTCACGATACCTTCCGAGGAAGTCTTGGACGGGTTGTCCGTGACGCTGTAATCAGATAGGTACACCGATGATGAACCATAGTTGTGAAGTGATATGCCTTCGTCGTCGGTAAAAGGATTGACTTCGAACAGCATAATGTCCGAGCTGGCAGCATCCGAATCCCCGGAAGCGATGGTCGTAAAGGAGAGCGCCAGTATGACCAGCGCTGCTACCGTTATCTTTCTCATACCCGGTTGAAACAGGTTCGTGTAAAAGATACTGTTGCTCAGATGTCACGGATAAGGTCCCTTATGACTGATTCGGGATCCTTGGCCTTGACTACTCCGGATGCCAGGAGGACTCCCTCGGCACCGAGATCTATGGCCGCTTTGACATCCCCGCCGTTCTTGACTCCGGCACCGCAGAGGACCTTGATGTCCTTGTCCACGGCCTTCACTGCATCCACTGTGCCCGAGACGACAGCAGGATTGGCGGATGTCACGGAGATGTCCCCTCCGATGAGCTCGGGGGGCTCGACGGCTATGTAATAGGGTGAGAATCTGGCAAGGTCCGCAGCAATCTCCACGGTGTCCGCACAGACGCATGCGGTGAGACCGAGGTCCTTGCACATCTGGACACAAGTGCCCACGTCGTCCGCGGGCTGCTTGTGCTCCGAATGGTTTATGAGGGTGCCTAACGCACCCGAAGCCTTCACCAAAGAGGGTGTAGTGAATCCTGTACCCGATCCGGGCTTGCGCGGGTCGACATTCTGCGAGAACACAGGGATATCAATCTGGTCAGCGACATAAGAGAGCTCCACCATGGGCGGGCAAACCACTATGTTAGAACCGGTCTCCTCAGCTATCCTGTCGCAGATCTGGGCCAGCTCCAGGGAGCGGGTCCCCTCGATCTCCGAGTATACCTTGTAGTTGATTATGATGGCAGGATTCGAACCGGATATCGGTTTCCCTCTACTTCAGCGGCTTTCTTCTTCTAGGAAC
>CALAVG010000002.1 GCA_937892275.1 uncultured Methanomicrobiales archaeon | reverse complement strand
TGGACGTACTGCTCCAGTACGATTGAAACATCTCCCAAACACGTTTACCCAACGTCATTAACAATCCAAGTCGGACCTGTATGCCAAACCCCTACATCATCGTCATCTCCTGCGTCACCACCGAGACCGTGATGGTCTCCTCCCCCTCAATCTTCTACAAAGCGGACGAGGTCCACCTGTTCCGCTACATCCGCGATCCCGGGACCGCCAGCGCGAAGCTCTACGAGGACCATTATCAATCGGTGTGCAAACAGATCCGTTCCTCCCTCCCGGAATGCCTCGTGACCGAGCACACCGACGACCCCGTCTACGACCTTCCCAGGATGGTCCGCGCCCTGAGCGTCCTCTACTCCCGGATCCGTAAGGAACACCCCGATGCCGAGGTCCACGCCAACCTGTCCTCCGGGCCGAGCGAGTTCATCGCCGCCCTGGGGATCTTCGCCTTCCTCAACCCCGACGTGAAGCTCTTCAAGGTTGCTACAAAACGCTATACCGTCGGTGCCGAGGAGTTCATGCTGCTGCATTACGACGAGGAGGGCAGCGCCGTCGGACTGTCGAGGGAGGTGTACGACCCCGGACCGGTACCGACGGTCACCCTGGACGGCCCCGACGAGGTGCTGGTGAGATCTCTGAGGTTGTACCATCAGGTGCTGGAGAGGGGGGAGTCCCCCACCGGGCCGCTGATGATGTCCCTGCTTGAAGAGAAAGGATTGTGGATCCAGTCCAGGAACCACTGCGGGAAGAAGACCTCGGAGGGCACGCTGGACAGGAACAACTACTACCGCAACTACGCCAACATCTGGAAGATGCTCGGATGGATCGAGGACAGGGACATGAGGGAATGTCCCCCGCTGACCGAAGAGGGGAAGGCGGTCATCGAGATGTTCTGGCCGGAGTGATCTCTTTTTTCTTTTGTTCAGTTTAATTCTTAAAAGGTAATTAGAAATTAAATGAAAGGTTTAAATGGATTGTTCTGCTTATATGATTGCAGAAGAACCCATATTTCGAGTTTCTGTCCCAACCAACAGGGGTGCGCCGTGCATCCCATGACATCTACTCGGCGCACTCCCACCTATTTCTATATATCCCATAATTACCATTTCGGAATCACACGGAAACGGAGGGAAGATGGGAAGGGTTTCTTACGAACTGTCCGAGGAGAACCGCAGACGGCTGGAGCTGCTGACTGCGTTCGGGATACTCAACGGCAGGTCCCCCACGAAGGAGGAGATCGTCAACGAGTGCATCAGGGCGTACTTCATGGAGGTCTTCGGGAGATACCGGGAACAGGCGGATCCCAACGATATGATGCTGAGGATGATGGAGGAAGTGACATGATAGTGAGCATATTCGGCTGCCCCAATGCGGGGAAGACTACACTTAGGAACGCGTTGAAGGAAAGGCATCCGGGGGTGGGGTCGTACTGCATAGACGATTTCAGGAAGGAGTACGGCGACGGTTCCCCCGAGGGAGAGTTCCTGGCCCAGATGAAATTCCTGGAGACGATGGACAAAGAAGACGGATTCTACGAGAGTTCCGGGGCCGGCATGGTGGCGAGTGTTCCGATATGGATATGATACGCCGTGTGAGGGAACATCTTGGATCGAGGATGTTCCGCAGATGGTGCGTAGATATACCCATAATATGGGTGGACGGGATGCTGCCGTTAGAAGAGCAGGTGAGGAAGGTCGAAGAGTTCGCTGGACTGCCATCGTTCTGAATAAATGGTAAAGAATTGTCCGCCCTCGATTTGACGGGGGCGGGATTAAAATGTTTACTCTACAACGACGTACTCGGTCAGTACCCAGGTCATATTGATGGAACTTGCAGGGATGTCCTGGATGATCTGGTATGGCGTACGCTTGGTTCCGTGCATTCCGACATACAGGGTGTAGTCGATGCCGTCCTCGGTGTACGTCCATACCTGGAGGGTCTGCTCTCCGTCGATGGTCATCATGACTACATCATCGCCTCTGACAGCTCCGGTCGGAGGGAACGGATCCTCGGGAGCATCGTTCGCCTCCAGCTCGTACTCGTCTCCTACACGGAATGCGGATGAATCGTCCGTGTAGCGGACGTCCCATGTAGTTTTGTTGATATGCTGGGTGGGCGATTCTGCCCAATACGTTTCAGTCATCGTTCCAGAAAATGCCTTGCCAGAATGTGTCCCGGTGACGCTGAGCACCGCCCTCTGGGTCATCTTCTCGGTTGGGTCGTATGGATCTTCTGAGAGGATCTCATACGTTCCGAGTTCGTATGCCACATTCATCGAAACGCCACTGCTAGTACCCACTACTGTCATCTTGTACATGATATTCGACGAGAGATCGACGAAATAGGTGCTGGTCAGTGTTCCGCTGACCAATGTGTATTTGTTGAGAGTCTTCTGACCATCGGTAGTTACAACAACGGAGGTGCCGGCAGGGGTCAATTCAGAGATATCGATGCAATAATTGGCGAAATCGAGGCCTCCGAGATAGAATCTTGGATCGTCGGAGTTGTCTTGTTCGCTTATGACCGTATCTCCTTGTTTCATCGTCATAATGGTGACCTCGGTGAATACGATATCCTCGGAGTTCTGTGCAGCATATGTGTAACTGCACGTTCCTTCGATGGTCCCTTCCTGTTCATTGTAGGACCAAGTCCCTGTCAAGACGTAGTCGAAGTGGGTTCCGACTCCCAGTTCGGTGATTCCGCCGAGGGTGATGCTGGATATATCCGAAGCAATCTCCGGGATGGTCACGGTCGTGACGTTCCCGGATTTGCTGGTGGTGATCGTGCCGTGGGTTCCGCTGGCGGTCACGGTGACATCGCCGTTGTACTTGTCGGCGACATTCACGGTGAAGGTGTAGGATTGATTGTACTCCACGGTCGCGTTCTGTGCGGTAACATCATATCCCGCAGAGGAGACGGGTGCGGTGATGGAGTATGATGCGGTATTCCAGATCGCTTTGAGAACGATGTTCTTGGTGCCGACTGTGTAGGTCGATCCGGCCTCATAGGTCTTGTCCCCGTCAGACCAGCTTGCGAAGGTCTTTCCGGTCTTGGTGGCGCTGCATGATGCGACAGCGAAGGTTTCTCCTTCTTTCAGTGCTTTTTGGACGGGGACCGTTCCGGAGTCTCCGTCGAGATCGTAAGTGACGGTGTATGTGGTGGCTTCGTCCCCTC
>CALAVG010000001.1 GCA_937892275.1 uncultured Methanomicrobiales archaeon | reverse complement strand
GCACTTCATGACGAGGCGTTTCGACCGCGACGGTAACAGAAAGGTGTTCGTCCAGACCCTCGGTGCGCTGGGGCATTTCGATTTCAATTCACCCCGTACGTGCGGTTACGAGACGTATGCGGGCATCGCCAGGAGACTGGGTATCGGCAGGAGCGGGATGGAGGAGATATTCAGGAGGACTGTGTTCAACGTCCTCGCGGCGAACAACGACGACCATGTGAAGAACCTCTCGTTCATCATGGACAGGAAGGGGGAATGGAGCCTCTCCCCCGCGTACGACATAACGTTCGCATACAATCCCGACAACAGATGGCTGTGCAGGCACCAGATGACCGTCAACGGGAAATCGGAAGGGATCACGGAGGGGGACATGTTGTCCTTCGGGAAGGACATAGGGCTGAGCGGGAGGTTCTGCAGGTCCGCCATCCGCGACGTGGAGGGTGCCGTGGACGGCTGGAAGGATTATGCCGGGGATTGCAACATCGCCTCCCGGACCGCGGATGCCATAGATTCAGTCCTGAAGAGGGTGTCCGCGGACTTCCGTTTATGACGGGCCTGTTTCATAACGGGTGTCTCTTTAAATATCATGTACGTGATAATGTACATATGGCCACGACGCTCAACGCCACCCAATGCAGGAAAGAGCTGTTCTCCGTGCTGGACTCGGCCGTCACATCGGATGAGCGTTTCACGATCACCACCCGCAACGGCAATGCGGTCATCATCAGCGAATCCGCTTTCAATTCTCTGATGGAGACCCTCTACCTCCTCTCCGACCCGACCATCCTGGATTCCGTGGAGGAGGCCGAACGCACACATTCCGAGGCGGAGGACTGGCGCAAGTGTCTGAAAGATATGTCGTAACACTATCCAAACAGGCCCGTAAGGATTTCAGCGAGTTCACCTCCGAACAGCGCACGAAGATTACAAAGATGTTCGAGAGGATGGAGACCGAACCCTTGTACAAACCCTGCGAGAAACTCGTTCTCAATCTCTACGGGAAGTACTCCCGCAGGATCA